>JALVQZ010000107.1:0-17214 GCA_027036355.1 Acidimicrobiia bacterium | reverse complement strand
GTACCAGGCGCTGGTCCGGCTCACGGCATCGCCCGCATCCACCGTCGTGTCCGTGCCGAAGTCGGGCCCCGAGGGCGCACCGGGTCCGGTGGCCGTCACCGCCACCGCGGCCAGCACCACCACCGCCGCCAGCGCGACGATCCTCCTCACGGCGACCTCCTCCCCCACAACGCCACCGCGGCGAGGAACACGAACCATCCGAACGCCGCGTACGCCTGGAGTCGCCGTTCCGGCAAGGCCCCGAACGACACGGTTCCCGTCTCGGCCGCGACCTCGTTGCGCCAGTCCACCTGCGTCCACGGCGGCGGACCCCAGCGGGGATCCGGGTTCTCGGCGACCACGACCCGACCCCCGGGGATCGGGTCGCCCTCGTAGTGCCCCGCCCGCCACGACCACGGCGACCCGTCGGAGGCGACCGCCCGGAACGCGTCCGCCTCGTTGGCGAAGGTGACGTCGCGCAACCCGCCGCCCAGCGGCACCAGGTCGAGCTGCCGGCCCAGGACCGTCTTCCACGGCTCGGTCTGGTCGGTGTCGCCCCGTTCGGCCAGCACGACGATCCACCGGATGCCGAACGATGCAAGCACCTCGCCTCCCCTGAGCACCTCCTGGTCGACGATGGCGGTCAGCGCCGCTGCCAGCGCGGCATCACCCGAGTGGGGATCTCCGAGGTCCAGCTCCCACAACGCCGGCATCGGCGCCGACACGACGCGATAGGCCGAGCCCCGGAACGGGCGACTGTCGCCGGGGATGACGGCCGGATCCCCCACCAGCAGCACCCGGGACGCCGCCGGGTCCCCTGGACGAGCCACGGTGAAGTCCAAGGCGGCGTGGAGACGATCGCCAGGGAGCCCGGCTCGGCCTGCCAGCAACGGCGCCATCGACGCCGCCACCAGAACCGTCACCCCGACCAGACCCAGTGCCAGGACACCACGCCGCCACCCGACGACCTCATCGACCCGAAGAAGGCCCTCCACCGCCGCACCGACCAGGGCCCCGAGACCGAGACTGCCGACCGCCAGGGCCACGGCCACGACCACCAGACCCACATCGAGATCCGCGAGCCTGGCGACTGCGACCGAAGCGGCCGCCAGCACCGCGCCCCATGCCGAGACGCCCGCCAGGGACGAGGGGAGACCCACGAGGGCGGAGAGCACCAGCAACCCGGCAGCGACGAGCACCACGGGGGAGGTCGACCAGAAGAAGGAGCCATCGGTCAGGTAGTGCTGGAGATCCACTCGACCCGCCCAGGGGAAGAGCATCAAGACGCCACCGGCCGTCCCCACCACGATCAGCGCCAGCGACCGCAACGTCGCCCGGAAGGGAAGGAACACCAGCCCCACCACCACCATCGCCGCAGGTGCCAGCAGCGCCATCGGCTCGAGCACCCCGACCAGTCCGACGAGCATCGTCACCGTCGCCACCCGGCCCACCCGGCCCGCCGTCTCCGCCGGCCACCGCAGCCACGCGGTTCGCAGCGCCCATGGCAGGATCCCGATGGCGAACAAGGCGCCGAGCGACGTGGTGGCCGCCACACCCTGAGCGAGGGGCCCGGCGACGTACACCACACCGCCCAACACCGCCGCCACGGTGCGGATCGACCACGTACGCAACAGCCGGGTCATGCCCAACAGCCCGACGCCGTACGCCACGAAGACGAACACGTACTCGACCAGGCGTCGCGATCCGAACGCCAACCGTTCGACGACACCGATCGCCCCGATCAGCGGAGGAAGCGGGTCGATGCTCCCCAGCCCGGCCGGATTCCATCCCCCGGCGTACGCCCGCAGCGCTCCGCCCGGGTCGGGGAACGGCAACGACCTGCCCACCGCCGGAAGCCCCTCGGACCAGATGGCCCTGGTCGCCAGGAACACGAACGCCGCCGCCAACAGCGCCGTCACCACGGCAGGGCGGCGCAGATCCCGACCGATGGCTTCGATGCTGAGACGTTCCTCTCCCGGCAACCTCCGGCGTGCCAGGGCCGCCACCTCCGACACGAGCGCCTTCAACGCCAGCGGGCCGGCGACCTGGAACCGGAACAGCTCCGCGTCGTCGGCCAGACGCCCCTTGCGGGCCTGCCGGCGAGCCGCCACCGTCGAAGGGAGATGCACCAGGTACCACGACCATGCCTTGACGTGACCCCACAGGGTCCAGCGTCCCGCCAGCGGCGCCACCACCGAACCCACGATGGCGTTGAGCAGCGCCAGCGGAAGGACCCATGCCAGGGTGGCCGGCCCGTAGACCTTCGACACCGCGCGCAACCGTCCCGCCTCCTCGCGCCACCCCCCGGCCGAGGCTTCGGGTGCCAGGACCTCCGACGACGGCACGATCACCACCCTGGCCCCGCGCAACCGAGCCCGCTGGCACAGATCCACCGCGGCGGCCGTCGGCGCCATCGAACGATCCGGACCTCCCAGCCCGGTGGCGAGGTCCCGTCGCAGCAGCATCGACGAACCGGACACGGCCGCCACGTCCCGAACGACGTCGTACTGGCCCTGGTCGCGTTCATCGCCGTCCAGACCGGTGAACGGCACATCGAACACGTCCGTCGCCAAGCCCACCGACAGGAGGCGCTGCGGCCGATCTCGATCGAGGACCTTCGAGCCGGCCACCCCGGCGCCGACCCGCTCGGCCTCCCGCACGAGCGACAGCAGCGCATCGGGGCGAGGCACCACGCCGGCCCGGACGATCCACAGGTGCGACACGTCGGGTCCGGAGGTGTCGATGACCGAGCCGATCGTCGGAACCCACTCGACGTGCTCGCCCTCTGCGACACGGCGAGCGGTCCGGTCACCTCCGACGACCAAGACCCGGACCGGGCCGTACACTTGCCGGCGGATCGCATCGATCGTCGTCGAGACGGATGTCGGGTCGCCGGCGAGCACGGCGGCGACGACGGAAGCCTGGGGAAGTTCCTCGGGGGACATGGAGGCTGTCATTCAAGGAGGATCTCACGCCTACAGCAATCCGCGAGTGACCCTGCTGTCGGGCGGCGTCGGTGGAGCGCGCATGGCCAGGGCGCTTCGGTCCGCCCTCCCCGCCGCTTCGCTGACCGTCATCGTCAACGTCGGAGACGACGAAACCATCTACGGCGTCCATGTCTCACCCGACGTCGACACCGTCGTGTACACCCTCGCCGGGATCCAAGGCCCGCATGGGTGGGGGGTCGCCGACGACACCTTCACGATGCTCGATCATCTCGCCGCGCTCGGCGTCGAGACCGGCTTCCGGCTCGGCGACCGGGACCTGGCCACCTGCCTCCTCCGCACCGACATCCTCGCCCACGGCGGCACCTTGTCGATCGCCACGTCGCGGATCGCCACGACCCTGGGCGCCGACACCGAGGTCGTGCCCGCCACCGACGACCTGCTGCGCACCGACGTGCGGATCGACGACGGGAGCTGGCTCACGTTCCAGGACTATTTCGTGGCGCGAGGCCATCGCGACACGGTCCGCGATCTCCGCTTCCGAGGCGGCTCGTCCGCCCAGCCGCCGCCGGGGATCGTCGCCGCCGTCGCCACCAGCGACCTGGTGGTCATCGCCCCATCCAACCCTCCGCTGTCGATCTGGCCGATCCTCGCCGTCGATGAGCTCGGCGACGCCGTTCGCGCCCACGAGCGGACCGTGGCCATCAGTCCCCTGTTCGGCGGCAGACCCCTCAAAGGCCCTGCCGACCGCGTCATGGAGGGGCTGGGTCTGCACCCCGGCAATGTCGGCATCGCCGAGGCCTACCACGGGGTCATCACGGACCTCGTGATCGACCGCGGCGACGACACCGATACCGCCGTGCTGCGGGACCGCGGTCTGCGGGTCCACGTCACCGACACCCGTATCGCCGAACCGGATGCCGGACGCCGCTTCGCCCACTGGCTCCTGGAGGCGATCGCTCCATGACCGGGCCCGTCACCATCATCCCCATCGGCGGAGTGCCGGAGATCAGACCCGGAGACGACCTCGCCGCGATCCTCGCCGACCGCATCGACGCCCAGGGTCTCGAGCCGGTCCCCGGCGACGTGCTCGTCGTCACCCACAAGGTCGTCTCCAAGGCCGAGGGACGGATCCGGGCCGCCCCCGACGACGCGGCGTACCGCGCCGCGGTCGAAGACGAAGCGAGCGCCGTTCTCCGCCGTCGAGGGGACCTCACGATCGCCGTCACCCGTCACGGCTTCATCTGCGCCAACGCAGGCGTCGACCGTTCGAACACCGACGACGGCTCCGTGGTCCTCCTCCCGGTCGACCCCGACCGAAGCGCTCACCGTCTCCGCATGATCCTCCGGCGACGTCTGGGGACCGACCTGGCGGTCGTCGTCACCGACACCTTCGGCCGACCGTGGAGACGAGGCCTCGTCGACGTCGCGATCGGGATCTCGGGTCTCCCCGCCGTCGTCGACCTCCGCGGCACCGTCGACGGGAACGGCCGAACCCTGGAGGTGACCGAGATCGCCGTGGTCGACGAGATCGCCGCTGCGGCGGACCTCGTCATGGGCAAGGCGGCTCGCGTTCCCGCGGCAGTCGTCCGCGGCGTCGATCTCCGTGGCGAGGGGCGAGCCACCGACCTCGTCCGTCCCGCGTCCGAGGACCTCTTCCGGTGACCGGCCGTGCCTGAGCTCCCCGAGATCGAGGCCTACCTGGCGGCGCTGGAGCCCCGGATCGTCGACCGCACCGTCACCGGAGTGCTCGTGAAGAGCGTCTCGCTGCTGCGCACCTTCGACCCGATCATCGACGACGTCGTCGGACGCCGGGTCACGGGCGTCTCCCGAATGGGCAAACGGATCGTCTTGCACCTCGACGGCGACCGCCATCTCGTCATCCACCTGCGGGTCGCCGGACGGCTTCGCTGGGCCGCTCCCGCCGCCCGGATCCCCGGCAAGATGGGACTCGCCGCCCTCTACTTCGAACACGGGACGCTGCTCGTCACCGAAGCCGGCTCGAAACGCCGTGCGTCCTGGCACCTGGTCGTCGGCGCCGAGGCGCTCGCTGCCCTCGACCCGGGCGGCGTCGAGGTCGACCGCATCGACGCCGCCGCGTTCACCCGGCGACTCCGAGCCGAACGCCACACCCTCAAACGCACCCTCACCGACCCGAAGGTCTTCGCCGGCATCGGCGGCGCCTTCGCCGACGAGATCCTCTTCGCCGCGAGGCTCTCACCCACCCAGATGACGACGAACCTCGACGATGAGCAAGCGGCCCGTCTCCACCGAGCCGCGATCGACGTCCTCGCCCACTGGACCGCGCTGCGCATCGCCGAGACCCGTGACGGCTTCCCTTCCAAGGTGACCGCGTTCCATCCCGACATGGCCGTCCACGGCCGCTTCGGCGAACCCTGCCGGACGTGTGGGGCGCCGATCCAGCGGATCGTCCACGGCGGCCGCGAGACCAACTACTGCCCGGGCTGTCAGACCGGCGGCAGGATCCTCGCCGACCGGGCGCTGTCACGGCTCCTCAAGGACGACTGGCCGCGCACCATCGATCCCTGACGTCGTCGCGGCGCGTCGATCAACGCCGCCGGAACCAGTCCACCGTCCGAGCGAGGCCCTCCTCGATCGGTGTCCACGCCTCCCAACCGAGGTGCTTGGCCGCCTCGGTGGCGTCCAGGCACGATCGGGCCTGCTCCCCCGGCCGGGGGGCGGCGAAGACCGGCTCCCCCGACGCCCCCGTCGCCGCCTGCAGCATCCGGTAGAGCGCCAGGACCGATGTCTCGACACCGGTCCCGATGTTGAGGTATCGCCCGCCACCGATCCGGGCCCCCCGGACCAAGGCGTCGGTCACGTCTTCGACGAACACGAAATCCCGCGTCTGGGAACCGTCGCCGTAGATCGTCGGCGTCCGACCGGTCAGCATCGCATCGATGAAGATGGCCACGACCCCGGCCTCGCCCAGGGGATCCTGACCTGGCCCGTAGACGTTGGAGAACCCCAACGACAGGTAGTCCAGACCATGGGCCCGGCGGTAGTACGCCAGGTACTCGTCGGCGATCAGCTTGGCGACCCCATACGGCGACTCCGGTTCCGGCGACGCCGTCTCGGGGGTCGGGATCGGTTCGATGGCCCCGAACCGCGCCCCCCCGGACGAAGCGAACACGACCCGCTCCACCTCGGCCAGCCGAGCTGCATCCAGGACGTTGACCAGACCCGCCACGTTCACCTCGGCGTCGAACACGGGGTCGGTCACCGATCGGCGCACGTCGATCTGGGCCGCCAGATGGAACACGACATCGGGGGCGGCGTCGCGGACGACGTCCCGCAGCGCCGGGTTGCGCACGTCGAGCTGGTGGAAGGTCAGCCGACCCGACGAACGCGCCTCGGCGAGTCGCGCCAGGGTGCCGGAGCTGAGGTCGTCGACGACCAGGACGGAGACCCCGTCGTCGACCAGACGCGTCACGAGATTGGCGCCGATGAACCCGGCACCGCCGGTCACGACCGCACGACGGAACGGCATCAGCGGCGCGACGGGAGCGTACGGTGGAAGAACCCGCCGATCCGCCCGAGGAGATCCCGGAAGGCAGCGTCGTCGTACGCGTCGAGCCAGTCGTCCCAGAAGTCGCCGGACGCGTTCTCGTAGAGGGCGAACTCGGCCTGGGGCGCAGCCTCCCGCAGCGCCGAGAACCGATCGGCGTCGAACCGCTGGTCGGCCTTGCCGAACACGCCGAGGACCGGAACCTCGACCGCGCCCATCGCCGACATGAGGTCCGCCGGGAGGGGGAACCCGTCCACCGCGGACAGCGGCGCCCCGACGACCGTCAACGACCGAACACCCGAGAGCCGCGACGCCGCGCCGGCAGCGACCGCGGCTCCGTCGCCGTTCCCGAGGAGGCCGAAGCCGTCCTCGGCGTTGGACCAGAAACCCGCGGGGTTGGCGAGGAACTCCGCCACACCCTCGAGATCGGCCATCAGCCGCTCGGACCCGATCGCGGCGAAGGCCTTGGCGGCCACCTCGACGGGCACGGTGCGGTCCGGGGCGTCCCCTCGGTACGGGTCGGGAGCGATGGCGGCGAGCCCGTGGCGGGCGAGCCTCCGGCAGATGTCCTTGACCGACGACGTCACCCCCCACGCCGAAGGCACGATCATCACCGTCGGCCACTCGCCGGTCAGGTCGGGCCGGGCGAGGTACCCCGACAGCGTCCGAGCCCCCACGGGCACGTCGATCGTCCCGTACAAGATGAGGGTGTCGCCCTCGCCCTTCAGCACGCTCATGGTCGATCTTCCTCCCGGGTGCCCATCGTACCCGCCGGCCGCACACGCACGCCACCCGCCATCACCTCGACGAGGCCGTCGGCCGTCTCGATCACCAAGCCGCCCCCCGGCGCGATGTCCACCGCCCGGCCTCGTCCGTCGTCCCACTCCACCTCGCGCCCGACGGTGGTGCACACGCTGCGGTACTCGTCGTGGCCCCAGTCGCGGGCAGGCCGGGCGAGACGCTGCAGGAACCGGTCGACCCATCGGACGGCGATCTCCCGGCCGACGTCGGGGCCGGGATCGTCACCGAACAGCGCCCCGGCGCCTTCCGGAGCCTCCTTCCACCACAGATCGAGACCCATCCCCACCGCCACCCGATGATCGGTTCCCTCCACCAGGATCCCCCCGACCTTGAGGCCGTCCACCATCAGATCGTTCGGCCACTTCAGCGCTACCTGGACGCCGGTGGTCGCCGCGATGGCGTCCCTGGCCGCCAGGGCGGCGACGAGCGGCAGCAGCGGCCAGTCGTCGACCGACCACGGCGGGGAGAACGCGAACGACGCCGCCATCGCCCGATCGGCGTTCCACCACGGCCGGCCACCCCGTCCCCGGCCGGACTCCTGAGCGGCGGCGACGACCAGCACCGGAGCGCCGCGACGAACGAACTCCTCGGTCGCCAGATCCTGCGTTGAGGGCACCGTGTCGCGCTCGACGATGACGTATGGTGTATCCAACGTGGTCCCTTCGCAGTCGAACCTGAGACCGAGAGCCTACCGGGAGGATCGATGAGCACCGAAGAGCGCATCGAGCGCCTTCGCGCCCTGCGCGAGGAGGCGATGGAAGCGTCGAGCCGGCGTGCCGTCGATCGTCAGCACGACCTCGGCAAGCTCACGGCCAGGGAACGGATCGAGCTCCTCTTGGACAAGGGGTCGTTCCAGGAGATGGACATGTTCGTCCGCCACCAGGCGACGGGGTTCGGGATCGAGAGGAACCGGCCTCTCGGCGACGCGGTGGTCACCGGATGGGGGACCGTCGACGGTCGGACGGTCTTCATCTTCGCGGAGGACTTCACCCGCTTCGGCGGCAGCCTCGGCGAGGTCGTGGCGGACAAGATCTGCAAGATCATGGATCTGGCCATGAACACCGGTGCACCGCTCATCGGACTCAAGGACTCCGGAGGAGCGCGGATCCAAGAGGGGGTCGTCGCCCTCGACGGCTACGGGCGGATCTTCGAACGCAACGTTCGCGCCTCGGGGGTGATCCCGCAGATCTCGGTCATCATGGGTCCGTGCGCCGGTGGAGCCGTCTACTCGCCGGCGATCACCGATTTCGTCTACCAGATCGACCAGAAGTCCCATCTGTTCATCACCGGTCCCGATGTCATCCAGGCGGTGACCGGTGAGGAGGTCACGTTCGAAGAGCTCGGCGGAGCCCACGCGCATTCCACCCGCTCGGGCGTCACCCACTTCGTCGCGGAGGACGGCCGCGCCGCCCTCGAGGAGGTGCGCTACCTGCTGTCGTTCCTGCCCCAGAACAACATGGAGGTTCCACCCTTCTTCACCCCGATGGACCATCCCGACCGGATGGACGAAGAGCTCACCACGATCGTCCCCGATTCGCCCAACCAACCGTACGACATGACCGAGGTCATCGAACGGATCGTCGACGACGGCGACTTCTACCAGGTCCACGAGCACTTCGCCGGCAACATCGTCGTCGGCTTCGCGCGCCTCGACGGCTACACGGTCGGGGTCGTGGGCAACCAGCCTGCGGTCCTGGCCGGGACGCTCGACATCGACGCCTCCGTCAAGGCGGCACGGTTCGTCCGCTTCTGCGACGCGTTCAACATCCCCCTGTTGGTGTTCGTCGACGTCCCCGGGTTCCTTCCCGGCGTCGAGCAGGAACACGGCGGCATCATCCGCCATGGAGCCAAGCTGCTGTACGCCTTCGCCGAAGCGACGGTGCCTCGGGTCAGCATCATCACCCGCAAGGCGTACGGCGGCTCCTATCTCGTGATGAACGCCAGGGCCTTGCGTGCCGACGTCGTGTTCGCCTGGCCGACGGCCGAGATCGCCGTGATGGGCGCCGCCGGCGCCGTCAACGTCATCCAGCGCCGGGCCATCGCCGCGGCGGAGGACCCGGAGGCCGAACGGGCCCGACTGATCGCCGAGTACGAGGAGAAGTTCGCCAACCCCTACGTGGCTGCCGAACGAGGCCTCATCGACGACGTCATCGAGCCTCGGGAGAGCCGGCCTCGCCTGATCCGAGCCATGGAGATGCTCCGCTCCAAACGCGAATCGATGCCGCCCCGCAAGCACGGCAACATCCCGCTCTGACGTTCCGCCCCGCTACGGGCGGCAGGACCAATGCGCCCAGGGGTCGAGCCCCGCGGCGACGCTGGTGCGCACCAGCCACGCGGCCGACGCGACGTTCGCCTCCGGATCGTACGGATCGGCGCCGGCGGCACCCCGAGCTGCGGCGACCATCCGCCAGGTGCCGGAGAGGAACTGGAAGAGCCCACGCGCCGAGGACCGCCGGTTCTTCGCCCGCGGGTCACCTCCCGACTCACAGCGCATGACCGCCAAGGCCTCCTCGACCTGCCCATGAGGGAAGTACCGACGCACGAGCGGGCGCCAACGCTCCACGTCGGCGGGGAACCGAGAACGGTCTCCGGCCGACAGCGCGGCGGCGATCTGCGCATCGCGGCGCACCAGCTCGGTCTCGAGACGCACCCGGCGCGCCGACAACTCGGCGATCCGAGCCGTCAACGGCTCCGCCGACGTCGAGGCGTTCGCCACCCGTTCGAGGATCGCAGCCGTACCCGGCCCGGCCCCCGCGATCAGCTCCACCACACCGGCGGACTCTCGTTCCGACAACCCCGTGACCGCGGCGACGAAGCGAGCCCGACGAGCCGTCCGAAGCGCTTCGAGGCGGGCGTCGAGCCGGCGTCCCAGCGCGTCGACGGCCGACACCCGCGCCGCGATCTCCTCGACGCTGGCGGCATCCTGGGCGCGAGCGACCGACGTCGTGGCCGGCGAAGCGACGAGCACGGCGAAGCAGACCGATGAGACAAGGAGGGTTTTCGCGAACATGCGAGCACGGGAGGGTACGGGGCCGCGTCCGGTAACGGGGTTCCGATCCGGGCGGTCCAACACAGCGTCCGCAGCCGCCGAGTCTCCTAGGATGCCGTCGTGCAGTCCGTCCTCATCGCCAACCGTGGAGAGATCGCCGTCCGGGTGATCCGCGCCGCCCGCGACCTGGGCATCCGGACCATCGCCATCTACTCGGAACTCGACCGTGACGCGGTCCACGTCGAGCTCGCCGACGAAGCCTGGAACGTCGGGCCGGCGCCCGCCGCCGAGTCGTATCTCAACATGGAGCGGATCCTCCAGGTCGCGGCCGACTCGGAAGCCGAGGCGATCCATCCCGGCTATGGCTTCCTCGCCGAGAACGCCGATTTCGCCACCGCCGTCATCGACGCAGGCTTGATCTGGGTCGGCCCACCCCCCGACGCCATCGCCATGATGGGCGACAAGATCGCCTCCCGCCGCGCCGCCGAAGCCGCCGGGGTCGCCGGGGTTCCCGGCACCGACGAACCGTTGACCTCGGTCGACGACGCCCGCGCCTTCGCCGCCGAGCACGGCTACCCGATCGCCATCAAGGCGTCCGCCGGCGGTGGCGGTCGCGGCATGAAGGTCGTCGCCGACGACAGCGAGCTCGCCGCCGCGTTCGAGGCCGCCGGACGGGAGGCGCTGGCCTGGTTCGGCAACGCCGCGGTCTACCTCGAGAAGTACCTCGAACGTCCCCGCCACATCGAGGCGCAGGTCATCTTCGACACCCACGGCAACGGCGTGTTCCTCGGCGAACGCGACTGCTCGCTGCAACGACGCCATCAGAAGCTCCTCGAAGAGACCCCGGCGCCGGGGCTCGACGCAGAGAAACGAGCCGCCATCGGGAAGGCCGCGCTGGCCGTGGCGGAGGCGGCCAACTACGTCAGCGCGGGCACCGTCGAGTTCCTCATGGACCGCACCGGCGCCTTCTACTTCCTCGAGATGAACACCCGCATCCAGGTCGAGCACACGATCACCGAGGAAGCCACCAACGTCGACCTCGTCGTCGAACAGCTCCGGGTCGCCGACGGCCTCGAACTGTCCATCGACCAGGCACCCGTCCCGGTGGGCCATGCGATCGAGTTCCGCATCAACGCCGAGGACCCGACCCGTGACTTCATGCCCAACCCGGGACCACTCGTCGCCTATCGGGAACCCGCCGGGCCCGGCGTGCGTGTCGACTCGGGCGTCAAGCAGGGCGGAGTGATCTCCCAGTACTACGACAACCTGATCGCCAAGCTCATCGTCCGCGGGCGCGACCGGAACGAAGCCATCCGACGGGGCCGGAGGGCCTTGGAGGAGTTCGTCGTGTCCGGCGTCCAGACGACCATCCCCGCCCACCTCGAGATCCTCCGCAACGACGACTTCCTGGCCGGCCGGGTCGACACCCGGCTCATCGAGGACCGCATGGACTTCACCGCGCTGGAGCGAGCCACCTCCCCGACCCTCCCCGAAGAAGAGGAGCTCTCCGAGCGGACGATCACCGTCGAGGTCGGCGGCAAGCGCTTCGAGGTCCGCTACTGGTCCCAGGTGCTCGGGACGCCCCAAGGGCCCCGCCGGGCCGCGCCCAGGCGGCGACCCCCCAAACGGGCGAAAGGCGGCCCCGCGGGCAGCGGGGAAGGGGTCGTCACGGCCCCGATGCAGGGCACCATCGTCAAGGTCCACCACAAGGCCGGGGACACCGTCGCCGCCGGCGAGCCGGTGTGCGTCCTCGAAGCCATGAAGATGGAGAACGAGATCGTCGCCCCCGTGGCCGGCGACATCGTCGACCTTCGCGTGCAGACCGGCGACACGGTCGCGTCGGGGTCCATCCTCATGGTCATCAAGTAGCGAACCGCTACTCGGCGGCCTCCGAGATGCTCTCCACCAACGACGGATGGACGAGCAGCGTCTCGGCGAGGACCTCCACCCGCAGCCTGGCGCGGACGGCCAGCGCGATCGGGGCGATCAGCTCCGACGCGTGGTGCCCCACCACCGTCCCGCCGAGGACGATCCGGGTCGCCGGATCGGACACGACCTTGACGAACCCGGCGGGATTGCCCTGGATCAACGCCCGCGGGTTCGCCGCGAACGGCACCTTCGTGATCCGCACCTTCCGACCCTCGGCGGCGGCATCGACCTCCTCGAGCCCGACACTGGCGATCTCGGGCTCGGTGAAGATCGCCTGGGCCACCTTGCGGTAGTCGAGGGGCCGGACGCTGCGGCCCATGACGTGGCGAGCCACCTTGCGACCCTGCATCGTCGCCACCGACGACAGTGGGAGCTGACCGGTGACGTCGCCGGCCGCGTAGATGTGTGGGATCGACGTGCGTTGGAACTCGTCGACCACCACGAACCCGCGAGACGTCTCGATCCCCACCTCGTCGAGGCCGAGCGCCTCGCTGTTGGGCACCGAACCGACGGCGAGGAGCACATGGCTCCCCTCCAAGCGCCGGCCGTCGTCGGTCTCGACGAGGACGCCGTCGGCGGTTCGGGTCACCGCGGACGCCCGGGAACCCTTCACCAGTCCCACCCCCCGGCCCAAGAACACGTCCTCGAGAACGACCGCCACCTCCGGGTCTCGATGCGGCAGCACATGATGGCGAGACACCAACAGGGTCACCTCCGAGCCCAGGGACGAGAAGATGTGGACCATCTCGACGCCCGTGACCCCCGACCCGATCACGATCAGCTTCTCGGGAAGCTCCGCCAGGTCGTAGGCATGACGGGTCGTGAGCACCCGCTCGCCGTCCACCGGAGCCCAATCGGGGATCCGAGGGCGCGAACCGGTGGAGATGAGGGCATGGTCGAAGGTCGTCTCCACCTCCGAGCCATCGGGACGAACGACGACGGCCGAGTGCGGGCCGGTGAACCGGCCGCGGCCCTCGACGATCTCCACGTCCTGGGACTCCAGCATGTCGCGCAACGACGCCGCCAGCGTCGTGGTGATCCCATCGAGATGGGCGCACAGACGCGCCATGTCGAGACGGACCGCCCCGGGGTCGGAGATCCCGAGCGCCGACGCGTTCCGGATCGCCGACATCCGCATCGAGCTGGCCACCATCGCCTTCGAGGGGATGCAATCCAACAGATGGGCCGCTCCCCCGACGATGCGATCCTCGACGACGGTCACCGACGCTCCGAGGGTCGCCGCGACCGTCGCCGCGGCGTGCCCGGCCGGTCCGCCCCCGATGACGAGCAAGGTCGGTGGCTGCGGTTCCGGGTTCACGACATCTCCTCGCTGCGAACGAACGGGTTCACGGGTGGTACCGACCGAAGACGTCCTCCAGCGCCGCCGACACCTCACCGACGGTGGCGTGGCGCTCGAGCGCGACCTTCATCGGGTACAGCAGGTTGTCGGTGCTCGACGCGGCTCGCCGGACGGCGTCCAGCGCCTCGTCGACGGCATCGTGGTCGCGCGCCGCCTTGAACGCCGCCAAGGCGGCCACCTGCCGCCGCTCCAGCTCCGGATCGACCCTGAGCACGTCCACCACCGGTTCGTCGGCGACGACGAACCGGTTGACGCCGACCACCACCTCGTCGCCGGCCTCCACCGCTCGGGCGTACCGGTACGCCGACTCCTCGATCTCGCGTTGCTGGAACCCCGCCTCGATGGCGGCCACCGCCCCGCCATGTGCATCGATGCGGTCGAGCAGCTCCATCGCCTCGACCTCGAGACGGTCCGTGGTCGCCTCCACGTAGTAGGACCCGGCGAGCGGATCGACCACGTCGGGAACGCCCGACTCGAATGCCAGGATCTGCTGGGTCCGGAGGGCGATCATCGCCGCCTCCTCCGTCGGGAGACCGAGCGCCTCGTCGTACGAGTTCGTGTGCAACGACTGGGTGCCTCCGAGGACCGCGGCCAGCGCCTGGTAGGCGGTGCGGACGACGTTGTTCATCGGCTGCTGGGCCGTCAAGGTGGACCCCGCGGTCTGGGTGTGGAAGCGCATCCGCCAGGACGCCGGATCCTTCGCCCCGACCCGTTCCCGCATGAGGCGCGCCCACATTCGGCGGGCGGCGCGGAACTTGGCCGCCTCTTCGAACAGATCGCTGTGGGCGTTCCAGAAGAACGACAGACGAGGAGCGAACACGTCGACGTCGAGGCCCGCCTCCTTGGCGGCTTCGACGTAGGCCAGCCCGTCGGCGATGGTGAAGGCGATCTCCTGAGCCGCGGTCGAACCCGCCTCCCGGATGTGGTAGCCGCTGATCGAGATCGTGTTCCAGTTGGGGAGCTCGGCGTTGCAGTAGGCGAACACGTCGGTGATGATCCGCATCGAGGGCGTCACCGGGTAGATGTAGGTTCCCCGGGCGATGTACTCCTTGAGGATGTCGTTCTGGATCGTGCCCCGGATCCGGTCGGGGGCGACACCTTGGTCCTCGGCGACGATCTGGTACAGCAACAGCAGGATCGCGGCGGTGGCGTTGATCGTCATCGAGGTGCTCACCGACCCCAGGGGGATCTGGTCGAACAGGACGCGCATGTCGGCGATGGAGTCGATCGCGACCCCGACCTTGCCCACCTCGCCGGCCGCCATCGGATGATCGGAATCGAGACCCATCTGGGTCGGCAGATCGAACGCCACCGACAAGCCGGTCTGGCCGGCATCCAGCAGCGAACGGAAGCGCAGGTTCGTCGAGCGGGCGTCCCCGAACCCGGCGTACTGGCGCATCGTCCACAGCTTCCCCCGGTACATCGTGGGATACGGCCCACGCGTGAACGGGTACTCGCCCGGCTCCCCGAGGTCTCGCCGGGGATCCCACCCGGCGAGGTCTTCGGGGCCGTAGACGGCCTTGTCCGGCTTCTCCGGCGACATTGACGGGTCCTTACTCGAACCGGTTCCTAAGCTTCCGCGAGCCGATGCTACCCGTGGTGGAACCGGGGACCGCTCCGGCACGTTCCCTTCTGCGAGGACCCGCACATGGAACCCAACATCCACGACATCCACCGTCGGGAACGCCGTGGACGCCGACTCCCGGCTCTCGCCGCGCTCGGTGTCCTCGTCGTCGTCGGGGCCACCTGGCTCGGGTTGTTCGAGTTCCTCGGCACCAACGCCGCCTACGGGACCGTCCAGGAGCTCGAGGACCGGTACATCTGCGACGTCTCCCGCTTCGATCTGTCCCTTCCCGACCTGTCGACGCTCTCGGAGGTCTACACCGCCGACGGGGTGCTCCTGGGCGAGCTCACCGAACGCAACTCGCGACCGATCCCGCTCGACGAGATCCCCGACGTCGTGGTCGCCGCCGCCCTGTCCTCCGAAGACAAGGACTTCTACGAACACGAAGGCATCAACTACCGGGCGATCTTCCGGGCCGCCCTCGAGAACACGGGCGGCCAGAGCGTCCAAGGCGGCTCCACCATCACCCAGCAGGTCGTCAAACAGAACTTCCTGACGCCGGACCGGACGATCGAGCGGAAGATCTGTGAGGCGGTCGTCGCCGCCGAACTGGAACGGCACTACACCAAGGACCAGATCCTCGAGTTCTACCTCAACTCGGTGTTCTTCGGCGCCAACGCCTACGGGGTCGAGGCGGGGGCCAGGGAGTACTTCGGCAAGGACGTCGACGAGCTCTCCATCGCCGAAGCGGCCGCCTTGATGGCGCCCATCCGCAACCCCACCTTCTACCACCCGCGTCTCCGCCCCGAGAACGTCCTCAAGGCCCGCAACGACGTGATCGACCGCATGGCCCGCAACGGCTACATCACCGTCGCCCAAGCGACCGAAGCGAAGGCCGAGCCGCTCGGGGTCATCCCCCATCAGGAGTTCGAGGACCTGGCACCCCAGGTCATGATCGCCGTGCGCCAGGAACTGCTCCGCAACCCCGACTACGGCCTGGGCGAAACGTACCTCGAGCGCAAGCGGGCGATCTTCGGGTGCCCGGCCGCCGACACGACGTGCACCGGAGGAGGCGGCCTGCGGATCGACGTCACCGTCGACTACGGCCTGCAGCAGGAGGCCAATCGCATCCTGCGGGCGTGGTTCCGGCCGGGAGCGGAAGGCCCGACCGGAGCGATCGCCACCGTCGACAACCGCACGGGCGCCATCAAGGTGATGGCATCGGGGCTCGACTACGGCAACGACATCGAAGCGGGCCAGCGGCCCTACGACCTGGCCACCCAGGGAGCCCGCCAGCCGGGCTCCTCGTTCAAGCCGTTCACGCTGGCGGCGGCCCTCGAGAACGGCACCATCGACGGTCAACCCGTGACCCTCGGCAGCTACTGGGACCAGTCGAGCCCGGCCGAGATCGACTGCGGGTTCCCCTGCACCTCGAACGGCAACATCTGGACGGTCTCCAACGCCGGAGGCAAGACCGCCAAGAGCCTGCGAACCCTCGAGTCGGCGACCTACAACTCGGTGAACACCGTGTACGCCCGTCTGGTGACGCGGATCGGCCCGGACAAGGTCGTCGAGATGGCGCACCGTCTCGGGATCGACTCGCCGCTCAAGCCGTACCCGTCGATCACGCTCGGCTCGTTCGGCGTCAGTCCCCTCGAGATGGCGTCGGCGTACTCCACGTTCGCCAACTTCGGCGTTCGCCGCGAGCCCTACCTCATCGAGCGGATCACCGCGGCGGACGGCACCGTCATCTACCAACACGCTCCCACCGAGCGGCGGGTCCTGTCGGATTCGATCTCCGCGGCGGTCGTGGGCGCCATGAAGAAGGTCGTCACCAACGGCACCGGTCGGCGGGCCGACATCGACCGCCCCCAAGCCGGCAAGACCGGGACCGCCACCGACTACCGGGACGTGTGGTTCGTCGGGTTCATCCCCCAGTACTCGACCGCCGTCTGGGTCGGCTACGCCGACAAGCAGATCCCCATGCGCGACTTCACCGTCTGGAACGACCTCGAAGGCAAGGAGCAGTTCTATCGGCGGGCCTTCGGCGGGTCGCTCGCCGCTCCGATCTGGAAGCAGTTCATGCTGGAGCTGACCGACGGCCTCCCGGTCGAGGAC
>JALVQZ010000106.1 GCA_027036355.1 Acidimicrobiia bacterium | reverse complement strand
CCTGGGTTGTGGGCGCCCTCTGAGGGCTTGGCGAACCCTGGGTTGTGGGCGCCCTCTGAGGGCTTGGCGAACCCTGGGTTGTGGGCGCCCTCTGAGGGCTTGGCGAACCCTGGGTTGTGGGCGCCCTCTGAGGGCTTGGCGAACCCTGGGTTGTGGGCGCCCTGAGAGGGCTTCGCCAGCCCACGGTTCGTGCATGGCGTCCTCGAGGGAGGTCGGTGTGCCCGGAGGCGGGGCGTCAGAGCGCTTCGAGGGCGGTGAGGATGTTCTCCAGGCCGGCCTTGGCGTCGGAGAACAGCATCATCGTCTTGTCGAGGTAGAACAGCGGATTGTCGATCCCGGCGAAGCCGGGGGAGAGGCTCCGCTTGATGACCACCACCGTTCGGGCCTTGTCCACCTCGAGGATCGGCATCCCGAAGATCGGACTGTTCGGGTCGTCCCGGGCGGAAGGGTTCACGACGTCGTTGGCGCCCACGACCAGCGCGACGTCGGTCATCGGGAACTTGGGGTTGGCATGGTCCAGATCGAGGAGCTGGTCGTAGGGAACGTCGGCCTCGGCGAGGAGCACGTTCATGTGTCCCGGCATCCGCCCGGCCACGGGATGGATCGCGTACTCGACGGTGACGCCGCGCTCTTCGAGGGCGTTGGCGAGGTCACGGACGGCATGCTGAGCCTGGGCGACGGCGAGTCCGTATCCGGGAACCACCATCACCCGCTCGGCGTACGCCAGGGAGATGGCGACGTCCTCGGGGGTGGCTCGGTTCACGGGCTGCTCGCTCATCTCGGTTCCCGACGTGCCGCCCCCGAACCCCGAGAACAGGACGTTGGCCAGCGAGCGGTTCATCGCCTCGGACATCTGGATCGTGAGGATGAGTCCGGCCGCTCCCACCAGCGCACCGCCGATGATCAGGGCCTGGTTGCCGATCACGAAGCCGGCCATCGCCGCGGCGACACCCGACAGGGAGTTCAGCAACGAGATGACCACGGGCATGTCGGCGCCGCCGATGGGGATGACCCCGGTGATGCCGAGAACGAACGCCAGGGCGGTGAGGATCCAGTAGGCGAGCGCGTCGCCGGTGACCACCGCCCAGATGCCGACGGCGACGGTGGCGGCGCCGAGCGCGGCATTGAACCAGGGTCCGCCGGGAAGCGCCACGGGGCGCCCCGAGATGAGCCCTTGGAGCTTGGCGTAGGCCACGAAGCTGCCCGAGAACGTGATCGTGCCGATGAGGAGCGACAGGACCACGACGACGGCGATCTCGGTCGTGAAGATCGACGGGTCTCGCACGACCTCCATGGCGGCGACGAGCGCCGACGCACCGCCCCCGAACCCGTTGAAGGCGGCCACGAGCTGTGGCATGGCTGTCATCTGGACCTTCAGGGCGAGCCATGCCCCGGCCGCGCCGCCGACCACCAGGCCGGCGATGACGACCCCCCAGGCGACCTGAGGCTCGTCGTAGATGTCGGCGACCGTGACGACGACGGCGACGAACATGCCGACGGCGGCGAGTTGATTGCCGCGTCGGGCCGTGCGGGGCGATCCCAAGCCTCGAAGACCGAGGATGAACAGGACCGCGGCGAGGAGGTAGAGGAGGGTGATCACTTCCCGCCTCCCGGCTTCTTCTTGAACATCTCGAGCATCCGGTCGGTGACGAGGAACCCGCCGACGACGTTGATCGTGGCGAAGGCGACGGCGAGGAAGCCGAGCACGATCGCGGCGTTGCCCTTGTCGAGGGCGGCGGCGGTGACGGCGCCGACGATGGTGATGCCCGAGATGGCGTTGGCGCCCGACATGAGCGGCGTGTGCAAGGTGGGCGGCACCTTGGAGATGACCTCGAAGCCGACGAAGGCGGCGAGGACGAACACGACGATGCCTTGGATGAACAGGTCGCTCACGACGAAGCCTCCTCGAGTCCCATGACCGATCGGGTGCGGGGATGGACCACGGTGCCGTCCTTGACGATCGTGGCGGGCCCGACGACCTCGTCGTCGAGGGAGACCGCCGCGCCGCCGTCTTCGGTGATCATCCGGGCGACGAGGGCCTGGAGGTTCCTGGCGTACATGCGGCTGGCGTCGGTGGCGACGCGGCTGGGGAGGTCGATGGGGCCGTGGATGCGCACCCCGCCGATGTCGACGGTCTCGTCGGGCCGGGACCCGGCGACGTTCCCGCCGCTGGAGGCGGCCATGTCGACGACGACGGCGCCGGGTCGCATCCGTGCGACCACGTCTGCCGGGACGAGCAACGGTGCGGGCCGTCCGGGGATCTGGGCGGTGGTGATCACGATGTCGGCGTCGGCGACGTAGTCGGCGAGGATCTCCTGCTGCTTGCGTTGGGTTTCGGCATCGACCTCTTTGGCGTAGCCCCCCTCGTCGCCTTCCTGGGTCGGGGCTTCGACGAACTTGGCGCCGAGGGATTCCACCTGTTCCTTGGTCTCGGGGCGGATGTCGTAGGCGTGGACGATGGCGCCGAGACGGCGGGCGGTGGCGATCGCCATCAACCCGGCGACACCGACGCCCAGGACGAGGACCTTGGACGGCGGGATCGTCCCGGCGGCGGTGACGAGCATCGGGAGGAACCGAGGCGAATCGTCGGCGGCCATGAGCACGGCGGCGTATCCACCGACGGTCGCCTGCGACGACAGCGCGTCCATCGACTGGGCGAGGGTCGTGCGGGGGATGGCCTCCATCGCGACGGTGTCGATCCGGCGAGCGGCGACCGCTTCGACCAGTTCGGTGTCGACGAACGGGTCGAGGAACGAGACGAGGATCGAACCCTCTGCGATGAGCTGGATCTCGTCGCGGCTGGGCGGGCCGACCCGGAGGACCAGGTTGGCGCCGTGGGCGGCCGCCGTATCGGGGACGATGGTGGCGCCGGCCTCCTCGAAGGCGGCGTCGGGGAACCCGGCGGCGTCGCCGGCTCCGGTTTCGACCATGACGTCCCAGTCATGGCCGACGTAGGTCTTGACGGTGGCGGGAACGGCGGCGACGCGCCGCTCGCGGGGGCCGCGTTCCTTGGGGATTCCGACACGCATGGCCGGAACGCTAGGACGTCGCGCCCCTCAGACGGAAATCGAACCCCGAACCCAGGGTTGTGGGCGCCCTGTGGGGGCTTGGCGAACCCTGGGTTGTGGGCGCCCTGTGAGGGCTTCGCCAGCCCACGGTTCGGAGGATCCGGCGAACCCTGGGTTGTGGGCGCCCTGTGAGGGCTTGGCGAACCCTGGGTTGGCGGTCAGGGGAGGCCGGCGGCCGCGACGGCGGCGGCGATGGCTGCGCGGTCGTCGTCGGCGACCGGACGGAGGGGACGGCGAACCTCGCCGGGTTCGAGCCCGACGGCGCCGGCCGCGGCTTTCGTCCCGGCGATGCCGTGGCGTTCGACGATCGCCGTCAACGCCGTGAGGTCGTCCTGGCCATCGCCGGTCGCCAGGATGCGCTCCAGGAGGGGGAAGGCGTAGTTGGCGCTGGCGGTGATGGCGCCGTAGGCGCCGAGGTGGAGCGACTCGGCAACGGCCCGCGAGGCGCCGCAGTAGAGCACGAACCCATCGTCCATCGGTCCACGCAGCGCCGGGATGCGGGAGGTGTCACCGCCGGAGTCCTTCATGCCGACCACGTTGGGATGGGTGGCCAGATCGACGACCGTCTCGACCGGCAGCTCGTAGCCGGTCACCGGAGGCACGGTGTACAGCAGGACCGGCAGCGGGGAGGAGTCGGCGACCTCGCGGAAGTGGCTCGCGACGAGATCGTGTCTGCCTCGGACGAGGGTCGTCGGGGTCATCACGAGCACCGCGTCGGCACGGGCGACGACGGCCTCGGCGATCTGACCCATCGCCATCCGGGTCGACTCTCCCGAGATCCCGCACAGCAGGAACACGCCGTCCCCCAGCTCGTCTCGGGCCAGGTCGACCAGCATGTGGCGTTCGTCGGGTTCCAGATACGGGCCCTCCCCGGTCGAGCCGCCGATCAGGAACCCGTGGACGCCACGGTCGAACAGGACCCGCAGGTTCCGTCGGAAGGCGACCGCATCGACGTCACCGTTCCCGTCGAACGGGGTGATGAGCGCTGGGAGGATCCTCGGTGGTGTCCGCATGGTGGCGACGTTAGCGGCAGTGACTCGACGTCGACGTAGGCGCCGTCACCCGCCGTCCGCCGCCCAACCGATCCACCGCGTGACGGTGATGTCGATCACCGGACCCGCCGGGGGACGGTCCCGGTACTGCCGGTAGCGGGCGGCGAGTTGGTCGGCGGCACGGCGGATCCCGGGACCCTTCTCGACGAGCGCCGCGACGCCCTCGGCTCGCACCCACCACAGGTTCGACCAGTCGTCGTCGTCCCAGTGGTCGACGAGGATCGCCACCCGGGGGTCGGCGCGGATGTCGTCGAGACGAGCCAGTGCCCGGCTCGTCTTCGGTTTGTGGTCGACGGCGGTCACGATCCGGTCGCCGACCACGGCGAAGGTGATCGGCACGATCCGCGGACCGGCCACGCCTCTGGTGGCGAGGCGGGCCACCCGGGCGGCGGCGAAGCGGCGGCGGGCCTCGGGAACGTCCACGGTCCGACGCTACCGCGCAAGTCGCGGCCCGGGGTGACGACAGGGGAGCGGACGTCTCACGAAAGGAGCCAGCGCGTGCGCCTCGCCGGACCGGCGATCACCGCGGTGGGCATCACCGCCGTCTTCGGCATCGCCATCGCCCTGCCCATCTGGGGATGGCCGATCGCCGTCGCCGCGGCATTCGTGGTCGTCCTCGGGATCCGCGACGTCGTCCAGCGGCGCCACGCCATCATCCGCAACTATCCGGTCGTCGGGCACTTCCGGTACCTCCTCGAATCCATCGGCCCCGAGTTGCGTCAGTACATCGTCACCGACAACGACGCCGAACGGCCCTTCTCCCGCGACCAGCGCCGGTGGGTCTACGCGACCGCGAAGGAAGAGAACAACCTGTTCGGGTTCGGCACCGACAACGACGTCCTCGCCGGGTCCGGATATCTGGTGATCCGCCACTCCGCGTTCCCGGCCTCGGAGCCTCCGCCGTCGAGTCCCGCCGGAAGCGACCTCCATCTCGTCCCGTTGGCCAAGGTGCTGGGAGCCGTCCGGGGCCGAGCGGGGGCGTTCCGACCCGAATCGGTCGTCAACATCTCATCGATGAGCTACGGCTCGCTGTCGGGTGCGGCCATCACCGCACTCAACGAAGGCGCCCGAGCGTCCCACGTCCTCCACGGCACCGGGGAGGGAGGCATCAGCCCCTATCACGACCGCGGCGGGGACCTCGTCTGGCAGCTCGGGACCGCCTACTTCGGCGCCCGCGACGACGCCGGCGGCTTCAGCCTCGAACGGTTCCTGGCCAACGTCGACCGCCACCGGGTCAAGGCCATCGAGATCAAGCTCTCCCAAGGAGCCAAACCCGGACTGGGAGGCATGCTGCCCGGCGCCAAGGTCACCCCCGAGATCGCCGCCATCCGCCACATCCCCGTCGGCGAAGACCCGGTAGACGGACGTGAACCCTTGGAG
>JALVQZ010000105.1 GCA_027036355.1 Acidimicrobiia bacterium | reverse complement strand
GAGGGCGCCGATCAGGTTCAACAGCGTGGTCTTGCCCGATCCGCTCGGTCCCAGGACGACCACGAACTCGCCCTTCGGGATCTCGAAGGTCACCCCTCGCAGCGCATGGACGGCGGTCTCGCCGGTTCCGTAGGTCTTCGTCAGGCCTTCGGCCCTGACCGCGGTCGGCCTCGGTCCCATGGCTCGTCCTTTCCGGCGGCTACCGACCCATGGTATCGACGTGATCTGGCCGCTCAGCCGCCGGGATCACCGTTGGATCGGTCGACGGTCGGATCGTCGGGCTCCGACAGGACCCACAGCGTCGACGCGTCGACCTCGGCAGGGGTGCGGATGTCGCCGCGAGTGAGCACGAACCTCCCGAGCGGAGACACGGCCACGTCGACGACGGCGCCTTCGAACCGGGAGGTCGCCCAGGTCCCCGACCCTTCCGCGTCGAGCACGATCGTGCGGGTCCGGAGGGTACCGGCGAGCACGAACACGGCGAGCCGTTCGAGATCGACGAGCGCCAGGTCGACGGTGGCCCCGCCGGCGCCGGTCAACGTCACGGTTCCCACGTCGAGGTCCACGGCGGAAGGGTCGGCGAGCGGCTCGTCGTCGAAGGGGATGGTGACGGTGCGGCCCGACGGCTCGGTGACCTCGAGCCCGGATCCGTCGACGGTCACCGTGCCGGCCTGTACGCCGATCGTTCGCGGCGTCGGCGGGGGTTCGCCGATCCGGACGGTGCTGAGGGCGACAAGGCCGTCGGCCGGCGACCCGGCGGCGCGGAACAGCTCCCATCTCCGGTCGGGCTCGGGTGGGAACTCGTCGCCGTCGGCGATGGGCACCCAGGCCGCGCCGTCGTGCACCTCGACCGTGTCGATGCGTTCCGATCCGGTGCGTTCGATGGCGAAGATGGCGCCGGTCTCGGGAACGAGCCGAACCGAGTCGAACCGGGAAGGGATCTCGACCTCTCGGTACGTCTCGCCGTCGAGGGACATCGTCGCGAGGGTCCTCGACGGCGTGTCCCGCCATGCGATGACGGTCGGGCGAACCGTCCCGGCGACGGGCAGATCGCCGAGGCCGGCGATGGTGGACGGCAGCCCGTCGGCGTCCGCGACGTTCCACTCGCTCGCGCCGGCTGCGACGAACAGGAGCCGCCGGACGACGCGTCCGGTCTCGATCGTCTCCATCCGGCGTGGGTCGATGCCGAGGTCCTCGTACGGGGCGTCGAAGATGACGATGCCGAACGGTCCGTGGACGCGGACCGTTCGCCGTCGCGGGTCGATCCAGGCGAACCGGCTCGTTGCCAGGTACCCCTGGACCTCGGGAGGGAGCCGGTCGCGGACGAAGCGGGCGGGATCCTGCACGGTCGAGACCACGAGTGCCAGGTTGCCGCCGAGCTCGCCCAGTGACTCGACACGGCGGGTTTCGTCTTCGCCCGGGGTCAGTGCCAGGGGTCGCGACGACCAGGTCCGTCCGTCGGAGGTCATCCACAGCTCGATGTCGGGAGCACCGTCCCGACGTCGAAGGGCAACGACGTAGTCGTCGCCGACGACGCCGGTGGCGGCGACGCTCGTGGTCGTTCCGCCGCCGATCGTGACGGCCGTCCACGTCTCGGCGTCGGTGGACGTCCAGATCGTCACACCGGTCCCGCCGGAGGGCTCTTCGAAGCCGGCCAGACCGAAGGGCGTGGCGACGAGCTCCCGCAGGTCGGCTTGGAGGATGGCCACGGGCGACCA
>JALVQZ010000104.1 GCA_027036355.1 Acidimicrobiia bacterium | reverse complement strand
GGGCGGGCTCCTCTGCCGCCGCCGAGCACCCGGCTCCGGCGGCGGCAGAGGAGCCCGCCCCGGTCGAGGACGAGGACGTGGGTGATGAGGGAGACGAAGCGTCCGACGAGGGCTGAGCCGCGATGACGAACGACAGGTCCGATGTTTCCCGTGAAACATCGGACCTCGTCGCGTCAGGAGGCGGGTTGACCGTCGTGGAGCAGCAGAGCCTGGAGGCGGTGGGGCGCTGGGCCCGACTCCCCCACCTCCCGGCCGAAGGACTCGATCGCTATCGACGGTGGCTGGCCGACGAGGCGGTGGCGGCGGGTGGGATCGGTCCGCACGAGGTCCCGCGCCTGTGGGAACGGCACCTGATCGACGCATTGACCTTCGCCGGCCCGCGGACCATCGAGGAGCCGCGACGGATCCTCGACGTGGGGACCGGCGTGGGCCTGCCGGGGATCCCCCTGGCGATGGCGTTCCCCCGCAGCGAGGTGGTGCTGGTGGACCGGGCGGGCCGGCGCGTGGACCTCGCTCGGCGGGCGGTGCGGATCCTGGGTCTCGACAACGTGGTCATCCACCGGGGCGACGGCACGATCCTCAGCGGCGAGAGCATGCGCGCCGACCTCGTGACCTTCCGAGGATCGTTGGACGCGTCGGCCGCGGCGGGTGTGGTTCGCGAGATGGTGAGCGACGGTGGCGCCGGGGTGCTGGGGCTGAGCCGACGACCCGAGCCGCCGCCGGTCCCGGTCGCCGGCGATCTCGGCAGCGCCTTCGAGGTCGTGCGCGTGCCCGAGGATGTCCTTGACTCACCCGCCTGGCTCCTTAGGATACGACCCCGCGAGGATGTTCCCCGCGGTCCGTGATCCGAGGAGACGCTTCACCGTTGGAGCCTGCAACCATCGTCGCCATCGCCAATCAGAAGGGCGGGGTCGGCAAGTCCACCACCGCCATCAACCTCGGCGCGGGCCTGGCGTTCCAAGGCGAACGGGTGCTGATCGTCGATCTCGATCCCCAGGGCAACACGACCTCCGGTCTGGGGATCGATCGGGGCGCCATCGAGTACTCGACCTACGATCTCCTGGTCGATGAGGTCGACGTCGCCGATGTTCTCGAACCGACGAGCGTTCGCGACCTCTTCGTCGTCCCGGCGACCATCGAACTCGCCGGCGCGGAGATCGAGTTGGTGTCGATGTTCTCGCGCGAGACCCGGCTTCGGACGGCGCTGAAGCCGCTCGTCGCCGACTACGACTTCGTGCTGATCGATTGCCCGCCCTCCCTGGGCTTGCTCACGGTCAACGGGCTGTCCGCGGCCCACGAGGTCCTGATCCCCATCCAGTGCGAGTACTACGCCCTCGAGGGGGTGAGTCAGCTCATGCGCAACATCCAGCTGGTGCGGCAGAACCTGAACCCTGAGCTTGAGGTCGAGGGTGTGGTGCTGACGATGTTCGACGGACGAACGACGCTCGCCACCGATGTGGTCGAGCAGGTGCGTGCGCACTTCGGTGAGCGCACCTACCGGACGATCATCCCGCGGACGGTCCGTCTGTCGGAGGCGCCCTCCTATGGGGAGCCCATCGAGGCGTACGACCCGATGTCCCGTGGCGCCATCGCCTACCGGGAGCTGGCCCGGGAGTTCAGAAGGAGGCATGGCCATGACCAGGCAACGTAAGGCGGGGGCGAGGAAGGCGGGCCTGGGCCGGGGCCTGGACGCGCTGATCCCCACCGATCTGCCGGTGGCCGGGTTCGCCGAGATCCCGGTGAGCGCGGTGCGCCCCAACCCGCATCAACCTCGACGGAGCTTCGACGATGCGGCCCTGGAGGAACTCGCCGCGTCGATCTCCGCGGTCGGGGTGCTGCAGCCGATCGTGGTCAGGGACGCCGGCGACGGTGCCTACGAGCTGGTGGCTGGGGAACGGCGCCTGCGGGCCACGGCCCTGGCGGGGAACTCGACGATACCGGCGATCATCCGTGGAGAGTCCGACGACGAGACGTCCCTCACCCAGGCCTTGATCGAGAACGTCCAACGGGAGGATCTGTCCCCCCTCGAGGAAGCCGCCGCCTACCGACAACTCCTGGAAGATTATGGTATGACCCACGAGGAGATCGCCCGCCAGGTGGGGAAGAGCCGGAGTGCGGTCACCAACACCCTCCGGCTGCTCCAGCTCCCCGGGCCCGTCCAGGCGATGGTCGACGAGGGGACCCTGAGCGCCGGGCACGCTCGGGCGCTCCTGGGCCTCGACGACGCCGCCTACGCCATCCACATCGCCGAACGGGCGGTGGCCGAGGGATGGTCGGTTCGACAGACCGAGGATGCGGTGCGGATGCGCAAGGGGACCGAGGGGAAGCGGCCGAGCCGGCCGCCGGTGGCGAGACCGGCGGCGATCATCGAGCTCGAGTCGAAGCTCGCGGACCATCTCGGAACGAAGGTCGCCATCGACTACCGAGGCAAGGGCGGGAAACTGGTGGTCCGGTTCGCCTCCCTCGACGATCTCGAGCGCATCTACCGGCTCTTCTACCGGTGATCTCCGGACCGGCGCCTACCGTCGCTGGTCCGGAGGCGTCTCGTGGAAGCGAACCAGCGCCCGTCCGGTGAGGATCCCCGTCGTCCCGTCGGGTTCGGGGACGGCGACCACGATGGCCGGCGAGCGGGTCTCCTTGAGGATGGGAGTGGCTCGACCTCCCACCGGAAGGGACAGTTCGGCGGCGACGGCGCCGGCCAGAGAGCGTCCGGCCTCGGAGGCGCTCCGTTCCGAGGCGAACGAGTAGACGCCCGGTTCGGGCTCCTTGACGAAGGACACCACCAGCGAGGCGTCCAGACGGTTGGCCCGACGCGCCCGAAGCCGTTCGGTGGGACGGGTGTCGATGCTGCGTGACAACAGCGGGTAGGCCCCCCGCTCGGCGACGAACCGAACGAGACCCAGGGCCGCTCTCCACGTACTGGAAGATTCTTCCTCGTCGGAGCACGCGGCGTCCACGTAGATCCGGCTGCCGACGATCGTCGGCGGCAACGTGTCGATCCACTCGCGCTCGCGGACCACCTCTCGGCCAGGCTTGTCGGTCGCCCGTCGCATGAGCGCCAGCTCGGAGGCCACCGCCGGACCGGCGATGCCGTCCTCGGGCATCCGTCGGTTGTGCTGGAAATCCAGGAGCGCCCGCAAGGTGTCGTCACCGAAGATGCCGTCGACCTTGCCGGCGTCGAACCCGAGGGCATTCAGTCGCCGCTGGAGCTCGGCAACGTCGTCCCCGCGCATCATCGGGATCCGTCGGTACAGGAGACGATCGCCGAGCGAGAAGCCGGCATCGACGAGCGATCGCCAGGTGTCGGGACCGACGATGCCGTCGACCGGGAGCCCCTTCTTGCGCTGGAACGAGCGGACCGCAGCTTCGGTGGCGTCCCCGAAGAGCCCGACCTCGTCGTCGCCCGTCGGATGCCCGAGAGCGGCGAGACGATCCTGGATGTCGCGCACGGGTTCGCCGCGATCGCCGCGGTGGAAGAGCCTCACGGGTCCATGGTCCCACAAGTGGTGTCGAAGCGATGATCGCCCGGGTCCCGCACCTGCGCCGTCGTCGGGGGAGGAGCGGGTGACGGCACCCTCGGTGTCAGCGGAGGAAGTCGGCGAGTTCCGCCTCGAGCTGCGCCTTGGAGCGAGCGCCGACCAGCCGCTTCTTCTCCTGACCGTCTTGGAACACGATCAAGGTGGGGATGCTCATCACGCCGTACTGCATGGCGGTCGCCTGGTTCTCGTCGACGTTGAGTTTCACGACCTTCAGCTTGCCGGCCTTCTCGGCGGCCAGCTCCTCGAGCGGGCGGTCCATCATCTTGCATGGGCCACACCACTCCGCCCAGAAATCGACGAGCGACGGGGTGGAATCGGCGACGATCTGGCCGAACGTGGCGTCGTCGGCGGTGACGGTGTTCGCGGACATGGGTTCCTCCTGGTGGTTCGTTGGTGTCGGGTTCACGGCGTGGCCGAGATCAGACCTGTTCGTCCAGCCATCGTTCCGCGTCGATCGCAGCCTGGCAGCCCATACCGGCGGCGGTGATGGCTTGACGGTACGTTTGGTCGACCACGTCCCCGGCGGCGAACACACCCTCGACCGACGTCCGGGTCCCGTCGTGGACGACGATGTAGCCGGCGTCGTCGAGCTCGAGCTGGTCGCCGAAGACCCGCGTGTTGGGGGTGTGGCCGATGGCCAGGAACAGGCCGTCGACGGCGAACTCGGTCTCCTCCCCGGTCTTGACGTTCTTGAGGCGCAACCCGGTGACCTCCTTGTCGCCGAGGACCTCCTCGACGGTCGTGTCCCAGATGACCTCGATCTTGGGATGGTCGAGGGCCCGATGGGTCATGATCTTCGAGGCGCGGAACTCGTCACGACGGTGGATGATCGTCACCTTCGAAGCGAACTTGGTGAGGAACAGGGCCTCCTCCATGGCGCTGTCGCCGCCGCCGACGACCGCCAGTTCCTTGTCCCGGAAGAAGAAGCCGTCGCAGGTCGCGCACGCCGACACGCCGTAGCCGCGGAGCCGTTCCTCGCCCGGAACTCCGAGCCAGCGCGCCGACGCTCCCGTCGAGATGATGACGGATTCGGCGTGGTAGAGGTCGTCGTTGACCCACACCTTGAACGGGTACGCGCCGAAGTCGACCTGGGTGACGTCGGACGACACGATGCGGGTGCCGAACCGTTCGGCCTGCTTGCGCATGTTGTCCATCAGCTCGGGGCCCATGATGCCGTCGGGGAAGCCCGGGTAGTTCTCGACGTCGGTGGTCAGCATGAGCTGGCCGCCACGTTCCATGCCTTCGATCATCAAGGGGGAGAGGTCCGCTCGGGCGGCGTAGATCGCTGCGGTGAGCCCGGCGGGGCCCGATCCGACGATGAGTACCTTCTCACACGAGTCCGTCATCGGTCACTCCTGGTTGTCTGCGGGGAAACGCTTGCTCCAGATGAACGCACCGGCGACGACGAATATGCCGCCGACGACCGCGTAGGCCACCTCCATCCCGATGAGGGCACCGAGGGCGCGGAACAGCCCGACGATGACCCACAGGACGATGAGGAACGCGAGGGTCGCGACGACGAGACCGAGGGCCGTCCACGTCACCGCGTCGGCGACCCGATCCACGGTCATCCGGCGGATCTTGGCGGCGAGCTCTTCGAGGAAGCTCGCGAGCTGGGTCGCGTAGTCGTTGCGGTCGGTCATCGGCGCCGAGGTTAGCGGTCCGCCGGCGCCTCAAGGGCCCGTGATGGAGCAGTCCTTCAGGTCGAGGGTGACGATCCGGCCGGATCCGACGATCTCGAGGATCACCGTGTCGCCGCCGGCGGCGAGAGGGGTGACGGTGATCGGCGAGCCGGCGGCGTCGGCGAGTTCGGGGAAGCAGGCTTCGAGGTCCCCGCGGGCGACCACGGCATCGACGCCGGTGCCGGCGATGTCACCGGCCGTGGCGCCGTCCTCCTGGATCGTGGCGAGCTTCTCGTTCGACACGACCGGCACGACGTAGGAGTCGAGGTCCGGTTCGAGGGTCACCGGTGAGTCATCTCC
>JALVQZ010000103.1 GCA_027036355.1 Acidimicrobiia bacterium | reverse complement strand
ATGATGACCTGGCCGTCGAGGCCGGCTATCTCGTCGTGAATCCTGTGGCCGGTGTGAAGGTTGCCCGCCAGCCCGACCCCGAGATGCTCTTCCTCTCGGCCGAGGAGGTCGAGCGCCTCGCCGCGGCGATCCGGGAGCCCTACGGGACGCTCGTGCATCTGCTCGCCTACGGAGGCCTCCGCTGGGGTGAGGCCGTCGCGGTTCGTCGCAGACGATGCGACCTGCTGCGATCCCGGATCGAAGTCGCCGAATCGCTCTCGGAGGCCCGCGGCAAGCTCCACTTCGGCGCCACCAAGACGTACCGCCGGCGGATGGTGATCATCCCGGCGTTCCTCACCGAGCTGCTCGCCGAGCACCTCGCTCGAGAGGTGGACGACGACCCCGACGCGTTGGTCTTCACCTCGCCACTGGGGAAGCCGCTGCGCAACTCCAACTTCCGGCGACAGGTCTGGTACCGGGCCGTCGCCGACGCCGGGCTGCCCGAGGAACTGCGCATCCACGACTTGCGACACACCTGCGCGGCGCTCCTCATCGCGGAGGGAGCACACCCCAAAGCGATCCAGGTGCACCTCGGTCACTCGTCGATCTCGGTGACGATGGACCGCTACGGGCACCTCTTCCCGTCCGACATGGAGGCTCTCGCAGCAGCCCTCGACGAGGTGCGCAGCGAAGCTCTCGCGGACCAGATGCGGACCAAACGCGGACCAGACGTCGTCGAACTGAAGGGCCGATAGGCGAAATCCCTTGCGGGGCAAGGGATTTCAGCAGCACGCCCGGAGGGACTCGAACCCCCAACCTTCTGATCCGTAGTCAGACGCTCTATCCAATTGAGCTACGGGCGCCGGAGGCCCATAAGGTAGCTGGCGCGGCCGGGTACGGAAAGCCCGGTGAGGGTCGACGCCGCAGTCGACGGCGATAGGCTCTCTATTGAGACAACCCGGGAGATTCCGTGACCGACATCCGTACGATCGCCGACGAGTACTTCGACTACCGCAGCGCGCACAGCCCGACCCAGGCCCACATGCGGGGCGACTACCGGTTCGCCGACCGGTTCGAGGAAGCGAGCCGGGAAGCCGAAGACGCCCACATCGCCACGCTGAGGGACTTCCACCGCCGCGCCGCAGCGATCGACCCGTCCGGCCTCGGCCACCAGGACGCGCTCACCCGCGAGGTCCTCATGTTCGACACCCAGACCGAGGCCGATCTCCAAGAGACCCGGCTCGCCGAACTCTCGGTCGACCCCATCTTCGGGTTCCCGGTCGTCGCCAAGCTCATCGCCCCGATGCTGTCGGTTCCCGACGGCGACGTCGCCGCCGCCATGGTCGACAAATACCGGGCCATGGGACGCACCGTCGACCAGATGACCGACCGGTACCGCGAAGGCGTCGCCTCCGGCCGGGTACCTCCCGCGTTCGCCGTCGCCGGCGTCGTCGACCAGCTCGACGAATGGCTGTCGTCGCCGCTCGCCGACGACCGTCTCCTCGCCACCCAGGTCCCCCCCTCGTTCACCGCCGAACAGACCGCGGCGTGGCGCCAAGCTCTCACCGACGTCGTCGCCGAGGTCATCCGCCCCGCCCTCGAACGCCAGCGCGACGTCCTGCGCGACGAGGTCGCCCCGGTCGCCCGGCCCGCCGGCAAGGAAGGGCTCATGTGGGTGCCCGGCGGAGAGGTCGCCTACTCCCGCTCGATCCATCGCTACACGACCCTTCCCATGCAGGCCGCCGAGATCCACGAGATCGGCCTCCGCCAGATCGAACGCCTCGCCGACGAGTACCGGGAACTCGGTCGGGAGGTCCTCGGAACCGGCGACCTCTCCGAGATCTTCTCCCGACTCCGAGACGACCCTGCCCTGCATCACACCACCGGAGAAGGGGTCCGAGCCGCCGCAGAGGAAGCGTTCCGGAAGGCCCGGGCGGCGATGGGGGACTGGTTCGGGCGGCTTCCGAAGGCCGACTGCCTCGTCCAAGAGACGCCCTCGGGCGCCCAGGCGTTCTACTTCCCGCCCGCCGAGGACGGGACCCGGCCCGGCATCTTCTTCATGAACACCGCCGACCCGACGTCGTGGGGCACCTACGAGGTCGAAGCGACCGCCTTCCACGAAGGGATCCCCGGCCACCATCTCCAGCTCGCCATCGCCCAAGAGCTCGGCGACGAGATCCCCGCCTTCCGCCGCCATGCCCACGTCGTCGCCTACGGTGAAGGATGGGCGCTGTACACCGAACGCCTCGCCGACGAGATGGGCCTGTACGGCTCGGCCCTGGACCGGATGGGGATGCTGTCGGCCGACTCCATGCGGGCAGGACGCCTCGTCGTCGACACCGGCATCCATGCCCTCGGCTGGTCGCGCCAGCAGGCCATCGACTTCATGGCCGAGAACTCGCCGATGACCCTCCACACGATCGTCGAGGAGATCGACCGGTACATCGCATCGATGCCGGGTCAGGCCCTCAGCTACATGATCGGGCGCCTCGAGATCCAGAAGATGCGGGCCGACGCCGAAGCCCGGATGGGTGAACGCTTCGACATCAAGGGCTTCCACGACACGGTGCTCGGTTCGGGCGGTGTCCCGCTCGAGACGCTCGGACGGATGGTCGCCGAGTGGTCCGCGGCGTGACGGGCCGTCTCGATGGTTGGCGGAGAGGGAGGGATTTGAACCCTCGAGGAGGCTTGCAACCCCCTACTCGCTTAGCAGGCGAGCGCCTTCGGCCACTCGGCCACCTCTCCAGGTCGGCGCAGGATATCAGGACTCGCGACGGGCCGGTCGGGTCAGGGCTCGACCCGTAGCGTCCCCACCATCCCGGCCTGGGCGTGGCCGGGCACCGAGCAGTAGAAGGTGAAGGTGCCCGCCCGGTCCGGGACGAACCCGGCCGTACGGGTCTCGCCCGGACCGGCGACGACCCGGAACCCGAACTCGTCGATCGTGAGATCGTGCAGCAGGTTGCCCTCGTTGCGTAACTCGATGTTCACCGGTTCCCCGACCCTGGCCGTCAGCTCCGCCGGGGCGAACCCGAACTCGGTGGCCCGCACCTCCAGCGTCGTGGCATCGGGCAGCGGGGTGCCGCTCGCCGCATCGCCGGGAGAGCCGGCCCACCATCCATGCATGCCCGGACCCATCGGCCAGGCGCCGTCGAACCAGGTCGGACCGCTCAGCAGCCCACCGACGAGCCCGATCAGGACCAGGGCGATGCCGGTCCAGAACAGCCCCTTGTCCCGCATCTCACGACCCTTCCAGGAGACGGCGACGCTTGCGGTACTCCTCCTCGTCGATCTCGCCCCGAGCGAACCGCTCGTCGAGGATGTCGAGGGCTCGCTTGGGCGACGTCGAAGCGCCACCTCCACCGTTGCCGGACGCTCCGCGGGCGGCCCACACGACCAGGAGAACGATCCCGACGACCATCAGCAGCATCCACAGGCCGCCGAAGCCCATCCATGGTCCCCACATCATGTCAACGCTCCTTTCATACCCTCCCCCGGAGGGTACCGGTCCTGGGGGACTGTCGCCGGTCGTCTACGATCGGGGCATGGCCCAGCCCGTGCAGTACCGCCGGAAGGTTCGCTTCTGGGACGTCGACGCCTACGGGCACGTCTTCAACGTCCGGTACCTCGTCTACTGGGACGATGTGCTCTGCGACGCCTTCGAGGCTGCCGGGGTGTCCTTCGAGGCGGAGCGCAACGGCGGCTACGAGTTCGTCGTCGCCCACCTCGAATGCGACTACGTCGGCGAAGCCAAGCTCGGCGACGAGCTGACCACGACGATCACCGTGGAACGGCTCGGCCGCACCTCGATCGTCTTCGGCATGGAGACCGTGAACGACACGACCGGCGACGTCGTCGTTCGCGGTCACGAGGTGTACGTCGTCATCGACGCCGAGACCCGTCGACCCACCCCGATCCCATCCGAGATCCACTCGGCGTTCGCCGACCTCCGGTAGGCGTCACTCCGCCGGACGCCACCGTTCGATGTTCCAGGTGAAGTCCGAACGCGTGCCGTTGTGGACGACGCCGGTGACCGAGCCGGGCCACACCGCCAGGCCCGAACCACGGGAGAACAACGGGATGATCGGCACCTCGGTGGCCAGGATCCCTTCGGCTTCACGGACCAGCTCGTCGAAGCGGTCGGCGTCGACGGTGGTCGCCGTCTCGGCGACGATCTGGGAGAAGCGCCGGGTGGCGTCGTTGGCGGTCCCACCGCTGCCCCAGTTGCCGAAGTTGCCCTCGGGCGGGGACGCCGCCGGATCGAGGAACTCCATGAGCTGGAGTGTGCCCCGGTACGATCCGTCGGCGATCCATGCCCACAGCCCGATGTCGTAGCTGCCGTCGACGATCGTCTGCTGGAAGAACACCTGGGAGTCCTCGAGCCGCGCCTCGTAGGCGACGCCCGCCGCGGCGAACGCCGGGCGAAGCGCCTGGACGATGCGGGGCCGTTCGTCGGCGTTGCCGGTCGTCGTCACGACCGAGGCGGCGCCCTCCGGCAGGTCGGGGCGCACGGTGAACTGGTTCTGGTAGACCGACCAGGCCGATTCTCCCACCGGGACGAGCATGCCGGGCGTTTCCGGAAGCCACGGGACGGCGGCCTCGGCGAGGATGCGTTCCGGGTCGATGGCGCTCGCCACCGCCCGGCGGAACTCGACGATCTCGTTCACCGACTCGGGGTTCACCGCGAACCGCGAGTCCGCGAAGTTGAACGTGAGCTGTTCGATCACCGGGGTGCGGACGTGCTGGAGCTCGGCGCCTTGCTCGATCGCGCCCTCGACCCGACGAAGGTCCTCGGCGGATGGGCTCACCGGCACCACGTCGAAGCGGCCCAGGACGAAGTCGGCCACCGGACTCGTCGGCTCGCCGTCGGCGAGGCGGCTCGCAGGAGCGATGGTGACCGCGTCGAGGTACGGCAGGCGCGTCCCGTCGGCGTCGGTCTTCCAGTACGCGTCGTTGCGCACGAACCGCACTCCGTCGACGGGGTCGAACGTGTCGACGACGAACGGACCACCCGACGGCCATTCCGTCGCGTCGGCGGTCTCGACCCGATCGACCCCCTCGAGGGCGTGGCTCGGCAGGACGATCCACAGCGCGTCCTCGACCACCAGCGACGGCTCCGAGAACGTCAACGACGCGGTCGGTCCCTCGGCCGTCGCTTCCACCAGGGTCGACATCACCGGGTCGACGCTCCCGACGCCCCGCTCGGCCATGTCCCGCATCGCCTCGGCGGTGAACGCGACGTCATCGCCGCCGATCGGGACACCGTCACTCCACGTGGCGCCGTCGACGATCTCGTAGCGGACCGTCATCGTGCCGTCGTCGTTCACCGTGATCCCGCCGCTGCGAGACGGCAGGTCGACGACCACGTCGGGAACCTTCTCCCAGGTGTCGGGATCGTTGTCGTAGACGATCGCCCACACGAGGTTGCCCGGAACCCGATCCCGGAACGTCACGGTCGCGAAGGGGTTCAACGACTCGACGGGGAGCTCGACCCCGATGGTGACCTCCCGCCGCGGCTCTTGCGGTGTGGCCACCGTCGTGGACGTGGGCGCCGTCGACGAC
>JALVQZ010000102.1 GCA_027036355.1 Acidimicrobiia bacterium | reverse complement strand
GTGTCGATCTGGCGTCCCTCGGAGGGGAAGGTGTACGTCATCGACGAGCTGGGGTCGGCGGCGACGGGCCTCGGGGCGGCCGACAGGGAGTACTACTTCGGGAACCCCGGCGACGTGCCCTTCGTCGGCGACTTCGACGGCGACGGGATCGACACGGTGGGTCTCCATCGCGCGTCGACGGGCCTGGTGTACTTCCGCAACTCCCACACCGCCGGCGTCGCCGACGCCTCGTTCTACTTCGGCGATCCCGGGGACCGGCTCGTCGCCGGCGACTGGAACGGCGATGGCCTCGACAGCCCCGGGCTGTTCCGCCCCGCCGACACCCGCTTCTACCTGCGGTACGAGAACGCCGCAGGTGTCGCCGACGAGGTGCTCCCTTGGGGCGATCCGTCGTGGCTCCCCGTCGCCGGGGTCTTCGGCGCCCCCTGACGCCGAGCCGCCGGGCAGGCGATAGGTCGTCGGTGACGTCCATCATGGGACGTGCATGGACGTCACCGAGTTCGATTACGACCTGCCCGAAGAGGCGATCGCCCAAGAGCCGATCGAGCCTCGCGACGCCTCACGGCTGCTCGTCGTCCCTGGACTCGTCGACCGCGTCTTCCGCGAGCTGCCCGACCTGCTCGAGCCTGGCGATCTGCTCGTCGTGAACCGCACCAGGGTCCGGTCGGCTCGTCTCCGCGCGCGGAAGGCCACCGGCGGATCCCTCGAGGTGCTCATCACTCGCCGTCTCGACGCCGGTTGCTGGGAGGCGCTGGTCCGTCCCGCCCGCCGGGTTCGACCGGGGACGACGTTCACCAGCGGGTCGCTGCGGGGCACCGTCGTCGCCGGGCCCGACCGGGGGAGGGTCGAGATCGAGCTCGAGGACCCCGCAGGCGACGTGGAGGCGGCGATCGAGCGGTACGGCACGGTGCCGCTTCCACCGTACATCCACACCACCCTCACCGACCCCGAGCGCTACCAAACGGTGTACGCGGCCTCCGTCGGGTCGGCGGCCGCTCCCACCGCCGGGCTGCACTTCACCGAAGAGCTCATGGCCCGCCTCGCGGCCCGAGGCGTGGAGATGGCGCCGGTGGAGCTCGATGTCGGGCTCGCTACCTTCCTCCCGATGCAGGGCGCCACCGTCGAGGACCACACGATGCACGTCGAACGCTACGCCGTGCCACAAGGGACCGTGGACGCGGTCGATCGCGCCCGCTCGAGGGGCGGCAGGATCGTCGCCGTCGGAACGACCGTCGTGCGGACGCTCGAAGCGGCCTCCGCCAGCGGCGGACTCGTCGCCGGCGAGGGCGAGACCGACCTGTTCATCGCGCCCGGTCACCGTTTCCGCTCCGTCGACGCGGTGGTGACGAACTTCCACGCCCCGCGCACGACGCTGCTGGTCATGCTCGCCGCCATGGTCGGCGACCGATGGCGGACCGCGTACCTCCATGCGCTCGAGCGCGGGTACCGGTTCCTGAGCTTCGGCGACGCCATGTACATCGAGGGGGTGCCGCGGTGACACCGCCGGTCGCGTGGAACGAGACCGCCCAGGACGGCGCGGCCCGGACCGGGGTCCTGCGCACCCCACACGGAGACGTCGCCACCCCGGCGTTCATGGCGGTCGGGACCCGGGGAAGCGTCAAGACCGTCGACGCCGACGACCTGCAGACCATCGGCGCCCAGATCGTCCTCGCCAACACCTACCACCTCATGTTGCGACCGGGAGCCGATGCCGTCGCCGCCGTCGGCGAGATCCAACGGTTCATGGGATGGGACGGGCCCGTGCTCACCGACTCGGGGGGCTACCAGGTGCTGTCCCTGCAGCCGAAGATCACCGAGCGGGGTCTGGTGTTCCGATCGACCTACGACGGCTCCGTCGTCGACCTCACCCCGGAGACGGCCGTCGCCGTGCAAGAGACCCTGGGTTCGGACATCGCGATGGCCCTCGACGTCCCCGTCGCGCTCCCGGCCACCCGCCGGGATGTCGAAGCGGCGATGGAACGGACCCTTCGGTGGGCGACCCGGACCCTCCAGGCCAAGCGACGCGACGACCGCGCCATCTTCGGGATCGTCCAAGGGGGCGTCGACCCGGAGCTCCGGGCACGTTCCGCCGCCGCCACGGCGGCGTTGTCCGTCGACGGCCATCACTTCGCCGGTTTCGGGATCGGGGGGCTCGCCGTGGGGGAGTCCGCGGCCGAGCGGGACCGGGCCCTGGCCGCCGTCGTTCCCGAGCTCCCACGAACGGGTGCGCGCTACGTCATGGGACTCGGCGACACCGAAGGGATGCTCGCCGCGATCGCCAGAGGCATCGACCTGTTCGACTGCGTCATCCCGACCCGGCTCGCCCGGCACGGCAAGGCGCTCACCTCGCTCGGGGACCTGTCGATCAAACGGGCGGAGTTCCGCCTCGACACCGAGCCGCTCGACCCGAACTGCGGCTGCCAGACCTGCCGACGCTACCCCACCGGGTACCTGCGCCATCTCATCGCCACGAAGGAACCGACCGGTCGACGTCTGTTGACCATCCACAACCTGAGCTACACGTACCGACTGATGGCCGACGTGCGGGCCGCCATCGCCGCGGGGCGCTTCGTACGGTTCCGGACCGAGGTCGAGGAACGACGCCGCATGGGCCGCCGGTCGTGACGGACGGCCCCGAGACGGGCTTCGATCGCGACGTCGCTAACCTGCAGCCTCGCGGCTCACGAGTGCCGCATCCATCGCGCTCGCGGAGGTAGACGGGTGTTCCAGGGTTTGGTGGGAGCAGGCCTGCTCGCGCAGGCATCGGACGGAGGGTCGGGCAGCGCCCTGGGCTTCCTGCTCCCGTTGGTGGTGCTCGGCGGTCTGTTCTACGTGTTCCTCGTCATGCCCCAGCGACGCAGGGTCAAGCAGATGCAGAACCTCGTGGCCTCGCTCGGCCCCGGCGACCGGGTCCGCACCATCGGCGGGATCTTCGCCACGATCGTCTCCGAGGACGACGATCGGTTCGTCATCGACGTCGGCGGCGGAACGACGATGACGATCGCCAAACGAGCCGTGGCCGAGCGTCTCGAGGAGGGACCATGAGCAAGAAGCAGGCGCTCGTCACGTTGCTGGTGACCCTCGCCATCGCCTGGGGATCGGTCTCGGCGCTCCTCGCCTTCGGCAAGACCCCGAAGCTCGGCCTCGACCTCCAGGGCGGGTTCGCGGTCGTCCTCGTGGCCCCCGAAGGAACCGACGCAGAGACCCTTCAGAAGGCCGTCGAGATCATGCGGCGACGGATCGAGAACCTCGGCGCCGTCCAGGAGCCCGAGATCTCGGTCCAGGGCAGCCGGGCCATCCTGGTCCAGCTCCCCGGCGTCGAGGACCGCGAACGCGCGCTCCAGGCCGTCGGCACCACCGGCCAGATGTCGTTCCGTCCCGTCGTCGGGGTGTTCCCCGACAGCCCCGTCAAGCTCGACCCCACCGCGCCGCCGCCCGAGGGCATCGATCCGTCCACGCTCGATCCCGACACCGGCCTGACGATCGACGACGACCCGTCGACCACCGCCCTGCTGCGGGGAGACGACGGCCTCGTCTACCTCGTGGGTCCGGCGTTCCTCGTCGGGTCGGACCTGAAGGGAGGAGAGGCCCGCTTCTCGGGCACCTCCGGTGTCGGCGGCGCCGGAGGCTGGGTCGTCGTCCCCGAGTTCACCTCCGAAGGCGGGGAGAAGTTCCGGAGAGCCACAGGCGAGCTCGCCACCTACCCGGTGGGCGACCCTCGCCGCCAGATGGCGATCGTCGTCGACGGCGTCGTCACCTCGGCCCCCGCGGTGGCCGCCGGGGTGGATCCCCAACAAGGCCTCGATCCCAACGCCGTCGTCATCACCATCGGCACCTCGGAGGACCCCGAAGCCGAAGCCCAGGACCTGGCCGCCATCCTCCGCTACGGCGCCCTGCCGACGACCTTCGAACGCGAGCGTGTCGAGAGCGTCTCGGCCTCGCTCGGCGCCGACTCCCTCAAGGCCGGGCTGATCGCCGGGCTCGCCGGCCTCCTCCTCGTCGCCATCTACATGATCGTCTACTACCGCTCGCTCGGGCTCATCGCCATCGTGGGTCTCACCGTCTTCGGTTCGCTCATGGTGACCACGTTGACGCTGCTCGGGATCTTCCAGGGCCTCACCCTGACCCTGGCCGGCGTCACCGGCATCATCGTGTCGGTCGGGATCACCTCGGACTCCTACATCGTGTATTTCGAACGGATCAAGGAGGAGCACCGGGCCGGGCGGCCGCTGCGCCCCGCCGTCGACCATGCCTTCCAAGGCGCCTTCCGCACGGTGCTGACCGGAGACACCGTCACGTTCCTCGGCGCGGTGCTGCTGTGGCTGCTCGCCATCGGACCGGTCAAGGGCTTCGCCCTCACCCTGGGTCTCGCCACCCTCATCGACGTCGTCGTCGCCTACTTCTACACGCGACCGGCCACGGCGTTGCTGGTGCGCTCAGGGCTGCGCGACCGCGGATGGTTCTCGATGGACGCCGCGACCGGACGCAGGACCGAGACCGACACCGCAGAGAGGACCCCGGCGGAGGTGGGAGCATGAGCGTTCTGCGCGAGATGTACCGGGGCGAGACCGAGTTCGACTTCGTCGGGATCGGCAAGAAGACGATGATCGTCTCGGCGGTGCTCGTCGCGGCGTCGATCCTCATCATGCTGGTCCGGCCCTTCAACCTCAGCATCGACTTCACCGGCGGGACGATCATCAGCGCCCCCAACGAGGCCAACGCCTCGGTCGAGGAGGTGCGGGCGGCGTTGCGGACCATCGGGGAGGGCGGCGCCACCGTGCAGATCACCGGGGAGGGGTTCGTTCTCGTCCGGACCGAAGCTCTCGGGGTCGAGGAGCAGGATCGGCTCCTCGAGGTCGTCGCCGAGGTGGCAGGCGCTCCCGTCGACGACGTCAACATCGACGCGGTCGGGCCGACCTTCGGCGCCGAGGTGACCAGCCGGGCCATCCGGGCGCTCGTGATCTTCCTCGTCGTCGTCGCGCTGTTCATCACGTGGCGGTTCGAGTGGAAGATGGCCGTCGCCGCCCTCGCCGCGCTGTTCCACGACCTCGCCATGACCGGTGGCATCTACTCGACCATCGGGTTCGTCGTCACCCCGGCCACGGTCATCGCGGTGCTCACCATCCTCGGGTACTCGTTGTACGACACGGTCGTCGTGTTCGACAAGGTCAGGGAGAACGTCGAAGAGCTCCGACAGCGGGTCACATTCACCGAGATCGTGAACCGGTCGATGAACCAGGTCCTGATGCGGTCCATCAACACGTCGCTGACGTCGCTGTTGCCCGTCGGCAGCCTCCTGTTCGTCGGTTCCTACGCCCTCGGGGCCGAGACCCTCCGCGAGTTCGCCCTGGCGCTGTTCATCGGGATCGCGGTGGGCACCTACTCGTCGATCTTCATCGCCACGCCGCTGCTGGCCCTCTGGAAGCGCAACGAACCCGAATGGCAACGGGCCCGCCGCCGCGGCGAAGGCCGCCACGGCCGCCGCCGGGGCGCCAACCGCGCCGAAGGGTGCGCCGGCGGGCCCGCCCGCGCCGGCGGCCGG
>JALVQZ010000101.1 GCA_027036355.1 Acidimicrobiia bacterium | reverse complement strand
GCGGAGGGGATCCTGTCGCCGGCCAGACGGGTGAGGGCGTCGATCTGGTCCGGCGACAGGATCCCCTCCGCGGGTCGAAGCCCCACCCCGTCGTGGGAACCCAGGAAGTTGAGGAACGTCGTCCCCGGCACATCCAGCCGCAGGCCCGCAGCCCAGGAACGGAGCGGATCGACGTCACCGGACGAGATCGCATGCAAGGTGAGAGGCGCCAGGGCGAACTGGTAGACGATCTGGGCCTCGGGCATCGAGCCGTCCCCGAAGTACGAGACGTTCTCGGCGTGCGGCACGTTCGTCTCGGTCACCAACAGCACGTCGGGATACGTGTCGTCGAGGCATGCCCGGAACAGCCGGATCAAGGCATGGGTCTGAGGGAGGTGGATGCAGCTCGTTCCCTCCTGCTTCCACAGGAACCCGACGGCGTCGAGCCTGATCACCTTCGCACCGTGCCGCGCGTAGGCCAGCAGGACCTCGATGACGCGGAGGAGGGTGCGAGGGTCCCGATAGTCGAGGTCCGCCTGGTCGGCCGAGAACGTCGTCCACACCCACACCGTGCCCCGGTCGGTCTCGAACGGTGTGAGGAGCGGGGTCGTCCTCGGCCGCACACATGTCGACAGGTCGGCGGAGGGATCGGCCGTGCGGAAGAGATGGACGAAGTCGGGGTCTCCCGCCAGGAACCGACGGAACCACTCGCCCTCGACCGACATGTGGTTGATGACCGCGTCGACCATCAGCCGCCGATGCCGGGCGATCCGCTCGACGTCCTCCCAGTCCCCGTATCGGGCGTCCACCTCGGTGTAGTCCGTAACGGCGAAGCCGTCGTCCGACGACCACGGGAAGAAGGGGAGGACGTGTACGCCGTTGAGGGGATCGAGGTGCCGGCGATGGAAGCGGTCGAGGGTGACGAGCGGCGCCTCGCCGGGTCGACGGAACTGATCGGGGTAGGCGATCAACCAGGAGTCCCGTTCGTCCCACCGCGGCGCGGTCGGTCGTCGGGTGGGATGTCGTGTCAGGATGGCCTCGATCCCGTCGGCCACCTCCTCGGCCCGCTCGGCGCCGTAGAGGAACCCGACGAGGCGACGGCGGTCGTCCCTCCGGCTCATCGGGTCCTCCGCTCGGCGGCGATCCGGTCCCGGTAGCGGACGTACGAGTCCTTGGGGATCCGTTCCAAGGTCGCGAAGTCGACCCACACGATGCCGAACCGCTGGGTGTACCCGAACGCCCACTCGAAGTTGTCGAGCAGCGACCAGACGAAGTACCCGTCGACGGGAACGCCCTCGGCGATGGCGGCGCCGACGGCGTCGATGTGCTCGTCGATGAACCGACTCCTTCGCTCGTCGTGGATCCGACCGTCGGGGCCGGGACCGTCGGGGTAGCTCGCTCCGTTCTCGGTCACGAGGATCGAGGACGGACCGTAGTCGTCCCTGAGACGCCCAAGGAGCTCCCGCAGACCGTCGGGGTACGACTCCCATCCCATCGCGGTGCGGGCGGCGTCGTCGGCGACGACCTCGGGAGGGACCGGCGTGGCCGGGTCCCTGGCGATGGTCCGCTCGTAGTAGTTGACGCCGAGGAAGCCGGTCGGCGCGGCGATGGTCTCCATGTCGTGGGGCCTGACGAAGGCGTCCAGGCCGCCGGCGCCCAGCCAGCGGTCGGCGCGGCGATCGGCGACGACGTCATCGGGGTACCCACGCCCGTAGAGGGGGTCGAGGTACCAGCGGTTGAGGTCGCCGTCGAGACGTCGCGCCGCCTCGATGTCCAGCGGATGGTTCGAGGCGGCGACGACCGGGCTCAGGTTGAGGGTGATCCCGACCTGCGCCTCCGGCCGCTCGGCCGCGATGGCCTCGGTCGCCAACCCGTGGCCGAGGAGGAGATGATGGGCGGTCGCCAACGCCGCCGGGCCGTCGTTGCGACGGCCCGGGGCCTTGTCACCGTAGACGTACCCGCGCTCGGCGACGACCCACGGCTCGTTGATCGTGATCCAGCGGCGCACGCGATCGCCGAGCGCGTCGGCCATCACCGAGGCGTAGCGGGCGAAGACCTCGGCGGTGTCCCGCGACGGCCATCCGCCGCGCTCGGCGAGCGCCAGCGGGAGGTCCCAGTGGTAGAGCGTGACGACCGGTTCGACGCCGACGTCGAGCAGGGCGTCGACGAGGCGATCGTAGAAACCGACCCCCGCGGGATTCGTCTGGCCGCGGCCGTCGGGGATCACCCTCGGCCACGACACGGAGAACCGGTAGGCGTCGACGCCCAGCTCGGCCAGGAGGCGGACGTCCTGCGCCCACCGGTGGTAGTGGTCGCAGGCGACGTCGCCGGTGGAGCCGTCGACGATCGTCCCGGGTCGACGGACGAACTCGTCCCAGATCGACGGCCCTTTGCCGTCCTCGTCGAAGGCTCCCTCGATCTGGTAGGCAGAGGTCGAGGTGCCCCACGTGAACGACGCGGGGAAACGCCCCATGGTTCCTCCTCGTTCCCGCCGGCTCGGGCCGACTCTACCGCCGCCATCGCGCACCTCGCCGGTACCATGGCGGGCCGAACCAAGGAGCAGACATGGCCAACCCGGTACTGAGCAAGGGCTTCGGGGAACGAGCCGCGGCGTCGACCGCGTCCGTGGATGCCGGCGCGTACACCCGCGAGGTGGCCGCCCTCGACGGGACGGGGGCGATGACGATCGCCGGGACGGGACGCGCGACGGCGGTCCTCCTCGCCATCCTCGTCGGCGGCGGCGTGTGGGGATGGACGCTGGTGTCGTCGGGGGCGACGTCGATGCCGGGATGGATCCTCGCTGCGGTTCTCGGCGGGCTCGCCGTCGCGATCGTGACGATCTTCAAGCCGCAGTGGGCGCGCGTCACCGCGCCGGTGTACGCCGCCGTCGAGGGTGTCCTCCTGGGCGCGATCAGTCGGGTGTACGAGTCCGCCTGGAACGGCATCGTGGTTCAGGCGGTGATGGCCACCGTCATCGTGCTGTTGGTCATGCTCGTGCTCTACGTGACCCGCACGATCCGGGTCACGGACAAGACCCGTGCGTTGATCATCGGCGCGACCTTGGGGATCGCGGCGTTCTATCTCGTGTCGCTGCTGCTGGCGGTCTTCGGCGTCCAGATGCCCTTCGTGTGGGACACCGGCATCGTCGGGATCGGGTTCTCGGTCTTCGTCATCGCCATCGCCGCGTTCAACCTGCTGCTGGACTTCGATCTCATCGAGCGAGGCGTGGCCGAACGTGCGCCGGCGTACATGGAGTGGTACGCCGCCTTCGGCCTCCTGGTCACGCTCATCTGGCTGTACCTGGAGATCCTCCGCCTCCTCTCCAAGCTCAACAGCCGCTGACCCCACCCGAGAACACCGAACCCAGGGTTCGCCAAGCCCTCACAAGGCCCCCACAACCCTGGGTTCGCCAAGCCCCCACAGGGCGCCCACAGCCCACGGTTCAGCGGGTCTACCGTCACGCCACCGAACTCTGGGCTGGCCAAGCCCTCAGAGGGCGCCACCAACCCAGGGTTCGCCAAGCCCCCACAGGGCGCCCACAACCCTGGGTTCGCCAAGCCCCCACAGGGCGCCCACAACCCTGGGTTGGGCAGATCCCTTCCGGGTGCGGACGGGAGAGGTCAACGATCGTTGCGGGCGTGGCCCTTGCCCGGGGCGCTCGACCTGGCTCGAGCCCTGGCATGGGCCGGAGGGCCGCCGGTGACGTCATCGGTGTCGACCTCCGGTGCATCGGCGTCGTCGAACGCATCGTCGCCGTCGTCGCCGTCGACCGCCTTGCCGGCATCCGAGCGGGCGATCTCCCGCACGAGCCGACCCTTCGGTCCGTCGAAGGCGACATCCCCGAGGGAACGGACGAACGCCGACACGACCGTGCCGTGGTTGACCTGACCGGCCGGCCCGGCGACGTCCACGACGTGACACGGATCCGGCAGCACCGGGAGATCGGCGCGCTCACCGGTGTCGGGAGCGGGCGCCTCGACGTCCGCCAGCAGCTCCGCACAGGACGGCGCCTCGGCATCCGCGTCGCCGGGGAACCAGTACACGAGGACCCCCGCGTCGGGATCGAAGGCCGTCTCGATCGGCGAGGACGGCGCCTCGGCCGCACTTCGATCGCCGACGGCATCCTCCGCTGCGAACGCGAGCCCGCCCGCCGCGAGCGCTCCGCTCACCGCCACCGCGACGGCCGCCGAGAACCGATGACTGAACCTGGCCATGTCCGACCTCCTCGACGCCGCATCTTCGGCGTCGATCGACCTGACGGCGCGATCTCGCCGTTCCCATGACCAGTCGCGGCACGGCTCGCGGCGTTACAGACGACCGCGCCGGCAGGGCCGGACAGGCCGGCTCCTACCGGTAGCGCCAGACGATCCGGCCCTTGGTCGGGTCGTACGTCGAGACCTCGACGTCGACCTTGTCACCCGGGAGGATCCGGATGAGACGGCCCTTGCGCATCCTTCCGGACGCCTTCGCCATCACCTCGAGGCCGTTGTCGAGCTTGACCCGGAACGTCGCGTCGCGAAGGACCTCGACGACCGTGGCCGGTACCCGAACGTAATCGTCCTTGCCTGCCATCAGCGTTCGTAGCTTCTCTCGCGTCGGGGACGAGCTTCGTTGACCGTCAGGTTCCTGCCTCCCACCGAAGATCCGGCGAGTTCGTCGATGGCGCGGCGCGCCTCGTCGTCGTTGGGCATCTCCACGAAACCGAACCCTCGCGAACGGCCGGTGTCGCGGTCCATGATGACCTGGGCGGATGTGACGGCTCCGTACTCGGAGAAGAGCTGTTCGAGGTCGCCATTGCCATAGGAGTAGGGAAGGTTCCCGACGTAGATGTTCACGCTCTGCCTTTCTCTGCCGGACCGTTCCGGCGTCTCGGATGGTCGAGGCCTCGTCGCGTCCGTTCCCACGAACGCACCGAGAAGACCCCGACGGCGTGAACGATAGCGACCATCCGACGCCATCGGCGAGCCGGATGCCGCCACCGGGAGCCGGCTCCGCAGGTGAGGACCAAAGTCCCTCCCCCCGTCGCCGCCCACGCGCTGGTATGGAGGTGACCGGTAGTGTTCGCCCCATCGCAGCGACCAAGGAGCACGACGATGAGTGTCTGGAACCCGAGAGTTGTGGTCGTGGGAGTCGACGGGTCACCGGAATCGATCCGGGCGGCCAACACGGCTGCAGGACTGGCCAAGGCGACCGGAGCGAAGCTCATCATCACCACCGTCGTGCGGCCCCCCGAGGGATGGTGGGGCGTGGTCGGCTCCCCACCCCCGGCGACGGCACTCGGCGACGCCCTCGCCGACGCCCAGAAGGAGGTGCTCGACACGACCGTCAACGCCCTCGACCTGTCGGGCGTCGACTACGACACCGACGAGGAGATCGGGGATCCCGCCAGCCAACTCATCGCGGTGTGCGAGAACCACGACGCCGACGTCCTCGTGATCGGAAAGCACGGAGGCGGGCTCCTCAAGCGAGTGGTGCTCGGCTCGGTCGCCCATCACCTGGTCCACGAAGCGCCGTGTCCCGTGCTCTTGGTCCCTTGACGCCGAGAGAGAGGAGGCCTCACGATGCTGCTGCGTTCCCCCGCATTCGCCAACGAAGGACGGATCCCTGCCCGATACACGTGCGACGGCGAGGACGTGTCCCCTCCCCTCGAGATCGTCGGGATCCCCGCTGGAACCGAGACGCTCGTTCTCATCATGGACGACCCCGACGCGCCCATGGGAACGTGGGACCACTGGGTGGCCTACGACATCCCTCCCACCGAGGAGATCCCCGAAGGCGTCGCGGACCTCGGCACACCGGGGCTCAACTCGTGGGGCCGGCTCGGGTATGGCGGTCCCTGCCCGCCGAGCGGCACCCACCGCTATGTCTTCCACGTCTTCGCCATCGACGGCTCGCTGGGGCTTCCCCCGGGCGCCGACAAGGCCACCGTGCTGGGAGCCATCGCCAATCGCGTCCTCGACGAAGCGTTCCTCGTCGGCCTGTACTCACGCGCCTGACCGGCCCGTGAAGGACGCGACGGCCCGCCGGCTCTCCGCGATCCATCGACGCGTCTACCGACTCACCGGCGGGCGGATCGGTCGGCGCCTGGTCGACAACGACATGCTCCTACTGACGGTGCGGGGCCGGACGACGGGCCGTCCGCACACGGTCCCGCTCCTCTACCTGACCGAACCCGACGGATGGGTCGTGATCGCCTCATGGGGCGGACGCGACACCGATCCCGATTGGTACACCAATCTGAAGGCCGACCCGAGATGCCGGATCGAGATCCGCGCGGATACGATCCCCGTCGAAGCCGAGACGCTCGTCGGGGACCGGAGGAACGCCTTGTGGGAGCGGGCGGTCGACGCCTACGACGGCTACGCGACCTACCAGGCGCGCACGAGCCGCGAGATCCCCATCGTCCTGCTGCGGCCGGTCGATGACCGACCGGTCGACGACCGGTAGCGTCACGGGGATGATCCGCAACCGCGTACCGATCGCCATCGCGGCCGCGTCGGTCGGATGGGGCTTGGCCGGGGTGGGAACCCGAGCGGCCTACGGAGCGGGAGCCAACACCTCGACCGTGGTCGTGATCCGCACGCTCGTCGCCACCGCCGCGGTGGTGGCGTTCGCCGTGGCCCGCCGTCACCGGCTCGAACGACGTACGTGGCGCGACGGGCTGATCATCGGGATCCCTCGGATCGGTATCGCGCCGATGCTGTTCATGGCGTCGCTCCAGTACATCTCGGCCGGCGTCGAGAGCCTGATCATCACCCTCATCCCGGCGACCACCGCCGGCATCGCCGCGGTGACGATCGGTGAGCGCCTCCGGCGGCGGCAGCTCGTCGGCCTGGCCGTCGGCCTGGCGGGTACCGCGCTCATCATCGCCGCCGGCGAGTCCGGGATCGCCGAGGGAGGAGACGTCGTTCGCGGTGGGCTCCTCGCGCTCGGAGGGGTCGCCGCGGGTTCCACCAGCGGCGTTCTGAGCCGGCGGTTCGCCCCTCACCACGGCACCGCCAAACTGGCGCTGCCGATGTTCGTGGGGGGAGCGGCGGTCGTCTCGGGCTTCGGACTCGCCACGTCGTCGGTGCGGACCGCATCGCTGGGCCCATCGACCTGGTTCCTCCTGATCGCCCTCGGTATCGGATCGACGCTGCTTCCGTTCGTCTCCACGCTGTACGCGTCGCGCCACGCCACGGCGGCAACGGTGGCGCTGACCGGCTACCTCGCTCCGGTGATCGGCGTGGTCGGCGGCGTCGCGCTCCTCGGCGAGCACCTCAGCATCCCCATCGTCGTGGGGGGAGCGATGACCATCGCCGGCGTGTTCCTCGCCGGACGCAGCCCCACACGCCGGGTCGCGACGCCGACGGGCCCCTAGGACGAGGAGCCGGCCACGATCGTGGCGGCGAACAGCTCCAGGCCCGACCGATCGTACGCCGCCTCGGGGAAGTAGAGGATCACGTACTCGGCGCCGGCCGCCTCCCACGGTTCCAGGCGTTCGGCGATCTGATCCGGGGTACCCACGGCGGCGGATCGCTCGTAGGCGGCGCGCATCTCGGCGGCCTTGGCCGAACCGACGACCGCCGCCATCCGCGCCTCGTAGCGGTCGAGCTTGTCGACGACCTCGCGTTCGGTGGCCCCGACCACCGCTCCGAACATGATCGACCTGGTGATCTGGTCGAGGTCGCGCCCGACGTCCCGGCAGTGCCCCGCCAAGACCTCGGACTTGTGGACGAACTCGTCGACGCTCGACCCGAAGTTCGTGTAGTCGGCGAATCGAGCCGCGACCCGCAACGTCCGCCGCTCTCCTCCCCCGGCGATCCACGTCGGGATCCGCGGCCGCTGCACCGGCTTGGGTTGGTTGATGGCGCCTGCGAGCCGGTAGTAGCGACCTTCGTAGACGACCTCGTCCTCGTCCCCCCACATCCGGTGCATGATCTCGACGCCTTCGGCGAGTTGATCGATCCGAACCGACGCCTTGGGGAACTCGTAGCCGTAGCCGAGGTACTCGTGCTCGTACCATCCGGCGCCGATACCCATCTCCAATCGGCCGTCGGAGATGACGTCGACGTTGGCGGCGACCTTGGCCAGATACGACGGCATCCGGTACGAGTTCGAGGTGCACATCTGACCCAGACGCACCGTGTCGGTGGTGGCGGCGAGCGCGGCCATCAAGGTCCAAGCCTCGTAGGTGGCCTCCTGGGTGGGCTCGGGGACCGTGTGGAAATGGTCGAAGACCCACAGCGACTCGTAACCGGACGACTCGATGCTGCGGGCCACTTCGAGCATCGTGCTCCAGTGCCGTGACCGATCGATACCGACCAGGTCCAGTCTCCAACCTTGGGGGATGAACGCTCCGTATCTCATGGACCTACGGTACCGCCCCGACGTCGGCGCGACGCCGGAGCCGGCGTCGCCGCCGAGGGTAGGGTGTCGAGCCGAGGAGGTGGATGGTGCGGCATCGACGACTGGGAAGCACCGGGCACGAGGTGTCCGAGGTCGGGTTCGGGGCATGGGCCATCGGCGCCGACTGGGGCCCGGTCACCGAGGACGACGCGATCGCCGCGCTCGAGACCGCGATCGACCATGGCGTCGACTTCATCGACACCGCGGACGTCTACGGCGACGGACGATCCGAGCGTCTCGTGGGATCCATCCGGCGCGCCCGACCCGCCGTGCGGCTCGTGGTCGCCACCAAGGCCGGCCGCCGCCTGTCGCCGCATCGGGCCGACGGCTACACCGCCGAGAACCTGCGGATGTTCGTCGACCGCAGCCTGGCCAACCTCCAGATGGAGTCGTTGGACCTCCTGCAACTCCACTGCCCCCCGACCGAGGTCTACTACCGGCCCGAGGTCTTCGCTGCCCTCGACGACCTCGTCGCCGAAGGCAAGATCCGCCACTACGGGGTCAGCGTCGAGAAGGTCGAGGAGGCCCTCAAGGCCCTCGAGTACCCGGGGGTGGAGACCGTCCAGATCATCTACAACATGTTCCGGCAACGGCCCGCCGAACGGTTCCTGCCCCTCGCCGCAGAACGCGACGTCGGGGTGATCGCCCGCGTCCCGCTGGCCAGCGGACTCCTGACCGGCAAGTTCGGCGCCGACACCGAGTTCGCTCCCGACGACCACCGCCGCTTCAACCGCCGCGGCGAGGCGTTCGACGTGGGCGAGACGTTCGCCGGCGTGCCCTACGAGGTGGGGTTGGCGGCGGTCGACCAGCTCCGCCCCCTGGTTCCCGAAGGCTGGACCATGGCGCAGTTCGCCCTCCGATGGATCCTCGACGATCCGTCCGTGTCGACGGTGATCCCAGGAGCGAAGAACCCCGATCAGGCAGCGGCCAACGCGTCGGCCTCGACGCTCGAGCCCCTCGACGCCGGAACACGCAGGCGGGTCGCCGCCATCTACCGGGACCTCATCGCCCCTCACGTCCATCAGCGCTGGTGACGTCGATGGCGTCCCTGTTGATCCGCAACGCCGAGGTCGTCGTCACGATGGACGACGAGCGGAGGGAGATCGCCGGCGGCGGCCTCTTCTGCCGCGACGGTTGGATCGAGCACGTAGGTCCTACCGCCACCCTCCCGACGACGGCGGATGACGTGTTCGACGCCACCGGCCACGTCGTCCTCCCCGGGCTCGTCGACACCCATCATCATCTGTACCAGACGCTGACCCGGGCGGTCCCCGGCACCCAAGACGTCTCGCTCTTCGCCTGGCTGACGACCCTCTACCCGATCTGGGCGCGGATGACCCCCGACGACGTCGCCGTGTCCACCCTCGTCGGACTCGGTGAGCTGGCGCGGTCGGGCTGCACCACCACCTCGGACCATCTCTACCTGTTCCCCAACGGCTCCACTCTCGACGATTCCATCCACGCCGCGGCGCTCACGGGCATGCGGTTCCATGCCGCCCGCGGATCCATGAGCCTGGGAGAGAGCGCCGGAGGGCTGCCACCCGACCATCTGGTCGAGAACGAAGCCGACATCATCGCCGACACCCAGCGTCTCATCGAGACCTTCCACGACCCCGATCCGGGAGCGATGATCCGGATCGTCGTCGCTCCGTGCTCCCCGTTCTCGGTCACGCCCGCGGCGATGATCGAGTCGGCCAGACTGGCGCGGGCGTACGGGGTGACCATGCACACCCATCTCGCCGAGACCGCCGACGAGGACCGTTTCTGCGAAGAGAGGTTCGGTGTCGACCCGATCGGCTACGCCGAACGCGTCGGATGGCTCGGCGACGACGTGTGGTTCGCGCATGGTGTCCATGTCGACGCAGCCGGCGTGGCGACGCTGGCGGCATCGGGAACCGGGATCGCCCATTGCCCGACGTCGAACATGCGGCTCGCCTCGGGCATCGCGCCCCTCCGCGAGTACCTGGATGCCGGCGTGCGGGTCGGCTTGGGTGTGGACGGTTCGGCCTCGAACGATGGCAGCAACCTCCTGGGGGAAGCCCGCCAGGCGCTGCTCGCGGCTCGGGTCAGGACGGCCATCGAAGGAGGGGGCTCGCTCCTGTCGGCCCGGAGGGTCCTCGAGATCGCCACCCGCGGCGGAGCCGCGGTCCTCGGCCGCGACGACATCGGCACGCTGGCTCCCGGCAAGGCGGCCGACATCGTGGCCGTCGACGTCCGCGACGTCGACCATGCCGGCGCCGCCGATCCCGTCGCCGCCCTCGTGCTGTGCTGGCCCGGCGGAGTGTCCCGATCGTGGGTCCACGGCCGGCCCCTGGTCGTCGACGGCCACGTTGCGACCTTCGACCTCCCCGAGGCCGTCGAGCGACATCGAGCCGCGTCCCAGCGCATCGTCACCGGGTCGTGATACGCGACAAGAACCCCTCGAACGGGTAGGTTCCCTGCCGACAGGTGGATCCTGTCATCACACTCGAGGGAGGAAGACCCATGACAAGACTGTCCGTGATCGTCGTCGCGTTCGCCCTGGTCGCTGCGGCCTGCAGCGGTGGAGGCGCGGCGTCGTGCGAGAGCGTCGCCGACGAGGCGATCGGCCTGGTCCAGGGCATCATCGACGAGTTCGACGACATGTCCCTGGAGGACCTCGCGGCGCTCGAGAACGAGCCGCCCCAGTTCGACGAGCTCGAGCAGAAGGCCAACGAGCTCGAGGCCAAGGCCGAGGAGCTGGGTTGCTCCGATGCGGAGATGGAGAAGCTGATGAACGAGCGGGCCGGGGACCTCAAGGCGGAGGGCCCCTTCGGACAGCTCCTCGTGGAGAGCATCAAGAGCGAGGGAGGGTTCTTCGGCTCCGGAGGTTGACCCTCTCGGGCAGGAACCCATGGAGGCCGGTGGGGCGACCCGCCGGCCTCCGGCGCGTCCGCGGTCGTCCACCGGGAGGTGGCCTCACCGGTAGGCGGCGAGGAACAAGGCGAGGGACGCGAGGACCATGAGGCTCAGGACCAGCCAGGCGACGGCGACCTGAATCATCTCCATGGGCTCCGACGGTACCGCCTCACCATCCGATCCCTTGGTATTTCCGAACTTCGGCCGGTCGACGGCTCCGTCCGGTCGCGGCGCAGCCCCATCCACGGGGTGGTAGGTTCCCTGCATGGACCTCTACGCCCGCGTCAACATCCTCGAAGGCCGCGCGGTGCGGCTCCCCCGCGGCGACGTCAACGAGGCGATCTTCCTCGACGCCGATCCGGTCGCCCGGGCGCGGGGATGGGTCGCCAAAGGCGCCGACCGTCTCCTCGTCGTCGACCTCGATGCCGCCGCCCGCGGCGACTACCGGAACCGGCCGCTGCTCGGCGAGATCATCGAAGCGGTCGACGTCCCGGTGGTCGTCGCCGGCGGGGTGCGGTCGACGGCGGAGGTGGAGCGGCTCCTCGACGCCGGCGCCTGGCGGGTCGGCATGGGGACCGTGGCGATCGTCGATCAGGTGCTCTTCTGGGAACTGTGCCGGTCCCATCCGGGCAGGATCATGGTCAGCCTCGACGTTCGAGCCGACGAGGAACTCGCGATCAGGGGCTGGACCGAAGGCAGTGGGCTCCAGCTCGAAGAGGCCCTCATCGAGCTGTCCTCGGCAGGAGCCGTGGGGTTCATGATGACCGAGGTGGGCCGCGACGCGCTCGTCGAACCGCCCAACTACGACGCCTTGCGCCTGGCGCTGTCCATCGTCGACGAGGAGGTCGTCGCCGCCGGCGGCGTGCGGAACCTCGACGACATCGACGCGCTACGCGCCATCGAGGTGGACGGCAAACGCCTTGCCGGGGTCGTGGTCGGTCGGGAGGTGACGGCCGGTCGCTTCACGATCGAAGAGGCCAAGGCGCGACTGCAGGCGGAGCGTCCCCTTCGTCCATGGACGGCGAAGGATCTCGAAGCCCTGGTGACCCGCTACCAGACCGTCGATCCCGAAGGAGCGCCGGCGGCCCGGGCCTTCGTCGACTGGGTCCTCAGCCAGCGATAGCGCCGGCGGCCGGTCGGCCTACCAGTCGTCACCTTCGTAGATCCGTTCCTTCGGGCCGACGACGAGCGGGTCGAGCGCCCCGACCACCTCACGGTCCTTCGACGGGTAGTCGAGCTGATCGAGGACGAACCGCATGGTCGCCAGCCTCGCCCGCTTCTTGTCGTCGGACCGGACCACGGTCCACGGCGCGATCTTCGTGTCGGTCGCCATGAACATCGCCTTCTTGACCTCGGTGTACTCGTCCCACAGCCCGAGGGATTCGATGTCGACGGGGCTCAGCTTCCACTGCTTGAGCCGATCCTGGGCGCGAGAGAGGAACCGTCGGAGCTGTTCCTCGCGGCTGACCGAGAACCAGAACTTGAAGAGATGGAAGTCGTTCTCCACGAGCATGTTCTCGACGACGGGGGCCTCCCGGAGGAACACGTGATGCTCCGAGGGGGTGCAGAACCCCATCACCGGCTCGACGACGGCCCGGTTGTACCAGGAACGGTCGAAGAAGACGATCTCACCTCGGGTCGGGAGCTGGGCGATGTACCGCTGGAAGTACCACTGGCCCCGTTCGACCTCGGTGGGCTTCTCCAGGGCGACGACCCGGGCGGCGCGGGGATTGAGATGCTCCATGAACCGCTTGATCGTGCCGCCCTTGCCGGCGGCGTCGCGACCTTCGAACAGGAGCACGAGCCGCTGGCCGGTCTCGCGGACCCATCGCTGCACCTTGAGCATCTCGATCTGGAGGAGCCGCTTCTGCTTCTCGTACTCGGCGCGGCCCATCTTCTCCCGGTACGGGTAGGTGTCGCAGATGATCTCGCGTTTCTCCGCGGTGCGGATCCGCTCGAGCAGTTCGGGGGGCACCAGATCAGGAGGGATCGTCAACGGGATGGCCGCCGCGGCCGCGTGTTCGTCGTCGGGAACGATCGTGAACTGCGCCATCGGGCCTCCTCGGATGCGACGGAGTGTACCTGATGTCATCGACCGCGTTCGTGACGAGCTGGAGGTGAAGTCGATCAACGCCCAGGGCCCGGTACGCTTCGGTGATGCCCGCTCCCGATCTCCGCAACGTCGCGCTCATCGCGCACGTCGACCATGGCAAGACGACCCTCGTCGACGCCATGTTGACCGCAACCGGGGTCTTCGCCGCGCACGAGACGCGCGTCGATCGGGTGATGGACTCGAACGATCAGGAGCGCGAACGAGGGATCACGATCCTCGCCAAGGCCGCCTCCGTGGCGTGGAACGGCACGAAGATCAACCTCGTCGACACTCCCGGCCATGCCGACTTCGGTGGTGAGGTCGAACGGGCCCTGACGATGGTCGATGGCGTCCTCCTCCTCGTCGATGCCGCCGAGGGCCCGATGCCCCAGACCCGCTACGTCCTGTCGAAGGCGCTGGCACGTCATCTCCCGACGGTCGTGGTGATCAACAAGGTCGATCGCTCCGACGCCAGGGTCGACGAGGTCGCCGACGAGATCTACGAACTGTTCTTCGACCTCGACGCGGCCGACCACCACATCGAGTTCCCGATCATCTCGGCCATCGCCCGGGAGGGCCGGACGATGGCGGGGACCGGCATGCCGGCACCCGACGCGGACCTCTCGGCGCTCCTCGACGCGATCGTCGAGACCATCCCGGCCCCCGCAGGCGATCCCGACGCCCCCCTCCAGGCGCTGGTGACGAACCTGGACGCCTCGGACTATCTCGGCCGCCTCGCCATCGGCCGGGTCGTCCAGGGGACCCTCCGAGCCGGGGAGCAGGTGGCGCTGTGCCACGCCGACGAGGACGAGCCACCGCTTCGACGCAAGCTGACCCAGCTGCTCGGGTTCTCGGGGCTGGGCCGCGACGAGGTGACCGAACGCGTCGCCGGAGATCTGTTCGTGGTGGCCGGGTTCCCCGAAGTGGAGATCGGCGACACGTTGGCCGACGCCACGAACCCCGAGCCGCTGCCCCGCCTGACGGTGGACGAGCCGGTGCTGCGGATGACCTTCGGGGTGAACACCTCCCCGCTGTCGGGCACCGAGGGGACGCTGTTGACGTCGCGCCAGATCAGGGAACGTCTGGACCGGGAGGTGCTCGGCAACGTGTCGATACGGATCGGAGCGACCTCGTCGCCGGAGGTCATCGAGGTCGCCGGCCGCGGCGAGCTCCAGCTCGCCGTGCTCATCGAGACCATGCGGCGAGAGGGCTTCGAGCTCCAGGTCTCTCGCCCCGAGGTGATCCTCCGTGAGATCGACGGGGCTCCGCACGAACCGCTGGAACGGGCCGTCGTCGACGTACCCGACGAGCACGTGGGGACCGTCACCCAGGCGATCGCCCCTCGGAAGGGCCGGGTGACGGATCTCCGACCCGGCGACAGCGGTCGGACCATCGTGACGGTCGAGGCGCCGGCGCGGGGTCTGCTGGGGTTCCGCTCGCTGTTGATGACCGCCACCAGAGGAACCGCGCTGATCCATCAGCAGCACGCCGGCTGGATGCCGTGGGCGGGGGACCTTCCCCACCGGCAGGGCGGGGCGATGGTCGCCGACCGTCGCGGAGCGTCGACCGGCTTCGCCCTCGACAACCTCCAGAAGCGCGGGGAGCTGTTCATCGGTCCCGGCGAGGAGGTCTACGAGGGGATGATCATCGGGGAATCGACGCGTCCGGGCGAGATGCAGGTCAACCCGACCAAGGGCAAGCAGCTCACCAACATCCGCACCCATTCGACCGACGAGGCGATCAAGCTGAAGCCGCCGAAGGTCCACACCCTCGAGACCGCCATCGAATGGATCGCCGACGACGAGCTGGTCGAGGTCACACCGAAATCGATCCGCCTGCGCAAGCGGCATCTCACCGAGTCGGAGCGGAAGCGGCTGAAGAAGCGGAACTGACGCCGGTACGGTGACGCCATGGAAGCCCCTGAGCTCGTCGTCGTCGGGACCCCCTCCCAGGACCGCATCTCGGTCGGCGGAACCACCTACGCGACGGTGGGTGGGTCGGGGTTCATCACGGCCCTGGCCGCAACGGTCTCGGGCACCCGCTCGGGTATCGTCGCCCGCGTACCTCGGAGTCTGCCCGACCCGATCGCGGGCGCTTTCGGGCCAGGCATGCTCGACCCGTCCGGGCTCGTGGTGGTCGATGGCTCGCTTCCGCGGTTCACGATCACGTACGACGACGATCAGGCCGCCCACTACGGGCCGGCGTCGATGGGCGCCGAGACCGCCCTGACGGCGACGGACGTTCCCCGTCGCTGGCTGACGGCTCGGTGGATCCATGTGGCCCCCATCGGATCCGCGGTCGAGGTACAGGCGGCGTTCGTGGCGGGCCTCGTCGCCCGCGGCTATGGAGGGGGACTGAGCGTGGGGACGTTCATCGGCGATGCGGCCGGCGATCCCGACGCCGTGCGAGCGTTGTTCGACCGTGCCGACGTGGCGTTCTGCAACGAGGCCGAGGCGACGCTGATCTTCGGCTCCCGACCGCCCGACGACACGGTGGTGGTGGTGACCAAGGGTGCGGACGGCGCCGACGTGTGGGATGGCTCCCGCTGGAGCCATCATCGCGCCCCGAGCCTCGACGTGATCGATCCCACCGGCGCCGGCGATGCGTTCTGCGGTGGCTATCTCGGTGCCATGCTGGGCGGCGGTGACCCGGTCGGCTCGGCCATGACGCGGGCGGGAGAGGTCCTGTCGGGGCTCGGAGCGGCACCGCTGCTGGACCGGCTCCGACCGAGGATCGGCCCACCGCCCGCCTCGGCGATCCCCGCCCCGTCGGTGGCGCAGGTCGCTCCGGACCAGGTCGACGCCGTCTCCGGCGTCGTCGCCACCGAAGCGGTCGGGGCGGCACTGGACTTCGCCGGACCCGGATTCCCCCCGGTCGGGTCGCCCCATGCCCTCGAGACCTTGGCCGTCGCCACCCTCCACCAGTACGGCTTCTGGTACGACGACGACCACGGGTACCTCGCTCCCATGTGGGCCGACGTCGGCGGCCGGCGGCGCAAGGGGTCCGATGTGGTGTGGGAGCGCTTCACCGCGGCCGTGGAGTCCGACCCGGCGGCCATCGACCTGGCTCGACTCGCCTCCGACCCGCTGTTGTTCGACCGGATCTGCGTCGACGACGACGGGGAATGTCCGGTCCCCGACGTCGGTTCGCACCGGCTGCTCCAACAGGCGTATGGCTGGGCGATGGCCCGGCGAGGCGGGATCGGGTCGCTCGTGGCCGCCGCCAACCGGTCACCGGATCCGGTCGGCACCTTCGTGGCATCGCTCGCGGAGGTGCCGGGGTTCCGGGAGGACCCGCTGCACAAGAAGGCGAGGCTCCTGGCGCTCATCTACCGGAACCGGCCCGAGCGTTTCCTCGGCGGCGACACCGAGCCGGGCCCGATCGTCGACTATCACCTGATGCGGGTGTGCCTCCGGTCGGGTTGCGTGACGGTGGAGGCCTCCGTCGGAGATCTGTTGGCCGCACGCTCCTGGGTCGACGCCTCCACGGAGGCGGCCATCCGCGGTGCCACCCACGATGCGATCGCCGAGCTCGCCTCGCGGTCGGGCCTTCCCATGGGAGCGGTCGACGGGTTCGTCTTCTCGGTCGCCCGGTCGCATTGCGTCGAGATCGGCCGACCGAGCTGCGGGACGTGCCCGCTGGCGTCGGTGTGCGCCCGGAAGATCGACCTGTTCCAGCCGGTCTTCCGGACGACCGCCTACTGACGGATCGATCCGGTTCGGGCCGGTCGCGTCAGCGGCCCGCGCTCCTACGCCTCGAGGCGCCCCGACCGGACCCGCCCCGGCCGGCGCGGCCTCGGCCGGATCCGCCCTGGGACGAACGCCCGCCTGAGGTACGAGCCCGGGCCCGGCGGTGCTGCCCACCGCGCGAACCGCCGCGATGGCCGCCCTTGCCTCCGCCGCGACGCGGCTTGGCCGTCGTGCGAACCGGATGATCACCGAGCTGCTCGCCGCCTTCGTCGTCGAGCGCGTCGACCGCAGGATCCGAGAACGTCCCGCTGAGGCCGAGACGGTACTGGAGGTCACGGGCGTCGCGGACCTGATCGCCGAGGACGAGCGACACGACCGATCCGGAAGCGCCTGCCCGGCCCGTACGGCCGGAACGGTGCAGATAGGCCTTCTCGTCGTCGGGCGGATCGAAGTGCACCACCGCGTCCACCCCGTCGACGTGGATGCCGCGAGCCGCCACGTCGGTGGCGACGAGCGCCTCCACGCGGCCGCCGGCGAAGTCCTTGAGGGCCTTGTTCCGTTGGCGTTGGGTGCGGCCCCCATGGATGGCGATCGCTCGCACGCCTTCCCGTGACAGCTGACCGGCGAGCCGGTCGGCGCCGCGTCGCGTTCGAGTGAACACGATCGTGGACTCCGACGCGGTGACGACGGCGGCGGTGTGGCCGACCCGGTCACTGTGTCCGACCCGCCAGAAGTGATGGCGGGCGGTGCCGGCGTCCGGGGTCTCGGATCCGACCTCGTGACGGACCGGGTCGCGCTGGTAGCGGCGGGTCAGCGTCGCCACGTCCCCGTCGAGGGTGGCCGAGAACAGCACGGTCTGGCGATCGGCGGCGGTCATGTCCAGGAGGCGCCGCACCTCGGGGAGGAAGCCCATGTCGGCCATCCGGTCCGCCTCGTCGACGACCACGTGGTCGACCTCGTCGAGGGAGATGTCGCCCTGCTCGATGAGGTCGGCGAGGCGACCGGGCGTCGCGATCACGACGTCGACACCGCGTCGGAGCTTGTCTCGCTGGGGGCGGTAGGAGACCCCGCCGTAGATGGCGACCATGCGCCGCTCGGCGGCTTGGGCGAGCAACGAGAACTCTCGCTTGATCTGATCGGCGAGTTCGCGGGTGGGAGCGAGAACGAGCGCCTTGGGATGATGGGGCCGACCCCGCTCGACGTTGGCGAGCAGGGGGATGGCGAACGCCAGCGTCTTGCCCGAGCCCGTTGGGGCCCGGCCGAGGACGTCGCGACCGGCGAGGGCGTCGGGGATGGTGGCGGCCTGGATGGGGAAGGGGGTGTCGATGCCGTTGGCGCGGAGCACTTTCGTGAAGTGCTTGGGCACGCCGAGATCGGCGAAGGTCGGGGTGGTCATGGTCTCTGGCTCCTGACGTCCGCGGCTGCGGACTGGTCGATGACGAACTCGAACCCGGCGTCGGTCGGCGACGGACGGGCGGGGAAGATCGAGGCGGTCGACCCGAGGAGTGGAACGAGCCGTTGGTCCTGCGACGGGTGCGCATCCATTCGGTGCGGGCCTCGCCCGCCGCAGCGGCTCGGACGCCATGATAGCCCCGCGACGGGCGCTACCACCGTACCGTCGCGGCATCGCTGTCCGACCCCGCCTCTACGCTGCACCACCATGACCACCATCCCTGGTCCATCCCTCCTGGGCCGCGGCGTCGTCGTCCGGCCCGACACGGCTCCTCCCGCACCGTGGGCGAACTCGCGCCGAGTGCGACTCGACGACGCCGTCATCGACGACGACGAACGGCTCGGCGAGACGATCGAGAGGCTCCAGCGCTGCTGGGTCCGACGCGAACCGGTGGTCGTCGAATGGGCGATCGACGACGACGCACTGGCCGTCGCCGAGGTCGACGACCGTCCCGTCTGGTCGGTTCCCGTCGACTTCCTCTTCCCCCGGGAACGGCTGCGCTTCCTCGTCTTCACCAACAGCTACGACATGCGCCATGGCGACCCGCGATGGTGGTGGGCGACCAAGGCTGCCCGGAGCGTCGGGGCCGAGCCGGGAGGCCCGGCCGACGTCATCATGGCCGACGGCACGCCGGCGTGGATCGACGGCGGGCCTCGCCAGCCGCTCCCGGCGCTCGACGCACCGGTGATCCACGGCGAGACGATCGACGCCGCCCGGACCACACCGGTGCGTGACCTGACGCCCGGCCGAGATCCGTGGTCACTGGCCGCGGACCAGATCGAGGCGGTCATGCACGGCGCGGGCCCGGCCCGGATCATCGCTCCGGCCGGATCCGGCAAGACGAGGACCCTGGCGGCCCGGTTCCGGCATCTTCTCGACGATGTCGGCGTAGAGCCCGGGTCGGTCGTCGCCGTCGCCTACAACGCCAAGGCAGCCGGCGAGCTCAGGGAACGGGTCGATGCCGACCGATCGATGGTCCGGACGATCCATTCGCTGGGATGGGCCATCCTGACCGACGCCCATCCGGATCTCGATCTCGTCGACGATCTCGAGGTCCGCGCCGAGTTCGACAAGCTGGTCTCGACCCCCCGGCGAGCCAACGCCGACGCCCTCGGGCCGTACCTCGAAGCGCTCGACGAGGTCCGGGCGGGCCTGCGAGATCCCGCGGTCGTGGAGGCCTCCAGGGACGACGTCGTCGGGTTCGGTGACGCCTTCGACCGGTACCGCCGGCGCATGTACCGCCGTCGCCGGGTCGACCACGGCGAGCAGGTGTACGGGGCGATCGAGGTGCTGTTGCGCGACCCGGAGCTGCGGGCCCGATGGCAGCGACGATGCCGGCACGTCCTCGTCGACGAGTTCCAGGATCTGACTCCGGCCTACGTGCTCCTGATCCGGCTCCTCGCCGCTCCCGAGCTCGACGTGTTCGGGGTCGGCGACGACGATCAGGTGATCTACGGCTACGCCGGGGCCGATCCGGCGTTCCTGATCGACTTCGATCACTACTTCCCCGGGGCCGCCCATCATGCCCTCACCCGCAACTACCGCTGCCCCGCCGACGTGGTCACCGGCGCAGCGACGTTGCTGTCGTACAACCGTCGCCGGATCGACAAGACCATCGACGCCGTCAAGGGCACCTCCGGCCTGAACGTCGGCGAGCACCGAGGGCTCGACTTGGCCTCGATCGCGGCCGACCTCGTCGAGGGATGGCTCGCCGCCGGCGCCGCCCACGACGAGATCGCCGTCCTGTCCCGGGTCAACTCGACGCTCGTGCCGATCAAGGCTGCGCTCGTCGAGCGTGGCATCCCCACCAACGACCTGCTCGACGCCGGTCAGCTGCAACGCACGACGGTGCGGGCGCTCCTCTCCTGGATCAGGATCGCGACGAAGCCCGAACGGATCGCCAGACGGACCGTGCTCGAGACGATCCGTCGCCCCGGGCGGGGGCTGACGACGCTGGCTCGGGAGCTCCTCACCCGATCCCGCTACGAGCTCCCCGACCTCATGGAACTCGGTGGCCGGCTCGATGGGCGGCAAGCGTCCCGATGGAACGCTTATCTCGCCGACATCGTGGAGGCGAACCGGCTCGCGCGAGACGGTGATGCCGGGAGGCTCCTCGCCTTCCTCATCGACGACGTCGGGCTCGGCTCCGCCGCGGGCGCGCTCGATGCCGGCCGGACGAACGCAGCGAGATCGGGCCACGTCGACGACCTGGTCGCGATCCGTCGCGCCGGCGCCCTCCATCGAGAGCTCGACGGGTTCGTCCCGTGGTTGGCGGCCGCGCTCGATGTTCCTCCCCGCCCCGACGGGGTGACCCTCTCGTCGGTCCATCGCGTCAAGGGGATGGAGTGGCCCAAGGTCGTGATCTTCGGCGCCGACCGGGGAGCGATGCCCCACGACCTGGCCGCCGACGTCGAGGAGGAGCGCCGGATCTTCCACGTCGCGATCACCCGGGCGAGCGAATCGGCCGTCGTGCTGGCCGACGCGGCCCGTCCGTCGCGGTTCCTCGCCGAGCTGGCGGGAACCGCCGCTCCCGAGGTCGACGAGCCGGTCGCCGCCGACCGGAAGGCGCCGGCGACGTCACGGATCGGTCCCGGTGCCGCCGTACGAGTGACCGGCGGGTACGAGGGGATCGTCTCGGGGATCGGAGTGGGTACCGTCACCGTCGCGCTGGCCACGGGCGCCGAAGTGGTCGCCGACATCGGCGAAGTGGTCGTGCTGGCCCCTCCCACCCCCGACGCCGGGCTGCTCGAGCGGCTCCGCAGCTGGCGTCTCGAGACGTCACGGCGACTCGGGGTCCCCGCCTACGTGGTCTTCGACAACAAAACGATGGAGGCGCTGGCCTCGTCCCGTCCGACCGACGAGCTCGAACTCCTCGCCGTGCCCGGCATCGGACCGAAGAAGCTGGAGGACTACGGAGACGACATCCTCGGCATCATCGCCGGCTCGGACGGCTGAGGCGAGGACCGCTCAGGCTCCGAGGGCGGCGAGGGTCTTGGGACCGACGAGGCCGTCAACGGCCAGCCCGTTGGCTTCCTGGAAGGCGAGGACGGCGAGCAGCGTCTTGCCGCCGAACACGGCGTCGACCGGCCCGGGATCGAACCCGGCGGTCTTCAGCATCGATTGCACGGCGCGTACGTCGTTGCCGATGCTCCCCTTCCTCAGGATCCGGTCGAAGACCGGACCTTCGGCCGGAGCGACCCGACGCAGCGCTCCCCTGGTCGCGGCGCCGACGATGCCGTCGGCCACCAGCCCCTGGTCACGCTGGAAGGTGCGAACGGCACGGTCGGTGCGACGGCCGAAGATGCCGTCGACCGGCCCCGGGTCGAGACCTTCGGCGGCGAGGAGCTCCTGGAGCCGTTCCACGTCGGCGCCGCGCATCCCTCGGCGTAGCACCCGCACGCCGGCGAGGACGGCGTCGGAAGGGGCGGGGGCGTTCGCTCCTGCGGCGCGGAGGGCCGCGTAGGGGTTGACGACGACACCGGCGGGGTCCCGCAGCTCGAAGTGCACGTGCGGGGCCGTCGATTCGGCGTTCCCCGAGTCCCCCACCCATCCGATGAGCTGGCCGGCGTCGACGTGGACCCCGGGGACGATGCCGTCGGCGATCCCCCACGCCTTCCCGTCGTCGGTGCCCGGCGTGTCGTTGTTGAGGTGGATGTACCACGACTCCCAACCGTCGTCGTGCCGGAGCACGATCGTGCAGCATCGTTCGGGGTTCAGGTCGTCGGGACGGCTCGACCAGTTGACGAGCCTGATCGTGCCGGAACCGGCGGCCACGACCGGGGTCATCTTGTCGGCCATGATGTCCTGGGCGTGATGGACTCCGGTCTCGTTGCTCCGGGCGGCCCAGAAGGTGTCCCACAGGTGATGCTCTCCGGCGACCGGGAGGGTGATCTCGTGGTCGACCATCTCGCCGAACTCGCGGGGCGCGGCCTGGGCGGCGACGGGGACCGTCCAGACCACGGCGACGACGATCATCGCCGCCCCCAACGCCCGCGCGAGCCGAGGAAAGCGCCCGGGACGGCGAGCGTGTTCGACGTCCCGGCCGTGGTTCCGAAGCACCTGGTCGATCGAGGCCATGGACGCGGTATCGACCGGGCATGCCCGCGGCTCAAGCTGTTCGTCGCCTTTGCCGCCAGGCCGACCTGCGACGCGGCTCCGCTCCGGGGATCCGACGGTAGGCTCGGTGGCAGGGAGGTGCCCACATGGCAACGCATCCGGGTCGGAGAGGCTCACCGATCGAACCCCGAGGCGAGGCGTCCAACCCGTTGGGACCGTATCGCATGGGCATGCTCGCTCACGGATTCCGGGTGTCCGACGATCCCGACCTCGACGACATGGAGCCGGACGAGTGCGGGTTCATGACCTACTCGGTCGTCCCGATCCGCACGACAACGCTTTCCGCCGCCGACGTCGTGGCCGCGGTGGCGTTGGTCGTGGCGATCGTGATCGCCATCGTCCTCTTGGGCTGATCGACGACCCCCGGCGACGGTGCGAGACGTCGATCAGGTTCCGGGGTCGAGCTCCAAGGACGCCGAGTTCATGCAGTAGCGAAGCCCGGTCGGCTGCGGGCCGTCGTCGAACACGTGCCCGAGATGGGCTCCGCAGCGTCCGCACACCGCCTCGGTGCGGACCATGCCGTGTGACGTGTCGGTGCGGGTGGCGATCGCGTCGTCGGAGACGGGTTGCCAGAAGCTCGGCCATCCGCTCCCCGAGTCGTACTTCGTGTCGCTCTTGAACAGCGGTGCACGACACACGACGCATCGGTAGAGCCCGTCGTCCTTGGCGTCCCAGTAGACACCCGTGAACGGCGGTTCGGTCTCCCCCTGCTGGGTGACCGCGTACTGGAGGGGGCTGAGGCGCCGGCGGAGATCGGAGTCGGGATCGAAGCTCATGGGGTGAGGCTACCCGCGGTCGAGGATCACCAGGACGTCGCTGAGACGCCGGATCGATTCGACGGTGATCGGGTCGACGACGAGCTGGACATGGCCGATCCCGGCCTCGGCGAACCGGCGCAGCTCGTCGGCGACGGCGCCGGGACGGTCGGCGGCCAGCGGGGTCACTCGGTGGTCGTCGTGATCGTGGCTGTCCCTCCCGACGGCGCCGGGGAGGGCGACGAGGACCGCCGCCGTGTACTCGATGTCCTCGGCGTCGCGGCCTGTCCGACGCGCCGCCGCCGCGACCTCCCGGCGCAGGTCCCCGATCCCCGACGCCGTGTTGCCGTACCACGAGAACCAGGCGTTCCACATCGCCACGTGGCCCAACGTGGCGTCCAGCACCCGAGGGCCGATGGAGCCGACCATGAGCGGCGGACCGCCCGGACGCGGCGGGGGCAGCAGCTCGGCTCCCTGGACCGTGACGTACCGACCGTCGAAGTCCACCCGCTCGCCGGCCAGCATCCGCCGGATCACCTCAAAGGACTCGATGAACCGGCTCGCTCGGTGGTCGAACGGGAACCCGAACGCGTCGTACTCGATCCGGTTCCATCCGGCGCCGAGGCCGACGACGAGGCGCCCACCGGCGATCTCGTCGACGGTGGCCGCCTGCTTGGCGAGCATCGCCGGGGCGTGGAAGCTGGTCGAGGCCACCAACGGTCCGAGGGTCACCCGCTCGGTGACCGCGGCGATCGCGGCGAGTTGGGTCCACGCCTCCCACGGCCCGCGCCGGCCCTCGGGGGTGTCGTACAGGAGGTGGTCCCCCACCCAGATCGAGTCGAATCCCAGGTCCTCGATCTCGCGGACCATCGTTTCGAGTTCGGGCCAGGGAACGACCCGCTCCACCTCGGGGAGCTGGATGCCGACGCCGAGAGGACGCATCAGCGGCCGGATCCGGCGCCGGCGATCGATGAGGCGACGAGCAGCACGGGGTGCATGATACGCGGGGGCGAACCGGTCCTCCGCCGACCGCCGAGCCCCGCGACGCGTAGGGTGGTCCCCACCGAGGGAAGGACACGATGCGAGCGGAGGTCGACCATGTCGAGCGCTGATCGGTCCGCCCGGTCTCATCTCGATGCCGCGGTCGCCGAGGCGCGCGCCGGGCTGGACGAGGGTGGGATCCCGATCGGCGCCGTCCTCGTCGTCGACGACGCGATCGTGGGCCGGGGCCACAACCGCCGGGTCCAGCGGGGCAGCGTCGTCCTCCACGCCGAGATGGACGCGCTCGAAGACGCCGGGCGCCTCCCGGCCGAGGTGTACCGGAGAGCGACGATGGTGACGACGCTGTCGCCGTGCGACATGTGCACCGGCGCGATCTTGCTGTACGGCATCCCGCGGGTCGTGATCGGTGAGCACCGCTCGTACGTCGGAGGAGAACGGCTGCTGGTCGCCCGTGGGGTCGAGGTCGTGGTCGCCGACGACCCTCGGTGTGTGGCCCTCATGGAGGCGTTCATGGCCGAGCGGCCGGACCTGTGGAACGAGGACATCGGCCGCTGAGCGCCGCCGGCGGGCCGTAGGGTGACCTCGTGACTGGACGCAACGACCCGCGCACGATCTTCGGTTGGGCGATGTACGACTGGGCCAACTCGGCGTACATCACCGCCGGCGCCGGGGTGCTGTTCCCGATCTACTTCGCCTCCCAGATCGTCCCCGAGTCCGGGGTACGGCTCCTCGGTCGAACCCTGGACGGCGAGGGTCTGTGGGGCGCCGTCGTCGGGTTCGGCGCCTTCGTGCTCTTCCTGGCGATGCCGGTCCTGGGGGCGGTCGCCGACCTGTCGGGGGCGAAACGCCGGTTCCTGCAGGTCTTCGCCTACGGGGGCGCCACGTTCACCGTCCTGGTGGTGTTCGTCGGCACCGGGCAGGTGGCGCTCGCCCTCGCGGTGTTCCTGATCTCGTTCGTCGGCTTCGTGGCCGGCAACGTCATGTACAACGCGTTCCTCCCTGAGATCACCACCGACGACACGATCGATGCGGTATCCGCCAAGGGCTTCGCGTTCGGGTACGCGGGAGGTGGGCTCCAGCTCCTCCTCGCCGTCGTCGTCATCGCGTTCCACGACCGTCTCGGGATCGATCGGCTCACCGCGGAGCGGATCGGCATCGCCATGTCCGGGGTGTGGTGGGGAGCCTTCTCGGTGTTCGCCCTTGCCCGGCTGCCACGTCGGTCCGCCGCGGGAACCGAGCATCTCGGGTTCGTCGCCATGGCGAGAGCCGGTTTCGGTCGGACCCTGTCGACGACCCGCCACCTCGTCGGCTTCCGCCAACTCCTCCTGTTCGTCGTGGCGTTCCTCCTCTACAACGACGGCGTGCAGACGGTCATCGCGCTCACCTCCGTGTACGCGTCCGAGACCCTGGGGTTGGCGACCGAGACGATCCTCGTGACGTTCCTCGTCGTGCAGTTCGTGGCGGTGTTCGGGGCGGTCGCCTTCGGGTGGCTGGCCCGGGTGATCGGCCCGAAACGATCGATCCTGATCGCGATCGGAGGATGGGTGCTGGTCACCATCGGCGGGTACCGGATCCCCGAGGGCGCGTCCATGCTCTTCATCGGCCTGGGTGCGGCCGTCGGGCTGGTCCTCGGCGGCGTGCAGGCGCTGAGCCGCAGCCTGTACGGGTCGATGATCCCCCAGGCGGCGTCGGCCGAGTTCTTCGGGTTCTTCTCGGTGTTCTCGAAGTTCTCGGCCATCTGGGGACCGTTGCTGTTCGCGGTGGTGGACACGATCACCGGATCGGCCCGGCTCGCCATCGGGTCGCTCGTCGTGTTCCTGGTCCTGGGAGGGATCCTGCTCGCCTTCGTGGACGTCGAGGCGGGCCGGAGGTCGCGGGAACGGTGGCGCGTGGGAGACGCCGAGGTCGGGGTGGTGGACGACTGACCAGCCCTCGAGGGGACCGTCAGGATGACCCTTCAGTTCCGGCGCCGGCACGCCGATGCACGACATGACCCCTGAGGGGATCTCGAGCCGGCACCGACCCATACGTTCGGGTGATCCACCGGCGGCGGCCTCGGGACCTTCCGCGGAGGGGCATCAGGAGCCCTCGCTTCGGCGAGGGCTTCTCCACGTCACCGACCGAGCCGCTGCTCGACCTCGAGGATGTGCCGGGTGGTGGACAGGACCGAATCGGGGTTGAGGCTGATCGAGTCGATCCCCAGTTCCACGAGGTACTCGGCGACCTCGGGATAGTCCGAAGGGGCCTGGCCGCAGATCCCCGAGTGGCGCTCGTTCCTGCGTGCCCCTTCCACGGCCAGTTCGATCATCCGCAGCACCCCGGGATCTCGCTCGTCGAAGTCGAACGCGACGATCTCGGAGTCGCGATCGACGCCGAGGGTCAGCTGGGTCAGGTCGTTCGATCCGATGGAGAAACCGTCGAACCGCTTCGCGAACTCGTCGATCAGGATGACGTTGTTGGGGATCTCGCACATCACGTAGATCTCGAGGCCGTCCTTGCCGCGTTCGAGGCCATGGCTCGCCATGGCTTCGATGACCCGGTCGGCTTCGTCGAGTCGCCGGCAGAACGGGATCATCAACCTGACGTTGTCGAGACCCATGACCGTGCGGACCCGCTCCATCGCCGCGCACTCGAGACCGAACCCCTCCGCATAGGCGGGATGGGTGTACCGGGAGGCCCCCCGGAACCCGAGCATCGGGTTGTCCTCCTCGGGCTCGAACCAGCGTCCGCCGAGGAGGCCGGCGTACTCGTTCGACTTGAAGTCGGACATGCGGACGACCACCGGCTTGGGGTAGAACGCCGCGGCGATCGTGCCGATGCCCTCCGACAGCTCCCGGACGAAGAACGCCGCCGGATCGTCGTCGTGTCGCGTCAGGCGTGCGAGCTCTTCGCGTACGTGCTTGCTGGTGATCTTCTCGGGGTGGAGCAGCGCCATCGGATGCGCCTTGATGTGCTCGTTGATGATGAACTCCATCCGGGCGAGACCGACGCCGTCGTTGGGGATCATCGCGGTGGCGAACGCGATGTCCGGGTTGCCGAGGTTGATCATGACCTCGGTCTTGGGACGCTCCATCCCCGCCAGGTCGACCTGGTGGACCTCGAAGGGGACCTTCCCGCGATACACCTTCCCCTCGTCGCCTTCGGCGCACGACACGGTGACGTCGCCGACGTCGGCGAGGACCTCGGTGCCGTTGCCGGTTCCGACCACGGCGGGGATCCCGAGCTCCCGGCTGACGATGGCGGCGTGGCAGGTCCGGCCGCCGCGGTTGGTGACGACCGCCGCGGCGGTCTTCATGATCGGTTCCCAATCCGGGGTGGTGGTGTCGGCCACGAGCACCTCGCCGGGCTGGAACTCGGGGAGGTGATGCACGTCGGCGATGAAGTGCGCGTTGCCTGCGGCGATCTTCGTTCCGACCGCACGGCCGGTGACGAGGACCTCCCCCCGACCGGTGAGACGGTACTCCTCGAGGATCGTTCCCGACCGCTGCGAAGCGACGGTCTCGGGCCTGGCTTGGACCATGTAGAGCTTCCCATCGATGCCGTCCTTCGCCCACTCCATGTCCATCGGCGTGGGCCGGCCGTTGCGTTCGGAGTAGTGCCGTTCGACGGCGATGGCGTAGCCGGCGAGGGTGAGCACCTCGTCGTCGGCCAGGCAGTAGCGCTCCCGGTCGGCTCGGGGGGTGGGAACGTTGCGGGTGGTCTCGCCGTGCCGGCCGTGGGCGAAGATCATCTTGATCTTCTTGCTCCCCAGCATGCGACGGAGCACGGCCCGGTAGCCCTTCTCGTAGGTCGGCTTGTGGACGTAGAACTCGTCGGGATCGACGGCGCCTTGGACGACGTTCTCGCCGAGACCGTACGAGCCGGTGATGAACACGACATCCCGGAAGCCGGTTTCGGTGTCGAGGGAGAACATGACCCCGCTCGACGCCAGGTCGGAGCGGACCATCTTCATGATGCCGATCGACAACGCGACCGAGAAGTGGTCGAAGCCGTTGTCGATCCGGTACGAGATCGATCGATCGGTGAACAGCGACGCGAAACACCGGCGGCAGGCGTCGATCACCAGGTCGTCGCCTTGGATGTTGAGGTAGGTCTCCTGCTGGCCGGCGAAGCTGGCCGTCGGCAGGTCCTCGGCGGTCGCCGACGACCGGACCGCCACCGACATGTCCGGGCCGTACTCGTCTTGGAGCCGGTGGTAGGCGCCGAGGATCTCATCTCGCATGTCGTCGGGGATCCCGGCGCCGTAGACGATCTCGCGAGCCCGTCGAGCCCGGCGGGCGAAGTCGTCCAGGTCCGACTTGTCGATGCCGTCGAGCACGGCATGGAGCCGTTCCCATGCGCCGGCGCGCTCGAGCATGTCCCGGTACGCCTGGGCGGTGACGGCGAACCCGTGGGGGACGAGCACGCCGGCGCCCGACAGGTGGCGGTACATCTCTCCCAGGGAGGCGTTCTTGCCGCCGACGAGGGGGACGTCGTCGATCCCGATCTCCTCGAACCACCGGATGTAGGTCGAAGCCATGTCGTCCTCCTCGGTCGGCTGTCCTTCCAGGGTACCGACCGCGGCGTCGGCGGCTCAGGGCCGGAGGTCACCGCCGGAAGGGCCGGAGCGTGTCGACGTCGCGCCTTCCCAGTCCCGGTACAGCGCCGCGTAGACGCCGCCGGCGGTGGCGAGTTCACGGTGTGGTCCGCGCTCGGCGAGGCGGCCGTCGTCGAAGACGAGCACCTCATCGGCAGCTTCCGCCGTCGACAGGCGATGGGCGATCGTCACCGAGGTGCGCCCTTCGCTCAGGCGCTCGATCGCGTTGCGGAGACCGACCTCGAGCGCAGGGTCGACCGCCGACGTGGCTTCGTCGAGTACCAGGAGATCCGGATCGGCGATGGCGGCCCTGGCGAGCGCGACGAGCTGGCGCTCACCGGCGGACAGGTTCGCGCCTCGTTCCCCGACCTGGGTGTGGATCCCTTCGGGCAGGCTGTCGATCCATCCGCTCAAGCCGAGGAGGTCGAACGCGCCGTCGATCTCGTCGTCGCTCGCCTCGGGTCGTCCGTAGCGGACGTTGTCGGCGACGGTCCCCTCGAAGAGGAAGCCCTCCTGGGGGACGTAGGCGACCCGGCTTCGGAGCGAGGCGAACGGCACCGAGTCGATCGGTATCCCTGCCAGGAGGATCGACCCGGAGGTGGGGTCCATCAACCGGGTGAGGAGCTTGGCGAACGTCGTCTTGCCGGACCCGGTCTCCCCGACCACGGCGACGCGACGTCCGGCCGGGATGTCCACGGTGATCCCGTGCAGCACCTCCGGACCGTCATCGTATCGGAACCGGACGTCGACGACGGACAGGTCCAGACCTCCCGCCGGCAGCTCGTCGCCGCCGACCGGGTCGGGGACGTCGATGGCGGTGTCGAGCACCCCGAGGACCTTGCGAAGCCCGGCGCCGGCCGACTGGGCCTGGTTCACCGTCTCGACGAGCATCTGGACCGGTTCGACGAGGAGGTTCACAAGGAACAGGAAGGCGATGAGCACGCCCGCCGACATCCCCCAGCGGGGGCCGAAGAGGACCCCGACGGCCACCACGCCGGCGGTGAGGAGACCGCTGAACACTTCGGCGGAGGAGAACAGGGCGGCGCCGAGGGCGGCGGTCGAGTACTCGGCTCGGAACTGGTCTTCGAGCCGGTCTCCGACCTTGGCGAGGGTCACCTGCTCCATGCCGAAGGCTCGAACGGTGGGCAGACCGGTGGTGGCTTCGCCGATCGCGGCGAGCGAATCGGCGACCCGTCGCCGGACACGGTCGTGGGCCGAGCGCAGGATCTGCTGGAACCACACCAACGCGATGGCGTAGATCGTCACGCCCACGAAAACGACGGCGGCGAGCTGCCACCGGTAGGCGACCATCACCAGCATCGCCAGCACCACCTGGGCGGTGCCGAGGATCAGGCCGACGCCGCCCCACTCCATGAACGCCTGCATGGTCTCGATGTCCGAGGTCACCCGCGACACCAACGCCCCGCGACGTTCCCCTTGCACGTGGAGGGCCGAGAGCCGGTGCAGGTGACCGAACACGATCACCCGAAGATCCGACAGTCCCCTCGCCGACGAGCGAGCCAACCGAGCCAGCGAGGCACGGCGGGCGACCGCAGCGAGGACGACCGCGAGGAAGGCGATCCCTCCTCGTGTCAGGACGCCGCCGGTGTCGACGCCGCCGGGCGCGAGCAGTTCGGTGTCCACGATCTGCTGGACGGTGATCGGGACGACGATCTGGAGGGCGGTCCCGACGACCGCCAGGGCCAGGGTGAGACGGAGACCCCGCGCCAACGCCGGAGCCACCGCGAACGCCCTTCGCAGCGTCGTGACCGTCCCGTCAGGCGCGCGCATCGGAGACCTCCCCGCGGGCGTCGGCGTCCTCGGCGTACGCTTCGAGGAGGCGCCGGTAGCCGGGGATGTCGAGCAGCTCGGTATGGCTTCCGTGTCCGGCGATGCGCCCCTCGTCGATGAACACCACCTCGTCGGCCAGCAGGATCGACGATCGCCGGTAGGCGACGAGCACGATCGTCGACGGCAACTCGGAGCCCTTGAGTCGACGCAGGATCTGGGCTTCGACCGAGGGATCCACCGCCGAGGTCGCGTCGTCGAGGACGAGCAGGCGTGGCCGCCGGACGAGCGCCCGAGCCAGCGCGACCCGCTGGCGCTGACCTCCCGACAGGGCGGTGCCCCGTTCGCCGATCCGGGTCCCGTACCCGGCGGGAAGCTCGGGGATGAACCGATCGACCCCGGCCAGGCGCGCGGCGGCGAGGAACTCCCCTTCGGGCGCGTCGATGCCGAGCAGGATGTTGCCTCGTACGGTGTCGTCGAACAAGAACGCGTCCTGGGCCACGTACGCGACCTCGCGGGGAAGCTCGGACCGGGCGAACGAACGGACGTCGCGGCCGTCGAGCGTGATGGTGCCGTCGACCGGATCCCACAGACGAGCGAAGAGCATCGCCAGCGTCGACTTCCCCGAGCCGGTGGGGCCGACGAGCGCGACGGTGGTTCCCGGTTCGACGTGGAGGCGAACGTCGGTGAGGACCGGCGGTCCACCGGGGTAGGCGAAGGTCACCGCGTCGGAACGCAACGCCGTGCCCTCCTCGACGTCGGCGGCGACGATCGGACCGTGTTCGACGACCTCTCCGGCGTCCAGCACCTCCTGGACCCGGGTCCACGCGGCCTGCGAGTGGGCCATCTCCCAGATGACGAAGCCGAGGAGCTGCAGCGGGAACGCCATGAGGGTCACGAGGTAGGCGACGGTGACGAGCTGGCCCGGAGTGACCGCGCCGGCGGCCACGCGGAACGCCCCGAGGACGAGGATCGCCAGGGTCACGAGCGCGGGAAGGGCTTCGACCCAGGCCCGGAACGAGGCGAAGCGGACGCCGACCTCGATGAGCTTGTCGCGGAGGCGATCGGCGGCCCTGCGGAACCGTTCCTCCTCGGTCCGTTCTCGCCCCAGGGCCTTGACGGTGAGGGCTCCATCGAAGCTCTCGTGGGCGACCCGACCGACTTCGCCCCGGAGGGACTGGGAGGCCTCGAAGTCGTCGAACATCGAGAACGCCCCGAACACGTCGACACCGACGACGACGGTGAGCCCGACGAGGGCGACGAGCCCGAGGAGTGGATCGATGATGGCGACCAGCACGATGGTGGCCACCAGCAGGAAGGACGCGCCGGTGGCGTACGGCAGCGGCGCCAGGACGAAGGTCCCCTGTTGGGTGTCCGACCTCGGAGATCGACATCAGGTCGCCCGTCGAACGGGAATCGTGCCAGGCCAGATCGAGGGTGAGCTGGTGATCGATGAGCTTCTGGCGGGCATCGGCGCGGGTTCGGTACTGCAGCCACGACGCCGCGGTCCGCCGCAGGGTGATCCCGGCGGCCTTCCACAACGACACCGCGACGATCGCCGCGACCGCCCACCACAGCCTCCGGTCCGGAGGCGCTCCCCCACCGAGTACCGGGATGATCACGAGGTCGGACACCCGACCGACGACGACGGCCGACGCCACGATGGCCGACACGAACACGCCGGCGCCGGCGACGGCGAGCGTGAAGGCCCAGGGGTGCCAGCGGACGAAACGGCCGATGAGGCGGGCACCGCCGCGAACGACGGACCAGAACGACGTGACGTCGCGTTCGGGGTCGGGGAGCGCCATGGGCCGGATGCTAGGAGTAGGCCCGTGCGTCACCTTCGGGCCCCTGTGGGAGGGTCGCCGGACGAGCGAGCCCGATACCCTTCGGGTCGAGGAGGTGGATCATGAGGTACGAACCCCTCGACGTGACGGTGGCCTTCGACGGCGTGGAACTCCCCGGCCTGCTGTCGGTTCCCTCGGAGGCGTCCGGCCTGGTCGTGTTCGCCCACGGTTCGGGGTCGAGCCGGCTCAGCCCGCGGAACAACGCCGTCGCCGCCCGGCTGAACGAGCGTGGCCTTGCGACCCTGCTGTTCGATCTCCTGACGCCGCTCGAGAGCCATGACCGAGCCAACGTGTTCGACATCGAGCTGCTGGCGTCGCGGCTGGTCGGCGCGACGTCGTGGGTGGCTCGACGCAGCGACGTCGGCACCCTCCCGCTGGGCCTGTTCGGGGCGAGCACCGGCGCCGCCGCCGCTCTCGTCGCAGCGGCATCGGTCCCCGAGCGGGTCTCCGCCGTGGTCAGCCGCGGTGGACGGCCGGATCTGGCCGGTGACGCCCTCCCTTCCGTGCGAGCGCCGACCCTGTTGATCGTCGGAGGCAACGACGTGGACGTGCTCGAGCTCAACCGATGGGCGCTCTCGCGGATGGTGGGGCCACATCGACTGGTCGTGGTCCCCGGCGCCGGCCATCTGTTCGAAGAGCCCGGAACGCTCGAACAGGTCGCCGAACTCGCCGGCGACTGGTTCGTCGAGCACCTGGCGGGCCGAGGCGGTTCGGCGGGCGGGCGGTGACGGGCCGGCCCGTGGGCCTGCTACGCTCCCGTCCGCAATGACCCTGTTCCTCGCGTTCTCCGAAGCGGCCGCCGAACCGCCGGGCGATGCCTACGCCACGGCGGCGTTGGTGTTCCTGGGCATCTTCATGGTGGTCGCCTTCGTGTCCACGTACATCGTCACGCCCAAGGGCGGATCGCACCACTGACGAAGCGGCCTTCGGCAGCCTCTCGATCCCCGTCGGGTGGCCGGCGGCGACCGGTGCCGTCAGACCAGCTCGAGACGGGTGAGGTGGGTCTCGATCTCCGCCGGTGTGCGCCGCAGGCGGCGAGCGATCTCGTCGATCCCCATCCGCGAGTGCACGAGGGCCTTGAGGACCATCTCGTCAACCGGACGCCAGGGTTGGTAGGCACGCGGATAGGCGTCGTCCTGGCGATCGTCCGTGCGTCCTGGTCGAGTGTCGAGCATCTCACCTCCGCTGCTTCCTCGTCCTGTCGGCAGATACGGACGGGAACTTGAGCGCACGGGCGCCGGGTCGTCACGGGATGACGATGACCCTCGTACCGATATCGGCCCAGTCGAAGACGAACTTCGCGTCGTCGAAGTCCTGCCGGACGCACCCGCCGCTGCGGTGGGTGCCGAGCTGCTCCTTGGTCTGCAACGGACGCTTGTCGGGCCAGATCGGGATCGAATGGAACCCGTACGGCCACTCTCCGCGAGCGAAGCGCACCATGTACTCCATCGTGATCCCGTCGTACGGCGCCCAGGCGTGGCGCGACTTGGAGTACACGCGGTACCTGCCCACCCCGGGGACGCCCCTTCGCCCCGACACCTGATGGGTCTTGACGAGCTCCCCGGTGTCGTCGATGAGCCAGATCCGCTGACCCGAGTCGGTGTACAGGATCCTGCGACCCGACCCGACGTCGTCGGGGTACGGGAGCGGCGGCTTGACCGGGGTCGCCGTCGCCGTCGCGGCGACGTACTCGGCCGACTCCGTGAACGTGACGATGAGGTCTCCGCGACGAAGGGCGCCGGAGCGGAGCTTCTCGGCGAACGCCGCCACGGTTCCTGGATCCGGGGAGCGGCCCAGGACATCCCGGTAGAGCACGGTGACGAGGGCTTGGTCGTCGGGCATGCCGTAGCGGGCGATGAACTCGGCGCTGGTCGTGAACGCCTCGGCGATCGTCACGAGCGGCAACCCGTTCCAGTACCGGTCGGCCCAGTACTCCAGCTCGAACGGGTCGGGTCGCCGATCGAACAGACCACAGAAGAGCCGCACGATCGAGTCCGACACTCCACGGTCGCTGCGGGCGCGAGCGGCGAAGGGATACGCCCCGGAGTCGTCCGACGCTTCGGCGGCTTCGACGACGGCCCGCTCGTCGACGTGCAGACGGCTCCACATGGCTGCCTCGTCGGGGTACCGGATGGAGCGCAGCGGCGCCACGGCGGCGTCGGGGTCCGCGTCGTTGAACGCCGCGTCGCGACCCACCATCGTTCCCGGTGCGATGGCGGCGGCGCCGGCCGCCTGAGGGGCGACGACGCAGGTACCCGAGGCGGCAGCCGGCGCGGCGGGGACGATCGCGAACCACACCGCGGCGGCGACGAACGGAACGACCCAGCGACGAGGACGGTGGAGCGTCATGTCGAGATCCACGATAGCGAACGGCCCGTCATCGATGGGTCACCTCGCCGATCGGCCGCGTAGGCTCGGAGCCGGGGATCGCGGCGATCTCGAGGATCGGGGAGGGGCCGTTCGGCGACGACCCGCCGAACGGCCCTGGTGGGGTCCGACGCGATCGCGCACGATGGAACCGACGCGAGGAGGAGCCATGGAGCGAGACATCACGATCGACATCCATCTCGACGAGGACGAGGACACGACGGCCGCTCGGGTGGAGCTGGATCTCCGCAACGACCATTTCGAAGCCACCGGCCGCGCCCGGCGCAACCCGATCGACTCCCCGTCGCCGGTCATCGGCGAAGAGCTCGCCATCGCCAGGGCGCTGGGCGAGCTGCAGCACCAGATCATGGAGGCGGCCCAGACCAAGATCGAGGGCGACTGAGGTCGGTCAACGCCAGAGCGGATCCGGCGGCGACCCGAACAGATCGAGGAGGAACCGGAGCGTCGGCGCCGTCACCTGTCGTCGGGTGAGGGTCACGAGCCCGATGGCAGGCGGTGACCAGTTCCCGACGTCGGCGTCGGCGGGAACGACCGTGAGCGCATCGGCGGCGGTCTCTTCGACGGTCGGGCCGCGGGGCGCTTCGACCCAACCGGTCGAGGATCGGAACACCAGCGTCCCCGCGGGGACCTCGCCGAGTGGGAGCATGGGTCCGGTCGGGAGGTCGCGGGTCCGGGGCAGACGAGCGACGGCCCACCGTTGGATCGACGTGGTCGCGGCGATCCGATCGGAGAACTCCGCCGCATCCTTGGGGATCCGGCGCCCGTCGTCCACGATCACGATCGGGGGCATCGACGGACCACCAGGGAGGGCATCGATCGGCCTGGGAACGGCGCCTTCGGCCGTTCCCTCGTCGACGATCCTGACGCCGGTCGGCAGATGGCGGGCGACGCCGACGTCCTGAGCGATGCCCAAGAGGACGACCCGTTCGGGAGCGAGTCGATCGAGCTCGGCATCGAGCGCGGCGGTGAAGGGACCGACGAGAACCGGGCCGTCGAAGGTCGTGCCCGTCCCGACGGCGATGGCCGGGTCCGCGGCGATCGCGACCGAGCGGGCACCGTCGGGATAGGCGATCTGTGACAGTGCGATGAGCGCCTCCTGGTCCGCTGCGAGGATCCCGAAGTCGATCCGGTCGGCGTTGCGAAGCGACGGATACGGGTCGATGGCTCGTCCGTCGGGCGCACGGATCTCGAAGTGGAGGTGGGGGATGTTGTCCTCGGTGTTGCCGCTGTCACCCACCCAACCGATGATCTGGCCCTCCTCGACGCGGGCCCCGACCTCGACGCCGGGAGCCAGTCCCACGGCCCGGCCGTCGTCGGTGCCCGGGGTGTCGTTGTTGAGATGCAGGTACCGGGTCTGGTACCCGTACCGGTGTTCGATGACGACCGAGCAGCACGGACGACCGGCGTCGACCGACGTGTAGACGACCTTGCCCGAACGGGCGGCGACGACGGGGACGCCCTTCCAGCCGTAGGTCATGATGTCGATGCCCTCGTGGGTTCGGCTGCATCCGTCCCGGCATGCCCCGAAGCCGGCGTAGTAGTAGCTGTCGCCTGCGACCGGGAAGGTGATCGGGTAGACGGTCTCCGCCGCCGCCGGTGACGGCGCGAGCGCCCCGACCACGGCGACGAGGGCCACGGCGAACGCCGCGACCGAACCGATCCCCTTCGAACGACTCATGGCGTCGGTATCGGCTCGTCGCCGGTAGAACCTGAGGGTCGTGTCATCCGAGGAGCCCACGGCGGCGAGCTTCGGTGGCGATGGCCTCGTCGGAGTAGCGGACGAGCTCGGGCCCCCATGGTGACCGTTCGATCGGCGCGCCGTCTCGTTCGTCGAGCAGTTCGATGACCCGGTCACGCAAGGTTCGAGCCCAGGCCCGGCCCTTCGCCGCGAGGTGGAACGTCATGGTGCCGTCGCCGTTGACGGTGTAGACCCTCGCCTCCACCAGCGGATTCGCCCGGCTCCCCTTCTCTCCGTACACCACGACGACGGCGCCGACGGGGACGTCTTGGATGCCACCGGTGGCCACGAACTCCCCCTGGTACGCCCAACCGGTGCCCAGCGTGTCGTCCACGGACTCGACGATCTTGGCCCAGTTCTTCCTGCGTTCGTCGCCGATGAGGGGAACCTCGACGGCGACGAACGGGATCGGTTCTTCCATTCCCACGTGGCGAGGCTACCTCCGGTGGCCGATCGGCTCCAGCGTGGCCTACGATCGCGTCATGTCCGCGACATTCGATCCTCGCCCATGGACCCCACCGAGCGCGCCTCCGCTGGAGGGGCGGTACGCCCGCAACGACCTTCTGGCGTCGGCCGAGCTGATCCCCACCGGAGGCGTCGGACCGGAGGACCCGGCGGTCGGCGACGACGGGACCATCTACACGGGAACCGCCGACGGGGCGATCCTCGCCATCCGCCGGGGCGGCGCGGTGGATCGCATCGCCGAGACGGGCGGCCGACCGCTGGGGGTGGAGATCGACCCCGACGGGAGGCTCCTCGTGTGCGATGCGGACCGTGGCCTCCTCCGGGTCGACCTCTCCGGGTCGATCGAGGAGCTGGCGACCCGATACGAAGGGGAACCGTTCATCTTCACGAACAACGCGACCGTGGGCGACGACGGCACCGTCTACTTCACGGTGTCGTCGCGCCGGTACTCGATCCATCGCTACGTCGACGACCTGCTCGAGCATTCGGGAACGGGCCGCCTGTACGCGTATCGATCCGACGGGACCGTGGAGCTGCTCGTCGACGGGCTCCAGTTCGCCAACGGGGTCGCGATGGCTCCTGACGGAGCGTCCCTGTTCGTGGCGGAGACCGGCATGTACCGGATCTGCCGCTATCACCTCTCCGGCCCGAAGGCGGGAACGTACGAGCCGTTCGTCGAGAACCTGCCGGGTTTCCCCGACAACCTGTCGTTCGGCGGTGGGATCCTGTGGGTGCCGCTGGCCTCGCCCCGTCAGCCGCTGGTGGACGCCATGCTGCCCCGGCCGTGGTTGCGCAAGGTCGCGTATCGCCTCCCCGACTCACTCAAGCCCAAGCCCGTCCGGCACGGGATCGTCCTCGGCTTCGACACCGCCGGAACCGTCGTCCACAACCTGCAGGACACGACGGGGAAGGTCGCCGTGACGACCGGTGTCCGCTGGGTCGATGGGCGTCTCGTCATCGGCAGCCTCACCGAACCTCATCTCGCGGTCTACGACCTGGACTGACCGGTCCGGCCCTCGGCACTAGTCCGTGCGGCATCCCGCAGGACCCTGCTCTTGTGACCCGTGCTGCGCTGCCGATAAGGGGAGGAGGAGCACGCACGTGAGCACAGCCGAACACGGGAGTCCAAGGACGGGTCGCCGGTTCGTCGCCGTCGTAGCGGCGGCGCTGATCGCGTTCGTCCTCATGGCGCTGGCGCTGGTGTACTCGTCGGCCGCCGGAGCCGCACGGGTGGCCGAGAACGCCCGCGAGCTGCACCTCGTCAACGCCACGGCCGGGTCGGCCGCTCTCGCTCGTGCAGCGATCGCCCAAGCCGTCGTCTTCGGCGCCGACAAGGAACTCGGGGTGGCGTCGGACGAGGCCGTCTCCGCCGCGGTCGACGAGGCGTCGAGCAACCTGGTGGTGGTGGCAGGCTGGAGGGCCGCTCTCGGCGGGTCCGCGGACGTCGCACCCGAGACGGTCGCCGCGGTCGACGCGTTCCTCGATACGGCCACCGCGGTACTCGAAGCCGTCTCGGTGGGCGATGTGACGACCGCCGAAACGATCCGGCAGACCGACCTGGAGGCGGTCTACGACGAGTTGTCCTCCCGCTTGTCCGCCCGGCAGGAGACGATCGCGGAGGAGATCGCAGCCAACGAGGACCTCTCGGGTGCGGTGTCGACGATCACGCAGATCCTGGTCACGCTCCTCATCCCCGCCACGGCGATCGGGATCTACTGGGCGCTCGCCCGCCGCCAGCTCCGCGAGGCGAACCTGCGGATGGAAGCCAAGCTGGCGGCCGAACGAGAGATCGGTCGCGCCAAGGATCGGTTCATCGCCGGGATCTCCCACGAGCTGCGGACGCCGCTGACGTCGATCTACGGGTTCAGCGAGTACCTGATCGACACGGGTCTGGTGGACCCGACCGAGGCGATGGAGCTGATCGCGCTGATCAACCGCGAATCGTCCGAACTGGGCCGCATGGTCGACGACCTCCTGGTCGCCGCCCGGCTCGAGGCGGACACGTTGACGTTCGTCGAGGAGGAGCTGATCGTCTCCCGCGAGATCGCGGCCGTCCTCGATTCGCTGGCGGACCGGGATCGCTCGGTGACGGTCGACGGTCAAGAGGCGGTGGTCGTCGGCGACCCGGAACGCTTCCGCCAGGTCCTGCGCAACCTGTTGTCCAACGCTTCGCTCCATGGTGGACCGCAGGTGCGTGTCGTGGTCGCCGCCGACGACGACATGGTCCAGATCACCGTCGCAGACGACGGGGACGGCGTCGATGCGGAGATCGAGGACCGCCTCTTCGTGCGGTTCTCCCACGACATCGACCAGACCCTGCTCGGAGGCTCGGTGGGTCTCGGGTTGGCGGTGGCCGACGCCTTGTGTCGGCGGATGGGAGGGACGGTCCGCTACGTCCGCACCCTCGGATGGACGAACTTCGTCGTCACGCTCCCGGGCCGTGCGGTCGCGGCGGACAGCGGCGAGGACGACGCCGGCGGGCCTCCGGTTGCCGTCCAGGACGTTCCGGCCGATGGGGGCCCCGGCGACCTCGTGGTGAGGTTCGGATGAGACCCCGCCGCTCCTCCATCGCGGTCCTCGTCGGCGTGGTGATCATGGCGGTGGCGGCCCCCGCCATGGCGGCGCGCAGCACCATCGCCGACGGTTTCGAGTCGGGCGGATACGGAGGGAACTCGGGCACGATCGACTTCGACGGACCATGGATCGAACGCAACGAGTCCGACGGACCGGGGTCGGGGATCGCCAGCGTCATCTCGCTCGGATGCCCCTCGGGGAACGGGTGTCTGAAGCTCGGCAAGCTGGGTGGCGAGCCCGACGGGGTGGGCGTGGAGCGTTCGATGGACCTGTCCGGGTTCGGGGAGGCCAGGCTCTCGTTCACGTACGTGCGTGCCGTGCCCGATGACGATGTGGACCTCGTCCTCGAGGTGCGGTCCGCGGACGACCCGTGGGAGGTCCTCCGCACCGTGTCCCTCGATTCGGTCGACTCCTCGCCGCAGATCCGCAACGACACCATCCCCCAGACGTACCTGGTGTCGTCGGCGAAGATCCGCTTCCGCATGGTCGCCCCCGGATCGAGCTCGGCGGTCATCCTCGTCGACGACGTGAAACTGTCGTTGAGCGGCGGGGGTGGTGGCGGCGGCACGACCACGACCACGACCACGACGACCACCACCACCACGACCACCACCACGACCACCACGACCACCACGACCACCACGACCACCACCCTGCCGCCCACCACCACGACGACCACGACCACGGCACCGGGATCCACCACGACCACATCCACCACGACCACCACGACCGCGGGATCGTCGACGACCGCCGTCCCGACGACGACCACCACCGCGACACCGGGGTCCACCACGACCACGGTGCCCGGCGCATCGATCCCGCCGCCTCCCGAC
>JALVQZ010000100.1 GCA_027036355.1 Acidimicrobiia bacterium | reverse complement strand
GGGGCCCGACCGTTGGAGGTGACGGTGCGCGACGCCGCGGCGTGGTTCGCCAGGCCTCACGACGCGTAGGATGCCGGGGATGTACCACACGATCGCGCTGGCGCTCGTGACGATGGCCGTCGCCGCGGCGTGTTCGGGCACCTCCCCGGGCTCGCCCGAGGGCGTCGACTGGACGATGCGGTCCATGGCCGGTGACCGAGGGCTGGTGGACGCGCTCGCCGGGGCGGCCCCCACGCTGCGGCTCGACGGGGAGCGGGCATCGGGAACGGCGGGATGCAACCGCTACGCGGCGTCGTACACCTTGGCCGGCTCCAGCCTGTCGTTCGGCCCGATCGCGGCGACGAAGATGTTCTGCGCCGACGACGGCGTCATGGAGCAGGAGGACCGCTACCTGTCGCTCCTCGACACGGTCGATGGATGGTCGATCGACGAGGGCCAGTTGATCCTCGAAGCCGGCGGAACGCCGGTGCTGGTCTTCGCCGAAGAGGGATAGGCGGTCTCAGCCCTCCTGGGCGCCGTCGCTCTCGTCGCCGTCGTCGGGAAGGGCAACGCTCCCGACGGCGTCGATCTGCTCGACGGCGATCCCGTCGTCGGACACGGCGGCGGTCGTTGCCGACACGGCGACGTTCCCGGCGCCGTCGGTCGCGGCATGGACGCTCGTGGCGACGGCGGCGCCGGTGTCCTCGTCGGTCTCGAAGGCGTCGAACGTGGCGGCGGCGGCGCCGGTCTCGTCGTCACCGACCATCGCCAGTCGGGCAGCCGAGTCGGCGTCGAGGCTGTGGGCGGCGAGCTTGCGGTACCCCTGCATGGCGGCCTCGAGCTGGCGGACCCACGTGTCGTCGACGACCGCGACGATGGCGGAGGTGCCAGGCTCGAGATCCTTGGCGGCCTGTTCGAGCTCGTCGGACTTGAGGAGCTCCTTGCCCAGCTTGGCGGCGCCGGCGCCGATCCCGGCCCCGACCAGCGCCGATCCGATGATGGCGGGTGGGAACAGGACACCGATGACGGCACCGGCGATGGCCCCGACCTTCGCCCCTCCACCGACGCTGGGGAGGGCGTGCTGGGTCACCTGGGTCGATCCGTCGGCCTTGCGAACGAGGATCCCGGCGTCGACGATCTCGATGGCGCCGGATCTGGCCATCTCCTCGAGCGACGACATCGTCGCGGCTGCGCCTTGCTCGTTCGGGAACGTGGCGACGATGACCTCGAAGGCTTGGGCGGACATGGTGTGGGTACTCCTCGATGTGGGCGTCGACGGCAGACTACCGGACGGCCCGGCCGGTCCGACCGGCGACGGTCATCCGCAGAGCCGAACGACGAGCTCGTCGAGAGCATCCGGAGGGACCCGCTCATCGAAGGCCCCGATCTCGAAGCCCGAGAAGCCGCAGAAGAAAGTCGCCGTTCCATCGGACGCACGCTCTACGAGGGTGTGCCCGATCACGGACCGGTCTTCGGTCGGCCGCCCGAGCCGGCGGCGAGCGATCCGGTCGGGGGCGGCGGCAAGGACCAGGATCTCGGTGCCGTCGCGCCACTCGAACCCGCGGGTGGCAGCCGTCCCGCCGTGGGCGGGCTCGCCGCAGCATTCATCGACGCCCATGCGCCCGAAGGCGTCCCGCACCAGCCACTCCCGTTCGTTGAGGGGACCGTCGGGTTCGGTGACCTCGGCGGTACGGATGCGATGGATGCGACGACGGATCGCGGCTGCCAGCTCGATCGCCGCTCCCTCGTCGTAGGTGTCGTGCGGTCGGGGTTCGCCGGCGTCGTAGGTCGGGGGCTCGGACTCGAGCCACACGTCGACCAGCATCCTGCCATCGGGCGACAGCTCGAAGACCCTGAACAGCGACGGGGGGTCCCCGCCAACGTCGACCCGGCGGGTCCACCCGTCCTCCGCCGCCTCGAATCCGCCCAGGAAGTCCTCGTTGAGCGCGAACGGCGGTTCGACCGACTCGATCGAAACCCCGAGGTACTCGCCGGTCTCGGCGAGCACGAAGTGGCCCGACTCGGCGACGGGCTCCCAGTCGTCGATGGTCCACGACTGGGCGATCGGGACCGCGTCGAGCGGCAACGCGTCGACGAGGAGCGTCATGGTTCGGGACATCTGCGGCCGGCCGCCGGCGAGCGCCGCGGCGGCGAGGCCCTGGAAGTCCCATTCGACATCGGCGTCCCAGGCTTCGTAGTACCGGCCGAGCTCCGGCTCGGGCCCGCTCCAGACCTCGTAGCCGACGGGTCGGGCATCGTGGAGCGTCGGTCCGGTCTCTACCCAGAGTTCCGACCCCAGAGCCGCCCAGCCCTCGGCGGGGACCTGCCGGACGACGACGTCGTCGGGATCGCCGACGAGTCGGGTCGCGAACCCGTCGATCGCATGGATGGCGATCGCGTCGATCCCCCGGGGCCGCTCGACGGCCAGATCGACGGAACCGATCCCCTCTGCGTCGGGCCCTTCGACGATGGTGACCGCGCCTGCGGCGATCTCGCTTCCGTCGACCGTCGCCACGACGCTGTGACGGCCCGGCTCGACGGGGACCTCGTCGCCAGCAGCGGTGACCCCCGGGTCCAGGAGGGGACCCTCCCCGCAGAACACCCCTCGATCATCAGAGGCCGCCGAGGCGACCGGCAGCGACACGCCGCCACCACCGGCAACGAGGATGGTGATCTCGGAGTTGGGCGGTCCGATGCCACAGGCACCGAGCCAGACACCGTCGGGGCGGACGGTGGCGACGGCCGTCAGCTCCTGGGACGGTTCCAGGCGCGAGCGAGCCGCGGTCGTCGAGGTCGTCGCCGGCGGGACCCGCGCCGCCGTCGTCGTCACCGACGCAACCGTCGATGTGGGTGCCGCCTCGGCCGACGACGTCGCCGGGGGAGGCGAGGCGGACGTGCAAGCGGACACGGCGACGGCGACCACCGTCGCCCAGCCCATTGCACGCGTTCGCCGCCGACCTCCCTCAGTCGATGGGTCACCCATCGGAGACATCGGCCCCGACGCAGCGCAACGCGACGGTCCGTCCCGTGGCCGACAAGGTGACCCCGTCGATCTCGACGATGGGGGTGCCGGCGGCGAGCTCGTCGGGCATGGCGACCCGGACCTCGGACGCCGCACCGAGCGTGTCGGAGCCGATCTCGGCGATGAACTCCCGTCCGTCGCCGTCGAGGACCTCGATGCGATAGGGAACCCCATAGGTGGTGTCCTCGACCACCGTGCCGGCGACCAAGCTCACGTCGAAGGGGTACGGCGGCTGCTCGCCGACCCGCAGGGTGCACCGAGCGTGCTCCGCGGGCTCGTGCGGCGGAGCTGGTTCGGCCTGCACGCAGCCCGCCGCGACCAGCACCGCGAGCACCATGACGACGATACGTCCCACGGCGATGAGCGTAGGTGCGCCCGTCGGGTACGGGAGCCTTTATCCTCACCCCGGGCCCGTAGCTCAACCTGGCAGAGCAGCGGACTTTTAATCCGACGGTTCAGGGTTCGAATCCCTGCGGGCCTACCGACCCTTCACGTCAGCGACGACAGCTCGGTGAGCGCCTCGGCCGCGACGGTGCGCGCCGCGGCGAGGTTCTCCGACGCTCGGCGCTCGCGGTCGCGGGCCTGGTCGAGCCTTGCCTGGCGGTCGGGGGCGTCGGCCGGACCGGCCTCTTCGGTCCGGAACGCCACCCGGGCCTCGACCCGCGAATCGATCGCCGTCCGGACACCCTTCAACGTGTCGACCACACGGCGAGCGACCTGGGCCGTCCGGGCGTCGGGCGCGGCGGACTCGAGCGCGTACAGCTCCGCCAAGGCGGCATCCATCCGCGCAGGGAGCTGCTCCCAGGCGGTGGCGTTCGCGGATCCGGGATCGGTGATCCCGTCGACCCGGGTGTTGCCCCGCCAGATGGCCAGGTCCTCGGTCAACGTGTCGTAGACCCAGCGAGAGTTGGCGTAGGCCGTCCGCGCCCGCTCCTTCCACGAAGGGGCCGCGGCCGAGATCGCCACGTCCTTCCTCCGGCTGGACCGAGCCCCGAGGATCACGAGCACGAGGATGGCCAGGCCGGCGAGCGCCACGATGAGCACGAGGGCGCCGTTGCCGCCGCCTTCTCCCTCCGGTTCGGTGGTCTCGGGCGGCGCCGTCGTCTCCGGCGCCTCGGTGGTCTCGGGTGGCGCCGTCGTCTCCGGCGCTTCGGTGGTCTCGGGCGGGGTGGTCGTCTCCGCCGGCGTCGTCGTCTGGTCAGGGACGGTCGAGACGGTCGGGCGGGTGCCTTCGCCCGAGCACGCGGCCACCGTCACCACCACCGCGGCAGCGACCGCGAGCAGGGCCCAACGGGTTCGGGAACGTCTGCGGATCAAGGGGAACTCCTCTTCGGGACGCCGGCAGTCTATCGAGCGGACCCGACTCGCGGTTGGTCGTCCCTGCGATCAGCGCCCTCGCGCGGCCCGTTCGGCGAGGAGCAACGCGCCGGAGACCCCGGCGAGGTCTCCCAGCTCGGCCGGGACCACGAAACCGGCCCGCGAATGCTCGACGAGCCCCGGGTACCCGCCGAGCCGGTCCATCAGCGCCACCCGGATGCGCGGGATCACGCCGGGCAGATGGGAGAGGCCTCCACCGACGACGACCCGTTCGGGGGCGACCGCGTAGACGAGGGACCGGAGCCCAGACGCCAGGTACCACGCCACGAGCCGGCGGGCCTCGTCCCGTTCGGGGCCCACCAGGGCCTCGGCCGGGGCGCCGAAGCGCTCCGCGATCGCCGGACCCGACGTCATCCCTTCGAGACAGTCACGGTGGAAGGGGCATCGCCCTTCGAAAGCATCTCTGGCGGCCCGGTCGACGGCCACATGGCCCATCTCGGGATGGACGAGGCCATGGATGGGTTCGCCGTCGACGATGGCGCCGCCGCCGATGCCGGTTCCCACGGTGAGGTAGAGCGACGAGCGAACATCACGGGCAGCACCCCACCGGGCTTCCGCCAGGGCCGCGCCGTTGACGTCGGTATCGAGCCCGACCGGGACGTCGAAGGCGTCGCCGATCGCTCCCATGATGTCGACACCGGACCATCCCGGCTTCGGCGTGCGCATGATCCGCCCGAAGCCGGAGCGCTCGGGGCGCAGCTCGAGCGGACCGAACGAGGCGATCCCGATGGCGTCGATGCGGTCGCCCTGGCTCATCCGACGGGTGAAGAAGCCCACCACGTCGGCCAGCGTGGATGCGGGGTCCCGGGTCGGGAAGCGAGTGACGACGACATCGTCGGGTCCGGTGCCGACGCCGCAGACGAACTTCGTTCCGCCTGCCTCGATCCCTCCGTACGCCATCGCTCAGGTGGCGATGGTCTCGGACGCCATCACCTCGAGGGCGGCGCCCAGGCGGCCGAGACGTTCGGGTCGGAGCCGGTAGAAGCTCCATCGACCCCGGGTCTCCCGGCTCACGATCCCGGCGTCCAGAAGGGTCTTGAGGTGGTAGCTGATCGTCGACTGGCTGAGGTCCACATGCCGTTCGATGTCGACCACGCAGACCGCGTCGGCGGCCTCGGCGAGGAGATGCACGATGCTCACCCGGTGCGGGTCGCCGAGGCCGCCGACGCGGTCTGCGT
>JALVQZ010000099.1 GCA_027036355.1 Acidimicrobiia bacterium | reverse complement strand
GCTCAGTCCGTCCGTTCCCATCCCCGGGCCACCGGCTCGCATGCCTCGGCGAACCGCGCCCCGACCGGCGCCGCCTCGGCGGCCTCGGCCGCCTCCTGCCGGGTGGGGAAGAATCCGAACAACCCCGCGCCCGACCCGGTCATCGCCACCGGCACGTCCCAGCGCGCCTCCAGCTCGGCTCGCCAGTCGTCGAGCTCGCCGGCGACGCTCACCGCCGCCGGGTACAGGTCGTTGCGCAGCGGCGCCAGGTCCCGCAGCGAAGGCGGCAGGGCCGTCGTCGGGATCGCCGGACCCCGCGGGGCTCCCAGCTCGTCCCACCGCCGGTACACCCGAGGCGTGGACAGCTCCACGGGCGGCACCACCACCGCCAGGGCGTATCCCCCGGCGAAGGTCAACGGCTCCACCGTCTCGCCCCTCCCCCGCACCGCCGCGGTGCCGCCCACGAGCCCGAAGGGCACATCCGATCCGAGCTCGGCCGCGGCCGCGGTGAGGCGCTCCGAAGAGATCCCGGCGCCGAGCGCGCCGAGGACCGCGGCGGCGTCCGCGCTGCCCCCGCCCAGACCCGCCTGGGTCGGGATCGACTTCTCCAGCACCATCCGCATCGGGCGACGCTCGCCGGTCAGCTCCCGCACCGCCTCCAGGGCCCGCCACGCCAGGTTGGCTCCGGGCTCGCTCGGCGCCCCACCGTCGACGACCAGCTCGTCGACCTCCGCGGGGACCAGCTCGATGCGGTCGGCCAGGTCGACCGACTGGAACAGGCCCCGCAGGTCGTGGAACCCGTCGGGACGGACCCCACCGACCTCCAACGCCAGGTTCACCTTGCCGTACGCGGCGATCCTCACGATGCCCTCTCCGCAGCCGCGGCGAGGGCCAGCCATCCCTCGGGCGGCACGTCCTCGGGCCGGGCGGTCGGGTCGATCCCGGCGGCCGTGAGCGCCGCCTCCGGGTCCTCCAGCACCCCCGCCAGCGACCGGCGCAGCATCTTGCGTCGCTGCCCGAACGCGGCCGCGGCCAAGGCGATCGCCTCCTCGCTCCTCGGCGGCGCCGGGCGGCGCCGGATCCGCACCACCGCCGACTCGACCTTCGGCTGGGGCAGGAACACCTGGGGAGGCACCGTGAACTCGAGGCGGGCGTCGCCGTGGAGGCCGACGACGACCGACGGAAGGCCGTAGTCCTTCGAGCCCGGACCGGCGAGGAGGCGGTCGGCGACCTCCCGCTGCACCATCACCACCATCTCGTCGACCTGAGGCACATGGCGCAGCACGTCGAGCACGATCCCGGTCCCGACGTTGTAGGGCAGGTTGGCGACGAGCTTCCACGATCCGCCTTCGAGCACACCGCCGAGGTCGACCTTGGCGGCGTCGGCGAACCGCACCTCGACGTCGTCCCGTCCGGCCAGGACCTCCTCGAGCACCGGACGCAGCCGTTCGTCGAGCTCGAAGGCCACGACGTGGGCGCCGGCGTCGGCCAGCGCCGCGGTCAACGTGCCCGTCCCGGCGCCGATCTCCACCACCCGATCCCCCGGTCCGACCCCGGCGGTGCGGACGATCCGCTCGGTGATGTTCGGATCGGCGAGGAAGTTCTGCCCCAACGACCGCCGCGGCGACGATCCGTGGCGGGCGAGCAGGTCGGCGATCTCCGCCCGGGCCTGGGCGGCCCGGTCACCCCCCACCGGGGGCTCCGAACACGGCCGACGCCCGGGCCGTCGTGAGCCGGACCGCGCCGAACGCAACG
>JALVQZ010000098.1:964-5569 GCA_027036355.1 Acidimicrobiia bacterium | reverse complement strand
GCCGAGGCGCGGGAGGAGGCCGAGCGTCGAGCCAAGCGCATCCTCGCCGGGGTGATCCAACGCCTCGCTTCGGAGGTCGTCTCCGAGACCACGGTCTCGACGGTGCCGCTGCCTTCCGACGACATGAAGGGACGCATCATCGGCCGGGACGGTCGCAACATCCGCGCCTTCGAGGCCCTCGCCGGCGTCAACCTCATCGTGGACGACACCCCCGAGGCGGTCTCGGTGTCGACGTTCGATCCGGTCCGGCGGGAGATCGCCCGGATCGCCCTCGAACGGCTCGTCGAAGACGGCCGGATCCATCCCGCCTCCATCGAGGAGGCGTACGAGAAGGCCAGGGCCGAGGTGCAACAGAGCATCACCGACGCCGGCGAATGGGCGATCCTCGAGGTCGGCATCACCCGGGTCCATCCGGAGCTGATCACGCTGCTGGGGCGGCTCAAGTACCGGACCTCCTACGGCCAGAACGTGCTCGATCATCTCATCGAGTCGGCGCACATCGCCGGCATGCTCGCCGCCGAGCTCGGCGTCGACGAGCACGAGGCGAGAAGGGCTGCGTTCCTCCATGACGTCGGCAAGGCGGTCTCGCACGAGATCGGCGGGTCCCACGCCCTCATCGGCGCCGAGATCGCCCGCCGGTTCGGGGAGGAGCCGCCCATCGTGCACGCCATCGAGGCCCACCACAACGAGGTCGAGCCCCGCACCCTGACGGCCGTGCTCGTCCAGGCGGCCGATGCGGTGTCGGCCGCCAGGCCCGGCGCCCGGCGGGAGGTGCTGGAGTCCTACGTGCGGCGCCTCGAACGGCTCGAGGACATCGCCGCCGGGTTCCCCGGCGTCGAACGGGTCTTCGCCCTGCAGGCGGGCCGGGAGGTCAGGGTCATCGTCGATCCCGAGGAGATGGACGACCTGACCGCGGCCGAGACCGCCCGCCAGATCGCGAGAAAGCTCGAGGAGGACCTACAGTACCCGGGCCAGATCGAGGTGACCGTCATCCGGGAGTTCCGCGCCCGGGACTACGCCCGCTGAGCGTCCAGACGACCCGATCATCGAGGATCAGCCCGTGAGCGAGACCACCCTGCTCGGCATGCCGACCGTCAAGGAAGGTCGCGTCCCGACCCGGACGGGACGCACCTATTACTTGCGGACGTACGGGTGCCAGATGAACGACCACGACTCGGAGCGGATCGCCGGGCTGCTCGAGGCCGACGGGATGGTCCCCGCCGACGACCCTGCCGAGGCGGACCTGGTGGTCCTCAACACCTGCACGATCCGGGAGAACGCCGACCGGAAGCTCTACGGGTACCTCGGGTCGCTGCGGCGCCTCAAGCGGGACCGCCCCGACATGCGGATCGCCGTCGGCGGATGCATGGCGCAGAAGGACCGCGGGACGATCCGAGAACGAGCCGACTGGGTCGACGTCGTCTTCGGCACCCACAACACGCATCGGGTCGTCGATCTCCTCGACCACGCCGACGAGTGGGGGCCGGTGACCGAGATCTGGGAGCAGACCGTCGACCCGGCCGACATGGCGTCCCATCTGCCTGCCCATCGGGAGTCGGAACACACCGCGTGGGTGACGATCACGATCGGATGCAACAATTCGTGCACGTTCTGCATCGTGCCGATCGTGCGGGGCCCCGAGATCAGCCGCCGGCCCGGCGACATCCTCCGGGAGGTCGAGACCCTGGCCGCGGAGGGGGTGGTCGAGGTGACGCTCCTCGGTCAGAACGTCAACTCCTATGGCCGGGACCTGGAACAGGGCGGCCACAAGGCGCTGTTCGCCGATCTCCTTCGCCGGGTCGGGGAGGTCGACGGGATCCGGCGGGTCCGGTTCACCAGCCCCCACCCGAAGGACATCAAGGAGGACGTGATGGCGGCGATGGCCGAGACCGACGCCGTCTGCGAGCAACTGCATCTGCCGCTGCAGGCCGGAAGCGACCGCATCCTGGCCGCCATGCATCGGGGCTACACGGCCGAGCGGTTCCTGCGCAAGCTCGAGATGGCCCGGTCCATGGTGCCGGACCTGAGCGTGTCGACGGACATCATCGTCGGGTTCCCCGGTGAGGGAGACGACGATTTCGAGCGGACCTTGGAGGTCGTGGCCGAAGCCCGCTTCGACTCGGCGTTCATGTTCCAGTACTCACCGCGGCCGGGCACGCCTGCGGCGACGATGGACGCCCAGGTACCCGCCGAGGTCGTCCAGGAGCGGTTCGACCGCCTGGTGCGGCTCCAGAACGCCATCACCTTCGAACGCAACCAGGAGCGTGTCGGTCGGCGGCTCGAGGTCCTCGTCGAAGGTCCGTCCCGGCGTGACCCGTCGGTCGTCACCGCCCGGACGCGGGGGAACCGGATCGTGCACGTGCCCGGAGGCTGGCCGGCGGGGACGTTCATGGACGTGACGGTCACCAGGGCCGCGCCGCACTACCTCGAAGGAGCCCCGAACTGAGGGTCGTGGCCATCGTCGGGCCGACGGCTTCGGGCAAGTCGGCGGTCGCCGAGTCCGTCGCCCGTCGCCTCGGGGCGGCGATCGTGTCGGTCGACTCCATGCAGGTGTACCGGGGGATGGACATCGGGACGGCCAAGCCCGACGTCGCGGCTCGCCGCGAGTTCGACTACCGGATGATCGACCTGTGCGAGCCCGAGGAGGACCACACCGTCGCCGCGTTCCAACGGGCGGGTCGGGACGCGCTGGCGGGCCTCGCCGACCGGCCCGTGGTCGTGGCCGGAGGCTCCGGGCTGCATTTCCGGGCCTTGGTCGATCCGTTGCGGTTCCCGCCGCGGGACTCGGCGCTGGCCGCCTCCTTGGAGCACGCCGACCCCGAGGCGCTGGTCGCCGAGCTGCTCGCCGCCGATCCGGCGGCCCCCGAGCACGTCGATCTGGCGAACCCCCGGCGGGTGGCGCGGGCGGTGGAGATCCTGCGTCTTACCGGCCGCTCTCCATCGGCGAGGGCCCGGACCCGTGAGGCCACCGCGGTGCGGACCTTCGAGGCGGAGGTACCGTTCGTCGGCTTCGGCATCGATCCCGGCGGTGAGCTGCGGCACCGGGTCAGGCGGAGGTTGGAGACGATGATGGCGGCCGGGTTGCTCGACGAGGTGGCGTCGTTGGCCGGCCGGCTGGGGCGGACCGCGTCCCAGGCGGTCGGCTACAAGGAGCTGCTCCCGGTGGTCGCCGGCGACCGATCCGAGGCCGAGGGAGTGGAGGCGGCGATGGCGGCGACGATGGCCCTGGCGAAACGCCAACGCACGTTCTTCGGGAAGGATCCGCGTCTTCGCTGGCTGGCGTGGCAGGATGACCCGGACGCGATCGCCGAGACGATCGTCGCTGCGCTCGAGGAGGACCCGGCATGGACTTCGTGAAGATGGAGGGACTCGGCAACGACTTTATCGTCGTCGAGGGTCCCATCGACGACCCGGACCCTGCCGACATCCGGCGATGGTGCGCCCGCCGGTTCGGGATCGGCGCCGACGGGCTCCTCGAGGCGACGCCGCTGGATGAGGGCCGGATCTCGATGCGGTACTGGAACGCCGACGGCGCGGCGGCCGAGATGTGCGGCAACGGGCTGCGGTGCGTCGCCCGGTTGGCGTTCGAACGCGGGTGGGTCGGCGGCCGGCGCTTCACGGTGGAGACGGCCGTCGGTCCGCGTCCGGTGGAGATCCTCGACGATGGGGTCCGAGCGTTCCTCGGCGAGCCGCACGGGTTCCGCACCGACGTGCTGGCGGTGGCCGGCACCGAGGTGAAGCCCGTCGGGATGGGGAACCCGCATGCCGTCGTGTTCGTGGAGGACACCCAGAGCGCGCCGGTGGAGGAGCTGGGACGGCGGATCGGCACCGACCCGATGTTCCCGGGGGGCACCAACGTCGAGTTCGTTCAGGTCCTCGACGCCGAACGGATCGGGTTGCGGGTGTGGGAGCGGGGCGTGGGCGAGACCCTGGCGTGCGGCACGGGGGCGGCGGCGGCGACGTACGCGGCCCACGAGGCCGGTGACGTGGCTCGCCGGGTGGTGGTCGAGTTGCCCGGCGGGGAACTGGTCGTCGAGCTGACCGACGAGGGGGCGTGGATCGAGGGTCCGGCGAACGTCGTGTTCACCGGCACGATCGCCCGCTGAGGGCCCCTATTCGACCCGGCGGAGCACGGCGACGACGACGCCGAGGATCTCGACGCCTTCGCTGAACACCATCGGCGGGTAGTCGGGGTTCTCGGGGCGCAACACGACACGTCCGTCGAGACGTTGGAGGCGCTTGACGGTCGCTTCCTCGCCGTCGACGAGGGCGGCCACGAGCTGACCGTCGTCGGCGGTGGGTTGGCGGCGGACGACCACGTAGTCGCGGTCGAGGATGCCCGCGTCGATCATCGAGTCGCCCCGGACCTCGAGCATGAACACGGGCTCGTTGCCGACGATCTCGGTGGGGAGCGGGTAGATCTCCTCGATGTCCTCTTCGGCGAGGATCGGGGATCCGGCGGCGATGCGTCCCACCAGGGGCACGTCCCGGACCGGGGCGCGGCGCAGGTCCGACACGGTGGCGTCGCCGCGGTCGATGACCTCGATGGCGCGTGGCTTGGAGGGGTCGCGGCGGATGTAGCCGGCCTTGGCCAGGGCCGAGAGG
>JALVQZ010000098.1:0-954 GCA_027036355.1 Acidimicrobiia bacterium | reverse complement strand
GCCGAGAGGTGGCTGTGGACCGTCGACGGCGACGACAGGCCCACGGCTTCGCCGATCTCGCGGACCGACGGCGGGTAGCCGCGGTCGGCGACGGTGGACATGATGAGCTCGAGGATCTGACGCTGGCGATCCGAGAGCTGGGCACGTTCGGTGGTCATGATGTTCCCCTCGACTGGCGTGGTGCCGATGGTACCCGGGATCGCCGTTCTGACCAAACATATGTTCGGTGCCCGTCGGGGGCGACCGGGCCGAGGCGAGTACCCTGGTGTCATGCAGTACGTGGGTGGTCCGGAGATCTTGCTGTTCGTCTTCCTGCCGCTGATGATCCTGTGGGTGATCGGCGTGGTGCGGCTCTTCCGCAACGGCCATCAGACGCTGGGGATCGTGGCCCTCATCGGGATGGTGGTTCCGCTCCTCGGGCTGGTCGGCTACGCCGGCTGGTTCCTCGGTCCGAAGGACGCTCCCTCGCCGGGCCCGGCGGACGGTGGTCCCGCCGACGGTCCGGGCGAACCGCCGCCGACGGGGCCGGTGACCCGCGACCGCTGGTGACGGCGCCCGCCGGGCTGCGGCCCGCCGAGGGATCGGTGGCCTGACCTCGCCCGGCTCGGCGTGTCGGGGGAACACGCGTTCGCCTTGACAATCGAACAGGCGTTCGGTACGGTACGGACATCGAACACCTGTTCGCACTCGGTTCCTGTCACACCCGGTCGATACGGTGATCGTGTCACCTCGAGAACCCGACACGGAAGCGAGGTGGCGGGTGGGGGAGTCGACCCGCCGACGCAGGGCCTCGGCCCGGAAGCGGTAGGGCGGCGGAACGGCTCCCAGGGGAGCGGCGGTAGGCCGGCCAGGCAGAGGAGGTAGGAAGATGCACCACCGGATCAACATCGGAGCACGGGCTCTGGTCATCATCACCACGACGGTCGTCGCGGTCTTCCTCTTCCTCGCCTCGGC
>JALVQZ010000097.1 GCA_027036355.1 Acidimicrobiia bacterium | reverse complement strand
GTACCGTCTGCTTCCCGGCACCGACCTCGTCGAGGCCCCGGTACAGCAGGCACTGGCCGAGCTCCAGATCGGTGCCGGGAAGCAGACGGTACAGCTCGGCCGCCTCCTCCAGCATCGCCGCCCCATCCTCGAACCGGCGTTTCTGATGGATCAGCCCCAACCCGTACAAGGCGTCGGCGACGACCCGATCGTCCCCCGACGCTCGCCCGTCCTGGAGCGTCGCCCGGTAGTGCCGGTCGGCGGTGTCGTAGTCGTGAACCGCCCACGCGAGGAACCCGGCCGCGTTCCGGGCGGCGGCCGTCACGGCCGGCGACAACGCATGCCCGAGCGCCTCGTCCAACCACACCTTCCCCTCCCATCCGAGGAACCGGGCGTACCAGTACCGCGCCAACCCGGCGGCGATCGACGCCACCGAATCCCAATCTCCCTCGTCGCGGAAGGATGCCATCGCCAGCCGGTAGTCGGCGATCTCGGCGTCGACCGCGGCGAACATCTCGGCCTGCCGGTCGGTGCGGGCGGCGGTCGCCACCGTCGCGGCAGCCTCCCGATACGCGGTCCCGTGGCGCCGGGCGACCTCCGCCGGGCGACCGGAGCCGGCCCCCGCGAACTCCCGCACCGGTCCGAGCATCCGGTACCGCACCGTCGCCGATCGATGTCCTTCGGCGGTCAGCAGCGACGCCTCCACCAGCCGGGTGACGGCCCCCGCGGTCGCCAGCTCGTCGGCGCCCTCGGGGGCGCACACGGCCTGGACACGACCGAGGGTGAACGGGCCGGCGAAGACCGACAGCGCCACGAGCAGGTCCCGGTCCGACGGATGCAGCATCCCCAAGCTCCAGTCGAGGGCCGTCTCGAGACCGGTCGGCGCCTCGACCGACGCCAGCAGACGCAGCGTCTCGGCGATCCCGAGGACGGGGACCCAGCGGGCCACCACCTCGAGGGCTAGCGGCACGCCGTCGACGCGGGTGGTCAGGTCGTTCAACGCCGCCGCCGCGTCGTCGTCGAGGCTGAACGACCGATCGATCGCCCGGATCCGATCGACGATCATCCGCACCGCCGCGTTGGTGGCCCGGTCGAACGGACCGATCCGCAGCACCGTTTCGCCGCCGACCCCGAGGGGCTCCCGGCTCGTCGCCACGATCGCCCCACGGGGACCCGCAGCGCGGAACGCCTCGACGAACCGCCGGACGTCGCCGAGGGCGGCCTCGCACTCGTCGAGCACGACCAGGACCGGACGCTGCGCGACGAGGGAACCCAGGGACTCGAGTGAATCGACCGGGTCCGTCGTCCGGGTGGCCCGGGCGATCGTCGCCGCCACGCTCAGCGGGCTCGACGCGCCGCCGAGTTCGGCCATCCAGACGCCCCCAGGGAAACGGTCGAGGAGCTCCCGGGCAGCCTCCACCGCGAGGCGGGTCTTGCCGACACCGGGCCCGCCGACGATCGTCACCACCGTGCCTGCGACCACGTCGTCGACGACCCCGGCCAGGTCGGAGTCGCGTCCGATGAAGCTCGTCGGGGTGTCGGGCAGGTTGTGGGGGATCGGGGGAGCGCTGCGAACACCCAAGCTCGGGTCGTGCAGCAAGATCCGCTCCTCCAGGTCCCGCAGCTCGATGCCCGGCTCGAGGCCCAGCTCCTCGCCCAGGACCCGCCGCGCCTCCTGATAGGCCCGCATCGCCTCGGCCTGGCGGCCCGACCGGTACAGGGCCAGCATGAGGCTCTCCCGGAACCGCTCCGACAGTGGATACCGTTCCACGAGCTCCGCCGCGTACGGGATGGCGGCGTCGTTCCGTCCGGAGGCGAGGAGCGCATGGAGCTCCAGCTTGTAGGCCTCCAGGCGTCGCTCGACGAGGCGGGTGATCGCCGGGAGGGCCTCAGTGTCCGAAGCGATCTCGGCGAACGGATCGCCCCGCCACAGCTCCAGGGCGCTCCGGCAGCGCTCGATCGCCCTGTCCCACTTCGAAGCGGCGACGGCCTTGGCGGCCTCGCCGACGAGCGTCTCGAAGGTCTCGACGTCGACGCTCACGTCGTCGCCCAGCCGGTACCCCGCCGCCGCCGTCTCGATCAGGCCGGGCGCCGACCTGCGGATCTTCGACAGGTGGACGTGGAGGGCGGTGCGGGCCGTTGCCGGCGGGCCGTCGGGCCACATCCGCTCGATCAGGACGTCGGTGTCCACCGGACGGGACCGATCGAGGGCCAGCAGGGCGAGCAGGCGTCGACGCGCCGGCGACAACGCCACCGCGACACCGTCGACCGTCACGGTGGTCGGCCCGAACAACGACAGCGTGATCACCGCACGACCTACCTCACCACGTTTAGTGAACGTTTAGCAACGCAGCGTAGTGTCCGCTGCGGTGGGGGCCAAACACGCCCGCACTCGGGTGAACTCAGGAGGGAAACCGACCATGAAACGCACACTCATCGGGCTCGTGGCCGCCATGGCCCTCGTCACATCGGCCTGCGCCGGGACCGGGGGAACGTCACAGGCGCAGGGAGCCTCCGCGCTCGACCTGACCCCGACCACGGTCGCCGGGAGCCCGGCCCAGGCGCAGAGCGTCGCGGGCGACGCGACCAACGAAGGCATCCAGGTCCACGGCCGCTGGACGATCGAGGTCCTCGACGCCGACGGCACCGTCAAGGAACGCAGAGCCTTCGAGAACGCGCTCACGGGCAGCGGCAAGACGCTCCTCGCGAACCTGCTGACCGGCACCACGGCCGTCGATAGCTGGAGCATCGGCGTCAGGAACACCGGTACCGGCTGCCCGGAATCGAACTACGACCAGTACCTCGCGAGCCCCACGGTGAGTATCGAAGGCTCGACGGTGGTGCTGAGCTCCGTCGGTCAGGTGTCCGGGATCGAATCCGGCGCCGACACCTATACGTTCCAGTACGTTGCCACCCTCGCCAACACGACCCCCGCCGGTAGCCAGAGCCTCACGTGCCGTCAGATCACCCCACTCACCATCCAGAGGGACGACCCCGTCAGGGTCAGGGTCGAGCTCTCCTTCTCGTAGGAAGGATCGGTGATCGGCTGAGGGGGAACGATGCGACGACGACTCGCGCTGGTGCTGGCGGTGGCGCTCATGATCTCGCTGCTGCCGGGTGCGGGGACCGCCTCGAACGTGGGCACCTCCGCCACCGGGATCCGCGTCCTGAGACTGCCCGGAGCAGATCTCGGCACCGCGGTGGCGATCAACGACGCCGGCTGGGTGGCGCTCAACACGGCCGTGTGGAAGGGGATCGGGTATCCCACCGACCTGTGGCCGCAACTGACCGCGGTCGACCCCGGCGCGGGGTACCTCGCCGTCGTCGACATGGATGCGGCGGGTGAGGTCGTCGGGACCTATCGGAACGTCTCCCTCCGGTCCTTCCTGTGGAGCGACACCGGCGGGCTGCAGGACATCGGCGTGCGGACGGTGACCGGCATCGACGGTGACATCGTCGGCTACGTCGGCTCCTTCAGCTTCGTCGGCCGCCCCGGGGGGTTCACGACCATCGACACGCAGAACTTCCTCGCCCAGGGCATCGACGGCGGCCTCCTCGTCGGCAACGGGGGCACATGGACACCAACCAACGGGTACGTCCCGCTCTCCGGGAACGGGGTCGCCTACGACGCCAACGCCTCCGGGACCATCGTCGGGCATCTCGCCCCGGGCGGCGGCATCGTCGAAGCCGCCTACTGGTCGTCGCAGACGGCCGACCCGGTGGGTCTCGGCACTCTCCCCGGGGACACGATGAGCCAGGCCCGCGCGATCAACGACGACGGGTGGATCGTCGGATGGAGCGGCACCTCGACGAACCCGAACGTCGCTCGGCGGGCGTTCCTGTGGCGATCGGCGGCCGAGGGCATGATCGACCTCGGGTTCTACCCGGGTGACACGACCGCCGACGCGTTCGCCATCAACAACGCCGGGGTGATCGTCGGCAAGTCGGGCTTCGGGCCGGCCGTGTGGGACGTCAACGGAACGTTCACGATCGACTACCCACCCGAGGTCGCGCCGTTCGGGCCGTTGAGCGTCGACGCCGGCGCGCTGCTCAGCGAACCCATCACGATCACCGACGAGGAAGGCGACCCGTACACCGCCACCTGGAGCGGACTGCCGGCCGGCACCACGTGGAACGGCACCACGCTCGAATGGCAGACGGCGACGACCGACCAGGGCAGCTACCCGATCTCCCTCACCGTCACCCAGGACTCCAAGCCGCTCAACACCATCACGATCGACACGACCATCGAGGTCGGGCCCCCGGCACCGACCCTCGACCCCATCGGCGACCAGACCGTGGCAGCGGGCACCCTGCTCACCTTCACCGCCACCGCCACCCCGGGGACGCCGGGCAACGCCCTGACGTTCTCGCTGTCCACCGCCACCGCCACCGGCGCGGCCATCGACCCGTCCACCGGTGTGTTCACCTGGACGCCGGACGCGACCCAGGCCGGTCCGCACTCCGTGACGATCGAGGTGTCCGAGGACCAATGCGGCGGCTCCTTCTGCGCGACGCCGCCCACGACGGATTCCGACACGATCACGGTCACCGTCACCGCAGGGGACCAGTCGCCGGTGCTCACCGCCATCGTCGCGACCATCGGCGAGTTCGAGACGCTGTCGATCCCACGCTCGGACTTCCTGTCCGACCCCGACACGCCCATCGACGACATCACCCTCACCCTCGAAGACGGCATCGACCCGGTCCCTCCCGGCGCGGTCATCAACGGCATCTTCGAATGGACCCCCGGGGAGACCGACGGCGGCAGGACCTTCGCGTTCACGATGCGGGCCGCCGACACGTCGAACCCCCCGAACGAGACGACGGCGCCGATCACCATCACCGTCGTCGAGACGAACCAGCCACCCGTGCTCGCGCCGATCGCCGACCAGCAGGTCTTCACCGGCGACACCGTCACCTTCGACGCCGACGCCACGGACCCCGACCTCCCCGCCCAGTCGCTGACCTACGCCCTCGAGGGCGCCCCCGCCGGAGCGACCATCGACCCCGCCACCGGCGTGTTCTCGTGGCCGAGCGCCACCACCGGCCGGCACACGTTCGACGTCGTGGTGCGTGACGACTGGACGGCCTCCGACGGCACTCCCGCATCGTCCGAAGACCGCGACACCGTCACCATCCTCGTCGTCGACCCGCTCCAGTTGCCCAACGACGTCTCCGTCGACCTGTCGGTCCTCGCCGGCGACCCCGACGGTGACGGCGTCGTCGACCGCGGCGCCAGGGTGACCCTGCGCGCCGTCATCTCCGAGACGAACCAGGGAGCCGGCGACGTCGTCGTGTCGTTCTCGATCCCGGGTGCGGCGAGCCTCGTGTCGTCGACGAACGACGCCTGCAGCGAGTTCACCATCAACGGCAACACCGCCCTGTCGTGCCCCGTCGGGTCCGTGTTCGGCAGCCGGAACCTCGACGTGGCGTTGACTCTCGACGATACGGGGACCTACGACATCGTCGCCGAGGTCACCTCGTCGGCGAACCCCGAGACCGACGTGACGAACAACACGTCGAGCGTCGCCCTCGAGTCGCTGATCCGCCTCTCGATCTCCGAGCTCGTGGGCGTCTCCGACGCCCTCGACGTCGTCCCGCCC
>JALVQZ010000096.1 GCA_027036355.1 Acidimicrobiia bacterium | reverse complement strand
GACGTCGGCGGCGGTAAAGGCCGAGTGCGACATCACCTGCACCTCGTCGAACGCCCTCGAGGTCGTCGAATCTCTCGGCGCCGACCGGGTCATCTTCCTGCCCGACCAGTACCTGGGACGCTGGGTCGCCTCCCAGACCGACGTCGAGATCGTCCTGTGGCATGGGAGCTGCGAGGTCCACGAACGGTTCACCGGCGCCGAGCTCGCCGGCTACCGCCGAACCCACCCGGGGATCCGGATCATCGCCCACCCCGAATGCCCGCCCGACGTACTCGCCGAAGCCGACTTCGTCGGATCCACCTCGGGCATGATCGACTGGGTACACACCGAACGACCCCGCCAGGTCGTCATGGTGACCGAATGCTCCATGGCCGACAACGTCGCCGTCGAGGCCCCCGCCACCGAGTTCGTCCGCCCCTGCAACCTGTGTCCCCACATGAAACGCATCACCCTCGAGGGCATCCGCGACGCCCTCCGCGACCTCCGCCACGAGGTCGTCGTCGACCCGCAGATCGCCGTTCGAGCGCGCCGGGCGGTGGACCGGATGCTGGCGGTAGGACGATGAGCGAACGCACCATCGTCGTCGGGGCCGGCATCGCCGGGCTCAGCACGGCGCTCGCCCTCGGGAACTGTCTCGTGCTCACCCGACCCGGCTTCGGCTCCAGCGAGCTGGCCCAAGGCGGGATCGCCGCCGCCGTCGGCGAACACGACGACCCACCGGCACACGCCGCCGACACCCTCGCGGTCGCCGCCGGCATCGCCGAACGCCGCGTCGCGGAAGCCATCGCCGCCGAGGCCCCCGAGCGCATCCGCTGGCTGGAGGACCTCGGCGCCCGATTCGATCGTGATCCCGACGGCCGGCTCGTCCTCGGGCGCGAGGCGGGACACCGGAGGCGCCGCGTCGTCCACGCCGACGGCGACGCCACCGGCGCCGAGGTGATGCGAACACTCACCTCCGCCATCGAGCGACGGACCGATGTCACCGTCCTGGCGGGCTGGGACCTCGTCGACCTGCTCCGGGCCGACGACGAGGTCGCCGGCGTCGTCGCCCTCGACCCCGACGGCGTCGCCGTCGCCCTGGCCGCCTCGGCGGTCGTGCTCGCCACCGGAGGGATCGGCGCGGCGTACCTGCACACCACCAACCCGCCGGAGGTAGCCGGTGACGGTCTGGCCGTCGCCGCCCGCGCCGGCGCCCGTCTCGCCGACCTGGAGTTCGTCCAGTTCCACCCCACCGCCCTCGCCATCGACGCCGACCCCGTACCGCTCCTCACCGAGGCCCTCCGGGGAGAAGGTGCGATCCTCGTCGACGAGGCCGGCCACAGGTTCATGCCCGACGTCCATCCCGACGCCGAGCTCGCGCCCCGCGACGTCGTCGCCCGGGCGATCGCCACCAGGATCCGAGATGGCGCCCGGGTCTTCCTCGACGCCACCGACGCGGTCGGCCGGGCGTTCCCCGCCCGGTTCCCCACGGTCTGGTCCGCGGCGACGGCCGCCGGGATCGATCCGCGCACCGAGCCGATGCCCGTCACCCCCGCCGAGCACTACCACATGGGAGGGATCGCCACCGATCTCGAAGGGCGCACCTCGTTGCGCGGTCTGTGGGCAGCCGGGGAGGTCGCCTCCACCGGGCTCCATGGCGCCAACCGGCTGGCGTCCAACTCGCTGCTCGAAGGCATGGTCGTCGGCGCCCACGTCGCGGCGTCGATCCGGAACGCCAGCCGGTCGATCCCTCGCACGACCCTCTCC
>JALVQZ010000095.1 GCA_027036355.1 Acidimicrobiia bacterium | reverse complement strand
CGAGGGTACGCGTCCCTCGACTACGAACCGGCCGACTACCGACCATCGGATCTGGTTCGGGTGGACATCCTCCTCAACGGCGTGCCCGTCGATGCCTTCTCGTCGATCGTGCACCGCTCGGAGGCCTACCGGTACGGCAAGGCGATGGTGGAGCGACTCCGCGAGCTGATCCCCCGGCAGCTCTTCGACGTGCCCGTCCAGGCCGCGATCGGGAGCCGCATCATCGCCAGGGAGACGATCAAGGCCAAGCGCAAGGATGTCATCGCCAAGTGCTACGGCGGCGACGTGACCCGGAAGCGCAAGCTGCTCGAGCGCCAGAAGGAGGGCAAGAAGCGCATGAAGATGGTCGGCCAGGTCGAGGTCCCGCAGGAGGCGTTCATCTCGGCCCTCAAGCTCGACCAGTGACGGGCCCGGTCGTCCGGCCCGACGACCCGCTCCTCGCCGACGAGGCGGCCCGGTTGTCCAGCGCCTACGTGCATGTTCCCTTCTGCGCCCGGCGCTGTCCCTACTGCGATTTCGCGGTGGTCGTCGACGGCGACCCCGGCGCCGATGCCGGGACCGACGCCTACGTCGAGGCCGTCGTCTCCGAGATCGCCATGGAGCGGCCGTGGGTCCCGCTGGATGCGATCGCCTTCGGCGGCGGCACCCCGTCGCGGCTCCCCGCCGCCTCCCTGGGTCGCATCATCGGGGCCCTCCGCGACCGCTTCGGCGTGGTCGACGGCGCCGAAGTGGCGATCGAGGTCAATCCCGAGGACTGGACCGATCGCTACGCCGACGAGCTGCTCGCGGTCGGGTTCGATCGGGTGTCCTTCGGCGTCCAGTCCTTCGACCCTCGCACGTTGGCGTCGCTGGGGAGACGGCACGGTCCCGGTCAAGCCGAGGCGGCGGTCGTGTCGGCTCGCCGGGCCGGATTCCGGTCCGTCGGGATCGACCTCATCTACGGGACGCCAGGTGAGGGTCTCGACCGGTGGGTGGCGACGGTACGACGCGCCCTGGCCCTCGACGTCGACCATCTCTCGGCGTACGCGTTGACGGTCGAACGAGGAACCGAACTGTCGCGGTCGATCCTGGCCGGTGCTCCGGCGCCCGATCCGGACCATCAGGCCGACGCCTACGAGGCCGTCTCGGAGCTGGCAGCCGCAGCCGGTCTCGTACGGTACGAGGTCTCGAACTGGGCCCGGCCCGGTCATCACAGTCGCTACAACCTGGCGACCTGGGGCGGCGGCGAGTTCGTGGCGTTCGGGACCGGCGCTCATGATCACCGTGACGGCGTCCGGGCACGTAACGTTCGTCGTCTCGACGTGTACCTCGACCGGGTCGCTGCCGGGCTGCGTCCTCGGGCAGGGGCCGAGCGGCTGGAGGGGGAGGCGGCCGACGTCGAACGTCTCGTGCTCGGTCTGCGCCGGGTCGCCGGGGTCCGTCGGGACGAGCTCGTCGAGCGGCTCGTCGCCGGTCCCGCGGGCCGGCGCCTCGTCGCCGCCGGCGTCCTTCGGGTCGGAGCCGACCGGCTCGCCGTGGAGCGTCCCCTCCTGACCGACGAGGTGTCCCGCGCCGCCCTGGCGTTGGTCGGCCGGGACCTATCAGTGTCCGACGGCGACTGCTAACTTCCGGACATGCTCGACGACCGCAGATCGAGGGTCTTGCAGGCCCTGATCGAGGAGTACATCCGCACCGGTGAGCCGGTCAGCTCCGCTGCGGTACTCGACCGCAGCGGCCTCGACGTGTCCTCCGCGACGATCCGCAACGA
>JALVQZ010000094.1 GCA_027036355.1 Acidimicrobiia bacterium | reverse complement strand
AGGCCTCCGAGCGGTGCACGATCGACGAGAAGGCATCGACGGGCACGCCGTTGAGGAGGATGTCCACCCGAACCAGATCCGATGGTCGGTAGTCGGCCGGTTCGTAGTCGAGGGACGCGTACCCTCGGGTCCGCGACTTGAGCTGGTCGAAGAAGTCGAACACGATCTCCGACAGCGGCAGTTGGTAGTGCAGCTCCACCCGCTCGGGGCTCAGGTAGGTCATCTCACCCATCTCGCCCCGGCGCGACTGGGCGAGTTCCATGATCGTGCCGATGTACTCGGCCGGGGCGATGATCATCGCCTTGACGTACGGCTCCTCGATCGAGGCGATCTTCCCCGGCTCGGGCATGTCCTGGGGGCTGCGGATCATGAAGGTCTCGCCGTTGGTGAGGTTCACCCGGTAGGCGACCGACGGCGCCGTCGCCACCAGGTCCAGGTCGTACTCGCGTTCGAGCCGTTCCCTGACGATCTCCATGTGGAGGAGACCGAGGAAGCCGACCCGGAAACCGAACCCGAGCGCCCGACTGGTCTCGGGTTGGTAGACCAACGCCGAGTCGTTGAGCCGCAGCTTCTCGAGGGCGTCCCGGAGGCGTTCGAAGTCGTCTCCGTCGGTCGGGAACAGCCCGGAGAACACCATCGGCTTGGGTTCCCGGTAGCCGGGAAGGGCTTCCGCGGCGGGCCGTTCACGGTGGGTGACGGTGTCGCCGACCCGGATCAGGTCGATCTCCTTGACCCCGGTGACGAGGTACCCGACCTCCCCGGTGCCGAGGGTCTGGACCGGCTCGGTCTTGGGCCGGCGGATGCCGATCTCGTCGGCCGAGGTGTCCAGGCCGGTCGCCATGAACCGGAGACCGTCGCCCTGGCGGATCGCGCCGTCGAAGATCCTCACGTGGGACACGACGCCGCGGTAGGTGTCGTAGAACGAATCGAACACCAGCGCTCGGAGCGGCGCGGCCTGATCGCCTTCGGGAGCGGGGAGTCTGTCGACGATCGCTTCGAGCAGATCACCGATGCCCTCACCGGTCTTGGCGGACACCCGGATCACCTCGTCGGTCGACCCGCCGAGGATGCCCGCCAGTTCACCTGCGACGCGGTCAGGCTCGGCGGCGGGCAGATCGATCTTGTTGACCACCGGGATGATCTCGAGGCCCCCTTCGATCGCCAGGTAGGCGTTGGCCAGGGTCTGGGCCTCCACGCCCTGGGAGGCATCGACGAGGAGCAAAGCGCCTTCGCAGGCCTCCAAGCTTCGCGACACCTCGTAGGAGAAGTCGACGTGGCCTGGGGTGTCGATGAGGTTGAGCTGGTAGGTCTCGCCGTCGGAGGCGACGTAGTCGAGGCGGACCGCGTTGGCCTTGATGGTGATCCCTCGCTCCCGTTCGAGGTCCATCTCGTCGAGCACCTGGGCGCGCATGTCGCGTTCGGAGATGGCGCCGGTGCGCTCCAGCAGGCGGTCGGCCAGGGTGGACTTCCCGTGGTCGATGTGGGCGATGATGCTGAAGTTCCGGATACGCGACTGGGCGGTCATGGGGGAAGGGAGCCCGTGCAGCTCAACGGGCTCGGCCATTGTACCGTTGCGCCCGGCTCTGCTATCCTCCCGGATCGTCCCACCCACCTCGCGAGGTTTGTTTCTCCATGGCCAACATCAAGTCCCAGATCAAGCGCAACCGTCAGAACGAGAAGCGGCATCTGCGCAACAAGTCGGTTCGTTCCGAGTTGAAGACCCGAGCCCGCGCCGCGGTGCAGGCAGCCGAGGCCGGCGACGCCGCCAAGGCCGAGGAGATGCTCCGTCTCGCCCAAAAGCGCATCGACATGGCGGTGTCGAAGGGTGTCCTCCACAAGCGGACGGCGGCGCGGCGCAAGGCCCGGCTGACCAAGCAGGTCCGCACCCTGTTGGGCTGACACCATGAGCGCCGACCGTGGCACCTGGTTGACGCCTGCCGCGTACGAGAAGCTCAAGGCGGAGCTCGAGTACCTGACCACCGAGGGCAGGCGCAAGATCGAAGAGCGCATCTCGGAGGCCCGCGACCACGGTGACCTGAGGGAGAACGCCGAGTACGACACGGCGAAGAACGACCAGGGCATGATGGAGGCGAGGATCCGCCAGCTGAAGCATCTCCTGGACACCGCCGAGGTCCGTCAGGTGGAGCACTCCGACGAGGTTCAGATCGGGTCGGTGGTGACGATCATCGACGCCGACGGCGACGAGATGGACGTCTTCGTCGCCCCGGCGGAGAACAAGGCGCCCGGGATGATGCTGGCCTCTCCCGACAGTCCCCTCGGTGCGGCGCTGCTGGGCGCCTCCGAGGGTGACCAGGTGTCCTACGAGGCGCCGGCCGGCACCTTCACGTTGACGGTCGTGGCGGTTCGGCCGTTCGAAGGCTGACCGTTCACCGACTGAGCCAGCGGGACAGCGCGACGGTCAGGCGCTCCAACGTCACCCGGTGAACGGCCTCGGGGGCGGTCTTCAGCGTCAGGTCCGCGCGGGCGATGGCGTCGAGGGAACGAGCCAGGTTGCCCGAGCGGGTCCGGTTCCTGGCATCCCAGGCCTTCCTGACGGGGTAGGCGGCCGCCGTCGAACCGACCCAGCCGGCGTAGGTCTCGACGTCGGGAGCGACCTGGGCGAGGGATCGTCTCCGCACCTCGCCTTCGAGGAAGGCGAGCAAGGCGAGGGGATGGCCGTGCTCGAGATAGTCCTCCAGCCGCCGGAGCGCCTCGCCTTCCTTGCCGGCGACGATCGCGTCCGACAGCAGCCATACGGGTTCCTCGGGACGGTTGGTGAACCGGTTCCGAACCGTCGCGGCGTCGATCGTGGCGCCGTCGACGGCGAGCTGGTCGAGGGCCTTGCCGAGGGCGGCGACGTCGGTGCCGAAGCGTTGGAGGAGGATGTGGGCGGCGTCGGAGTCGATACGGAGCTTCCGCTCCTTGGCGGCCCGGGCGAGCCATTGGGCGGCGTCGCGTTCCCTGATCTTCTTGACCGTGATGGTGTCGCCGATGGACTTGAGGGTCTTGGCGAGCGGCGCCGGGATGGACCCGGCAGCGACGAACACGACCTCGACGGCGTCGGGGTCGATCGACGCGATGAGCTCGCCGATGACCTCTGCCTCGGCTTTCAGGAGCTGTTGCGCGTCGACGAGCATCACCCTGGCGGTGTCCCCGAACAACGATCCACTCTGCAGGGCGGGAACGATCCCGTGGACGGCGTCGCGGAGCCTTCCGTCCCCGTCGGAGCCGGTGCCCTTGGCGGGAACGTCGATGCGGAGGATGTCACCGCCTCCGAGGACCTCGACGGCGCGTTCGAGCATCTGTTCCCGTTCGCCGGGGCCGGCGTCCCTGGGTCCGCTGACGGTCACGATGGCCACGCTCCAAGCGTAGACCCGGGGCGTGACGAGACCACCCGACCCTGCGAACCCAGGGTTGTGGAAGCCCCCACAGGGCGCTGCGAACCCAGGGTTGTGGAAGCCCCCACAGGGCGCTGCGAACCCAGGGTTGTGGAAGCCCCCACAGGGCGCTGCGAACCCAGGGTTGTGGAAGCCCCCAGAGGGCTCGGCCAGCCCACGGTTCGGTCGGGTCTGGCGAACCCAGGGTTGTAGGCGCCCTCTCAGGGCTCGGCGAACCCTGGGTTCGCAGAGCCGGTCGCCGTGGTCGGGGGGTCGGCCATCACTTCGTCGAGGGGCTTGCGGCGGAGGTCGGGGACCGTGGCCCCGGAGGCCGGGTAGCCGATCGGCAGCAGCACGAACGGCCGCTCGTTGGCCGGCCGTCCGAGCTCTCGGGTGAGGAACGCCATCGGGCTCGGCGTGTGGGTCAACGTCACCAGACCGATCCGGTGGATCGCGGAGATGAAGAACCCGCAGGCGATCCCGACGGACTCCTTGACGTAGAAGTTGTGGATCCGCTCACCGCCGGCGCCGATCCCGTACCGCTGCTCGAACACGACGACGAGCCACGGGGCCGTCTCGAGGAACGGCTTGCGCCAGTCCGTGCCCAACGGCTCGAGGGCCTCCCGCCAATGGGGAGGGATGCGGCCGCCTTCGTAGTTCTCACGTTCCTCGGCCTCCGCGGCGATGCGGATACGTCGCTTCGTCTCCGGATCGCCGACGAGGACGAACGTCCACGGCTGGCGATGGGCGCCCGACGGGGCGGTCGATGCTGCCCGGATGGCGTACTCGACGACCTCCCGCGGCACCGGCTCGTCGCTGAAGTCCCGGACGCTTCGGCGGGTGTCCATCTCGGCGAAGACCGCCTTGGCCCGCGCCACCAGCTCATCGGGCGGGATCCGGGGTCGTCGATAGGGAACGAACTCGGGCACGAGGTGAGCGTACCGTCGGTCACCGGGATGGCCGACCATCCGACGAGTAGCCCTCTCGGGCCCGCGTCACCCGAAGGGCACCGAGATGTCGCCCTCGTCCATGGTCATCCGGATCTCGGCTCCTGCCGACGCGAGCGTCTCGAGGACCTCGGCGCGGGGATGGCCGTACGGGTTGTCGGCGCCCACGCTGACCACGGCGAGCGGACCGACGGTGTCCGCCAGCCACCGCAGGTCCGACGTCATCGACCCGTGATGCGGCACCAGCAGCACGTCGGGCCGCATCGGCGGCAGCTCCCGCTGGGCGACCGCTTCGACATCGCCCCCGAGGAACACCGATCGTCCGGCCACCTCGACCCACAGCACCACCGAGCCGTCGTTCTGGGCCAGGTAGCGGCGCCGCGGCCCGAGAACGTCGATCCGGAACTCCCCCATCGAGATCGCCGACCCGACGGGCGCGGGCACGGCCGGGATCCCGCGTCTCGTCGCGTCGGCGATCAGCTCCTCGAGGACGTCCCCCAGGTCCGGTTCGTCCGGGTACCACACGGCGCCGACCGGCACTTGGTCGAACACTCCCCTGAGTCCGCCGACATGGTCGATGTCGCCGTGGGTGACGACGAGGAGGTCGATCCTGGTGAGGCCGTGGCGACGAAGCGCGTCGTGCCACACGACGGGGTCGGCACCTCCGTCGACGGCGACCACCGCCCCGGCGGGGTCCTGCAGGACGATGGCGTCGCCCTGGCCGATGTCGAGGAACGTGACGGTCGGCACGTCCGGCCACCCGGCGCCGAAGGGTCCCGACGCGGCGAAGACGCCGACCGCCGCGACCAGGACGACCGGGCGCAGCGCCCGACGGGTGGCGGCGAGTCCGCCGGCGACGACGGCGGCGACACCGGCGGCGCCGAGCTGGGGCCAGCCCGACGCGATACGGGCGATCTCGAGGACCGCGGTCGCCGGGATCCGGGCCGCGCTGCGGATCGGGGACCATCCGGTGGCGGCTGCCAGGGCGCCGAGGGCGGTCCCGAGGGTGGCGAACGGCGCAGCGAGGAGGTTGGCGACCGGTGACAGCAGCGGGACGGTACCGAAGTGCACGAGGAGCAACGGAACGACCGCGGCCTGCGCCGCGACGGCCGCTTCGACCGTCGTGCGGATCGCACCCGCGACGCCCCGGTGGCTCCGGGCGACGGCGATGATCCCGGCGGTGGCGGCGACCGAGAGCTGGAATCCGACGCTGGACACGAGGGCGGGGGCGGCGAGGAGGACGATGACGACCGCCGTCGCCAAGGCCGTCCAGGCGGCGACGCCGACTCCGAC
>JALVQZ010000093.1 GCA_027036355.1 Acidimicrobiia bacterium | reverse complement strand
GTGAACGGCGCCGCCGTTCACGTTGAGTCGATCTCGGATCGCGGCCGTCTTCGTCTCGTCGCCGCCCGCCAGGAGCTTGCTGGAGACGAGCGGCACGGCGGCGAACGCCTCGTTGATCTCGAACAGGTCCACGACGTCGAGGTCGACGCCGGCCGCGGCCAGGGCCTTCTCGATGGCGACCGCCGGGATACGAGCGATGTCCCGCGGTGGTCCCGCCACCGCGGCGGTGGAGCGGATCGTGGCGAGGAGCGCGAGCTCGAGCTCCTCGGCTCTCGCCCGGCTCGTCAGCAACAGGGCGGCCGCGCCGGTGTTCAGCCCAGGAGCGTTCCCTGCGGTCACCGTGGGGCTTCCGTACACGGTGGGGAGCGCGGCCAGCGCCTCGAGCGTCGTGTCCGGTCGAGGCTGCTGGTCCGTCTCGAGCACGGTGTCCCCGCGCCGTGACGGCACCGCCACCGGCATCAGCTCCTCGCCGATCTCGAACCGGCCGGCTGCCGCCGCCTCGGCGTAGCGCCGCTGGGAACGCAGCGCCCACCGGTCCTGCATCTCGCGCGTGACCCCTTCCTCGATCGCGACCTCGCCGGCGTCGACGGACACGGGACTGAAACCCGCGTAGCTGCCTTCGAAGAGCGGATCCGACGTCCGGAGCGGACCGATCTTGGTTCCCCACCGCACCCTGGGATCCATGAGCACGGCGTTGCGGCTCATGTTGTCGGCGCCGGCCGCGATGCACACCTCGGCCCTCCCGGCGGCGATCGCGTCGGCGGCGAGACCGACCGCGGTGAGCGACGAGCAACAGGCGCGGTCGATCGTCATCGAGCGGGTGGTGTCCGGCAGGCCTGCTCGGAGTATCGCCTGGCGGGCCGGGATGTTCAGCTCGAACGCCGTCTCGGCGGGCATGCAGGTGCCGTAGAACACGTCGTCGACCGCGTCGGGATCGATCCCCGCCCGCCCGACGACCTCTCGGATCACCATCGCCCCCAGATCGACGCTCGGAACCGCACGCAGCGCGCCTCCGAACCGGTCGAAGGGGGTCCGGACCGCGGCGACGACCGCAACGTCACGCCTCGACATCGCTCACCTCCGTCCTTCTCGGACCCGTGGGTCCTCCGGTCCCCACCACGGGTGTGGGGGGCGCCACCCGGTTCCGTGACCGGCGTCCTGGCCGTTCGGTCGACCCGTCATGTTCCGGCGCCCTCCCGTTCGGGGAGCGGCACCGCGATGGCGACGGACAGGTCGCGAAGAACGCCGCCCATGTCCCGCGGGAGGATGCTCTGCTCGTAGACCACGCCGGCCAGGACGGCGACGACGATCCGGGCTCGAGGCCCCGGGTCCGGGATGCCGGCCGCGCTCAGGAGATCCTCGAACACCCCTCGACCGGTCGCGATGATCTGCCGGATCAGATCGGTGCGGCCCCGTCGGACGGCGGTGATGACGTACTCGAACCACAGCATCGGGATCCGTCTCGGGTGGCTGGTGCCGAGCACCAGGAACGCCTCGACGGCCGCCCAGAACGCGGAGAGGGGATCGGGGGCCGCGGCGGCCGCTCCCGAGATCCGGGCGACGTACTCGTTCATGAGACGTGCCATGGCGAGGTCGACGACCTGTTGGACGTCGTCGAAGTAGTAGTGCAGCGAGCTCTTGGTCAACGGACTGGCGTCGGCGATCCGCCGGGCGGTGCACGCGGCCACGCCTTCGGTCCGCAGAACCTCGACGGCGGCCTGCACGATCTGTTCGCGTTTGTCCGCCTTCGCTCCTTCGAAGGGCTCGGCGTCGTTGTGTGGCGACATGTCTCTCCTCAGTGGACGGCTGCGAACATGATGGCTTCTTCGGTGGCCTCGGCGGCGGAGAACTCGGAGGTCACCGAACCGGCTCGGACGACGAGGATGCGGTCGCTCAGGGCCAGGATCTCGGGAAGGTGCGACGAGATGAGGACCACGGCGGCGCCGTCGTCGGCCAACCGCCTGATGATCCGGTGGATGTCGGGGATCGCGCCCACGTCCACGCCCCGGGTCGGCTCGTCGAAGATGACGATCTTCGGTGTCCCCTGCAGCGCCTTGGCCAGGCTGACCTTCTGCTGGTTGCCGCCCGAGAGCTCCCCGGCGGTGACCCGGGCGACGTTGGTCGCCCGGACGTCGAAACGCTCGATCGCCTTCACCGCGGCCTCACGCCGCGCTCGCTTCGAGACGAACCAGGGCACACGGCGTTCCGATGCGAGCTGACCGACGTAGACGTTCTCCTCGATCGACAGGTCCGGGAAGATGCCTTCGTCCTTGCGGTCCTCGGTGACGTAGACCACCCCCGCGGCGCGGCCGCGACGGGGCGTGCGGAACCGAACCGAGGTTCCGTCGATCTTGACCACGCCCCCCTTGAGTCGACGACGCTTCAACGCGCCGTAGACGACCTTCGCGGCTTCGGTGCGTCCGGCGCCGACCAGGCCGGCGAGCCCGACGATCTCCCCCGGGTACGCCGAGAACGAGAGGTTCCTGACGATCCCGCCCAACGTGAGGTCTTCGACCCGAAGCACCGGGTCCACACCCGGTTCGCGCCCCGGATCGCGCCGCTCGAATTCCACGGCGCGGCCGACCATGAGCTCGACGATCTTGGCGTGATCGAACTCGGTGACCGGGCCGGTGGCCTGACGCACTCCGTCCCGCAACACGGTGATCGTGTCCGCGTGGTCGAGCGCCTCCTCGAGCGCGTGGGTGATGAAGATGATCCCCACGCCCCTCCGCTTGAGCCGGTCCATGCTCATGAAGAGCTGTTGCTTCTCCTCGGGGGTCATCGACGAGGTCGGCTCGTCGAACAGGATGATCGACGCGTTGCGATGCACTGCCCGGGCGATCTCGACCATCTGCCGCTGGGCGGCGCCGAGGCTGGCGGCGCGCATCGACGGCTCCAGGTGGAAGTTCTGGTCGGCGAGCAGCTTGCGCGCCTGGACGTTGAGCTTCGAGAGGCGGTTGTAGGGGCGTTCCTGCCCGAGGTACAGGTTCTGGGTGACGGTCATCGACCCGACGAGAGAGGTCTCCTGGTAGACCATGACGACCCCGGCTTCGACCGCGTGGGCCGGTTCGTCGAACTGGACGGGCCGGCCGTGCATACGGATCTCCCCGGAGTCGACCGGGGTCGCTCCGGCGATCATCTTCGCGATGGTGGACTTCCCGGCGCCGTTCTCGCCGAGCAGGGCGTGGATCTCCCCGCGGTGCAAGCTCAGGTCCACCCCGTCGACGACGCGAACGCCGCCGTAGGACTTGGACACCGACCGCAGCTCCAGGAGCGGGACTTGCTCGCTCATGCCGCCTCCACCGCGACGACCTGTCGCGCGGCTCGGCTCACGAAGGCGATCCGATCGTCGCCGACCGCGACACCGGTGATGCCATGACGGCTTCCGCCGTAGCGGGAATGCCAGCTCTGGACGATCCTCCCTTCGAGCGTGAACTCGACGGCGAGCCCGTAGGAGCGGACGGGCGCCCACGGCTTCGCGTTGCCGTGCACCCTGAGTTGCCCCAGTTGCAGCGGATCGCGCACCGGGTGTGGGGTCTGGAGGACCGGCACCAGCCACGTATCCGGCGACAGCGACGTCACCATGTCCCGCCGGACGTCGTCGTCGCCGAGGATCATCTCGCTCAGCCGGTTCCGGGGGTAGGGAAGCGCCGCGACGATCCGGCCCCGATGCGCCCTGATCCGGCCCGGGAACCCCGGCAGCGGCCCGAGGACCGGCCGCAACGCCGAAGCCGCGCGGCCGTCGGTGCGCACGATGGAGTGGGCGAGGCTCAGCGACACGAGGATCTCGGCGGCGACGACCTCGACGCCCGCAGGCCACGGCAGGCCGTCGGCGACGATGCTCGCCACACCGCCCTCCACCTTCACCAACAGCCCGGACGCGTCGTCGGTGACCAGCCCGTGGATCCAGTCGTCCGTCGCGTACGTCGAGGAGCCGACGGACACCCACACGACGTCACCCGATCCCACGGCGACGTCGGTGATGCACCGGCGGACGTGCTCGTCGGCGCAGATGACACGTCGTGACCCGTCACCGCGCACCTCGACCAGTCCGACGCCCTCGACGGCGGTGATGACGCCGGCGGCGGAGCGGGCGAGGGGGCCGCACGAGCCGCCGAGCGGGACGATCTCGCCCCGGGCGGTCCACGACACCCCCTCCGGGCTCGTGACGACGAGTTCGTCGCCGATGAACACGGCGTCTTCCGGGTCGGCCGGCATGCCCTCGAGGGCAGGGGCCTCATCCAGACGATGGTTCGGTCGCAGCCCTCCTTCGAAGCCGGGGATCGACGCTCGTTCGAAGCGGCTCGGGGTGAGCCACTCCAGCACGCCGGCGAGGACCCGGTTCATCGCCCGACCTCCACCGGCCGGCGCTCGATGCTCGAACGGTGTGGACGGCGTGTCGGGATCGCGATCGGGTCGATCTCTCCGATGTCGGCGGGATCGAGCGGCAGGCGTCCGATCCGGTTGTTGTGCAGGCCCCCGAGGTACAGGTGCCCGTCGAACTCCCGCATCGACGTCACCAACGGATGATGCTTCCCCTCCCGGTCCCACAGGACCTTCAGGATCTCGCCGGCCTCGGAGAACTTGACCACGCATGCCGCGTTGAGTTGCGGGATGCCCCATTCGTCGAAGGGAAGCTCCTTGAGCATCCTCCGGCGGAACGCCGGATGCCGGAGGAGCAGGTCGAACATCGGCGTCCGCGCCCCGGCGAAGGCGAGCCAGTAGTTGCCGTCGGAGGCACGGTTGATGTTGTCGGGGAACCCCGGCAGGTTCTCCAACACCGGCTCCATGTCTCCCTGCCGGGGCCCGGCGATGTAGATCCGATCTACGCGGAACAGGCCGGTGCTGGCGACCAGGATCGACATCCCGTCGTGGGAGACGCACACCCCGTTGGGGAACACGTAGTTCGAGACGATCGTCTCGACGGTGTCGGTGGTCGGGTCCCAGCGCATGAGCCGTCCGTTGGGCCGGAACTCGATGACCTCCAGATGCCACGCCGACGCCGTCGTGCGTGTCGAGAAGTCGCTGAAGTAGATGGATCCGTCTGGAGCGACATCGAGGTCGTCGGCGAAGCGCACCGCCGTGTCGTCGTACAACGACAACCAGTTCCGGCGCGTCCGGTTCGCGAAGGCCTCCACGTTGCCGTCCGGGTCGATCCTGCTCAGACCCACGCTGCTGGTCGCGACGATGAGGTTGCCCTCGTGATCCCATGCATGACCGAGGGGCAGCCCGCCGGTCCTGGCGAAGATCTCCCCATGGGTGTGATCGGGGCCTTCGAACCGCCACACCCAGCCTCGACGATCGCCACAGTAGAGGTTCCCGTCGGCGTCGAGGATGCAGTCCTCGCCCCCGTCGATGAGGCCGAGCCCGATCGGTTCGGCTCTCGCCAGCTCCTCGTTGAGCGCCCACACCGTGTCGGGTCGGGTCGGGTCGACGAGGGGCCCCACGTCGATCCGCGCCGGACTCAGGGACAGCTTCTCGACGAAGCTGGACCGGTACTTGCCCCATTTCAGGTCGAGCAACGCGAAGACGAGCAGGACGATCGCCAGGGTGAACGGCGTCCATGCCGTATCGACGTTGTGGATCACGAAGACCCTGCCGACGATCGCGACGATGA
>JALVQZ010000092.1 GCA_027036355.1 Acidimicrobiia bacterium | reverse complement strand
GAGGATGCACATGAACGATCTCCGGTGGTGGCGGCACGATCGATAGGCCGCCGCGCGCAGGGAGTCGAGAACACGAGAACGCCGGCGGCCCGGGCCCCGGCGTTCTCCCGTATCGGATCGAAGGAGCGGACCGTGGAGACGAACAAGAAGGTGTTCTCCGGCGTACAGCCGACCGGGAACGTGCATCTGGGCAACTACCTGGGCGCGTTCCGGAACTGGGTCGCGCTCCAGGACGACTACGACGCGATCTACTGCATCGTCGATCTGCACGGCATGACGGTCCCGTACGATCCGCCCGAGTACCGGCGAACCCGTCTCGAGACCGCCAAGGTGCTGCTGGCCATCGGGGTGGATCCGGACCGGTCGCTGTTCTACATGCAGTCCCAGGTGCCCCACCACGCGGAGCTCGCCTGGATCCTCGGCACGATCACCCCGACGGGCGTCCTCAACCGCATGACCCAGTACAAGGACAAGCTCGCCACCGGGGCCCCGGCCAACCTGGGCTTGTACTCGTATCCGGTGCTGATGGCGGCGGACATCCTGTTGTTCCGGGCCGATCTCGTGCCGGTCGGCGAGGACCAGAAGCAGCACCTGGAGATGACCCGGGACCTGGCCGAGCGGTTCAACAACCGGTTCGCCGAGGTGTTCCCGATCCCCGAACCGCTCATCCCGGCCACCGCGGCGCGGGTGATGTCGCTGACCGAGCCGACGGCGAAGATGTCGAAGTCGGATCCGGCGGACAAGTCGCGGATCTTGATCCTCGACTCGGCCGACGTGATCATGAAGAAGGTCAAGTCGGCGGTCACGGATTCGGAGCCCACCGTGCGATACGACACCGAGGCCAAGCCCGGCATCTCGAACCTGCTCGAGATCATGGCCGCCTGCACCGGCCGGTCCATCGACGATCTCGTGTCCGAGTACCACGACGCCGGCTACGGGCGGTTCAAGGAGGCGGTGGCCGAGGCGATCATCGAGACCCTGGCGCCCATCAAGTCGGCCTACGAGCGGCTCGACGACCGGGAGGTGGCCCGGATCCTCCAGAAGGGCGCGCTCGACGCTCGGACGCAGGCCGAGGTCTACCAGTCGGAGGTCCGCCGCGCCGTCGGCCTCGACCAGATGTAGCCGTCGCCTCCCGCCCGTGCTCCCCGTCGTGCAGCGAGAGGGGACGGCAGACGAAGGGGGATCGGTGGGACCACGGTCGACTAGCCTCCACGGGGCTGGCATCGACGACGCGGAGGCAGGACAGCGGTGGAGATCGAGATCGGAATGGCCAAGTCGGGTCGTCGCGCCTGGGGGCTCGACGACATCGCGATCGTCCCCTCCCGGCGGACCCGGGATCCCGAGGACATCGACCTGTCCTGGGAGCTCGACGCGTTCACCTTCGAGTTGCCGATGATGGCCTCGGCGATGGACTCTGCGGTGAGCCCGGACACCGCGATCGAGATCGGGCGGCTCGGGGGTCTCGCCGTCCTCAACCTGGAAGGGTTGTGGACCCGCTACGAGGATCCCATGCCGGTGTACGAGGAGATCGCGGCGCTTCCCAAGGAGAAGGCGACCCAGCGGATGCAGGAGCTGTACCGCCAACCGATCGATCCCGACCTCATCACCCGGCGGGTCGCCGAGATCAAGGACGGTGGGGTGATCGCGGCGGGGAGCCTCACCCCTCAGCACGTCGACCGGTACATCGACGCCGCCAAGGCCGGCGGGTTGGACGTGCTGGTGATCCAAGGCACCGTCGTGTCGGCCGAGCACGTCTCGAGTCGTACCGAACCCCTCGACCTGTTCCAGTTCATCCGCGAGGTCGAGATGCCGGTCGTCGTCGGTGGGTGCGCTTCGTACTCCGGCGCCCTCCACCTGATGCGAACCGGTGCGGTCGGGGTCCTCGTCGGTGTCGGCCCCGGAGCCGCATGCACCACCCGCGGCGTGCTCGGGATCGGTGTGCCGCAGGCGACCGCCATCGCGGATGCCGCCGGTGCCCGTACCCGCTATCTGGAGGAGACCGGCCGGTACGTGCACGTCATCGCCGACGGGGGGATGCGAACCGGCGGCGACGTCGCGAAGGCGATCGCCGTCGGGGCCGACGCCGTCATGCTGGGTTCGCCCATCGCGGCGGCCGACGAATCCCCGGCCGGCGGCTTCCACTGGGGCATGGCGACGTTCCATCCGACCTTGCCTCGGGGATCGCGGGTCGAGGTCGGTCGTCTCGGTTCGCTGCGGGAGATCCTCCTCGGTCCGGCCCATGAGAACGACGGGCGCCGGAACCTGTTCGGCGGCCTCCGTGGGGCGATGGCCCTCACCGGCCACGCCAACGTCAAGGAGTTCCAGAAGGCCCAGGTGATGGTCGCCCCCGCCCTGCAGACCGAAGGCAAGCAACTGCAGCGGTCCCAGGGCGTCGGGATGGGTTGATGGGAGGCTCGGCCACCACCGGTCACGCGTCGTCGGGGGACTTCGACCGGGTCCTGGTGGTCGACTTCGGCGCCCAGTACGCCCAGCTCATCGCCCGTCGCATCCGAGAGGCGCACGTCTTCTCCGAGATCGTGCCGCGGGACATCACCGTCGACGAGGTCCTTGCGGCGGGGCCGGTCGGGATCGTGTTGTCGGGAGGGCCGGCCTCGGTGTACGCCGAGGACGCCTACGGGGTCGATCCGGGGATCCTCGAGCTCGGGATCCCGATCCTGGGCATCTGCTACGGCCATCAGGTCCTCGCCGAGGAGATGGGCGGCAAGGTGGCCCGCAACGACATCGCGGAGTACGGAAGGACCGCACTGGAGGCGACCGCCGACTCGGTGTTGTTCCGTGAGCTCCCCGAACGTGAGATCGTCTGGATGAGCCACCGCGACGCGGTCGTCGAGCCTCCGCCCGGGTTCCGGGTCACCGCGTGGACCTCCGACGTGCCCGTCGCGGCCATGGAGGATCCGCAGCGGAAGCTCTTCGGGGTGCAGTTCCATCCCGAGGTCGCCCACACCGAGCGTGGTCAGGAGATCCTCAAGCACTTCCTCTACGACGTGTGCGGCGCCCGTCCCACGTGGACCCATGTCGGGATCATCGAGCAGTCCGTCGACGCGGTCAGGGAGCGGGTCGGCGACGGGGTGGTGATCTGCGGGTTGTCGGGGGGCGTCGACTCATCGGTCGCGGCGGCATTGGTGCACAAGGCGATCGGCGACCAGCTCGTCTGCGTGTTCGTCGATCACGGTCTGCTTCGCAAGGGTGAGGCCGAGCAGGTCGACGCGACGTTCCGCCGGACGTTCGGCATGCGGCTCATCTCCGTCGACGCGCGGGATCGGTTCCTGGAAGCTCTCGGCGGCGTGACCGAACCGGAACGGAAGCGGAAGATCATCGGCGAGACGTTCATCCGCGTCTTCGAGGACGTCGCCGCCGGGCTCCCCGACGTGCGGTTCCTCGTGCAGGGGACGCTGTACCCCGACGTGATCGAATCGGGAACGAAGGACGCGGCGAAGATCAAGTCCCACCACAACGTCGGCGGCCTTCCCGAGGACATGCAGTTCGACTTGATCGAGCCCCTCCGTGACCTGTTCAAGGACGAGGTCCGAGCCGTGGGCGAGGAGCTGGGCCTTCCCGAGGAGATCGTGTGGCGCCAGCCGTTCCCGGGGCCCGGACTGGCCGTTCGGATCATCGGTGAGGTGACCGCCGAACGGCTCGCCATCCTGCGCGACGCCGACGCGATCATCCTGGAGGAGATCCATCGGGCAGGTCTCTACCGGGAGCTGTGGCAGTCCTTCGGGGTGCTGCCGGCGATCAAGACCGTCGGGGTCCAGGGCGACGGTCGCACCTACGCCTACCCGCTCGTCGTGCGGGCGGTCACCTCCGAGGACGCGATGACCGCCGACTGGGCCCGGCTCCCCTACGAGGTGCTCGAGCGCATCTCATCGCGGGTCATCAACGAGGTGGAGGGGATCAATCGGGTCGCCTACGACATCTCGTCGAAGCCGCCGGCGACGATCGAGTGGGAGTGACCGCCGCGGTCAGCCGCCGGCGATCCGAGCCGCCGGCGCGTCGGCGGCATCGAGGCGGCCGCGCCATGTCGATGCCTGGGACATCTGCGCGACGTACGCGTGCCGTGCCCGCTTGCCGGGCAGATCGTCGGGAACCTCGGGGACGCCTTCGTACACGCTGCCGAACCATGCCCGCACGGAGTTGAGGGCTTCGGTTCGGATCTGGGAGACACGGGCCTGGGTGACGCCGAGCTCGGCGGCGATGTCCTGGAGGAGGTCGCCTTCGAAGTAGTAGCGCCGGATGACCTCGCCGTGGATGCCGGGGAGGGAGCCGACGGCCTCCTTCAGTGTGCCGAGGAGCTCCCGCTGTTCGAGGGCGAGGTCGGGGCGTCCGTCGGTCGAGTCGTCGCTGATCGAGTCCTTCAGGGTGGGTCCTTCACCGTCGCCCTCGTGGTCGAGGTAGAGCAACATCGAGTTCCTGGACTTGGCGCGGATCTTCTCCAGCTCCCCGGTGTCGATCCCGAGGCGTTCGGCCAGTTCGTCGTCGGTGGGTCCTCGGCCCTCGCTCTCGGTGAAGGCGTCCTCTTCCCTGGTGACCTCCCGGTATCGGCGCCGTACCGACCGGGAGGCCCAGTCGCGGGAACGGGTGGAGTCGATGATGGCGCCGCGGATGCGGATGCTGGCGTACCGTTCGAAGGGGATCCCGGCGTCGGGGTCGAAGCGGCGGGCGGCTTCGACGAGACCGAGCGCTCCCGCGTTCCACAGGTCCTGGCGGTCGACGTGCCGGGGGTACATGGCGGTGACCCTGCTGACGACCTTGCCGACCAGATCGAGATGGTCGACGACGAGCTGGTTCGAGCCGTCGGGCTCTGGGGCCCTGGTGGGACGTGCGCCCATCTCCGTCGCTCTCCTCCTCGGACGTGCCTTCGAGGCGTGGTGGTGACCGGCCGCCGGCCGGTTCTCGTTCCTGTGGGTTCTCGTCGGCCGGCGACCACGGTGGGTAAATGACTAATCACCAAATGGTCACTCTCCGTGGTCACCTCGGGGGCTCCTAACAGAGGGTCGAGATCTGCCGACGGGTTCGGCGTCGACATGGATGTCGATGTTGCTCCTTGACCGAGGAGTACGCACAGGCGACAAGGAGGTGCAATCGTGCGCATCAATCAGAACATTGCGGCGTTCAACGCGTATCGCAATCTTTCGGTCACGCAGGGCCAGTTGGGCAAGTCGCTCGAGAAGCTGTCTTCGGGGTTCCGGATCAACCGGGCTGCCGATGATGCTGCTGGTCTGGCCAAGTCGGAGTCCCTTCGGGCGGAGATCCGCGGTTCGCGGGCTGCGGTTCGCAACGCCCAGGACGGGGTGAGCTTCGTGCAGACCGCTGAGGGTGCCCTCAACGAGGTGCATTCGATCCTGCAGCGGATGCGGGAACTCGCGGTGGACGCGGCCAACACCGCCACCACCGACGGCACGGCCCAGCAAGCCGAGGTCAGCGAGCTGCTCTCCGAGCTCGATGCCATCGGGACCCGGACCAAGTTCGCCGGCAAAGCCGTGTTCGACGACTACTCCGGTGCCGGCGCGGCGTTGACGTTCCAGGTGGGCGCCAGCTCCGGCGACACGCTCCAGATCACGTCGGACCTGACGCTGTCGGCGACGGCGCTGGGCGTCAACGCGG
>JALVQZ010000091.1 GCA_027036355.1 Acidimicrobiia bacterium | reverse complement strand
CCTCGGTGGTGGTAGGCGCTTCGGTCGTGGTCGGCACGGTGGTCTCGGGCGCCGGCGGGAGCGTGGTGACGGGTACGACCGAGGCGGTCGAGGTTCCGGCCGGCTCGTCGCCGTCGAGGAGCCCGGAGGCGATGAGCCCGTAGACGACGATGACGGCCACCGCGAGGATGGCGGGGATCGCCCACTTGGACAGGTCGCGCTGCCGTTTCGGCGGCTCCCACGGGTCGATGTCGTCGGGGGCGTTCGCCGGCGCGGCGACGATCGGGATCTCTTCGGTGACGTGGTCGGGTTCCTCGGCGGTGGGTGCGGCGGTGGCGACCGGTCTCATGGTCGGCGCGGGCTCGGTGCCGTTGGCGATTCCGACGCCCACGGTGACGGCCTCCCCGACCCGGATGTCGATCCAGGTCCGTCCGCAGGTGGGACATCGGGAGATGTCGGCGGGCCGGGCGGTGCCGCAGTAGACGCAGAGTGGGAGATCGACCGATGTCGTCATGGGGTCGAGCTTACGGATCGATCCTCGCTAGCCAAGGATTTCGAGAGCGCGGGAACGGCTGGATCGGGTCGTCGGTCAGGTGGTCAGCAGTTCGCGGAGGGCATCGGGATCGGAGACGGGGAGCTCGCAGATCAGGTTGCGGCAGACGTGGGCCGTGGCGGACGCCCCGGCCTGGCGGTGTTCGAGGAGCGGGATGCCGGTGGGTGCACCGTCGCCGACGGCGACGATCGAGGTGGGTCGGAAGCGCTCCCAGACGACCCGCTCGAGGGGTCGTCGGTCCTCGGCGTTCCCCACGATCGCGATCTCGTCGATCCCGGCGCCGTACGTGAGCCACGTCGCCAGCAAGTGGCCGGAGAAGGTCGGGTGCGCGATCGCGGTCGCCGCCGCGGACCGGACCGTGGCGTCCAGCGCCACGACGGCGTCGCCGTCGCCGGTGAGTGCGTGGTGCATGAGGAGCGCCTCGGCCGCGAGGGCGTTGTCGGAGGGCACCGGACTGTCCTGGAGGTTCTTCGGACGAGCGATGAGGGCCTCGCCGTCGGAGGGCGTGGCGAAGAAGCCGCCGGCGGGATCGGCGAACTCCCTGAGGAGGATGGCAACGTGCTCCTCGGCGGCTCGGAACCATCGTTCGTCCCCGTCGACGCCGAAGAGCGTGAACAGCCCGACGGCGGTCGCCGCGTGATCGTCGCAGAACGCACCCGGCCCGAGGTCGTCGCCTCGCCGGCTGCGCAGGAGCCCGGCCGGACCGACCGCTCCGGAGACCAGGTAGTCGGCGATCCGGGTGGCGGCGGCAAGGTATCGGGGCTCGTCGAGGATCGCGGCGGCTTCGGCGAAGGACCGGAGAGCGAGGGCGTTCCAGGCGGTGACGAGCTTGTCGTCGCGTCCGGGTCGCACTCTCGTGTTGCGGGCCGTGCGTAGGTCCTCGTCGATGGTCGCTTTGACCGCGAGGAGCTGGTCGAGGTCGACGCCGAGACGTCGGGCGACGTCGGGGAGCGGCCGGGGGAGGTGGAGGATGTTGGCTCCTTCGAAGTTGCCCTCGGGTGATGCTCCGTAGATGTCGGCGGCCACCTGGAGGCGATCTCCGAGGACCGATCCGAGTTCCTCCCACGTCCACACGTAGTAGCGGCCTTCGATCCCTTCGGAGTCGGCGTCCTCGGCCGAGTGGAGCCCGCCGAGGCGGTCGGACATGTCGGCCAGGAGGTAGTCGTAGGTGGATCGGGCCGTTGCCAGGAACGTGGGGTTGTCGGTGACCTGCCAGGCCCGCAGGTAGATGCGGGAGAGGAGGGCGTTGTCGTAGAGCATCTTCTCGAAGTGCGGAACGAGCCAGCGCCGGTCGACCGAGTAGCGGGCGAATCCGCCACCGAGGTGGTCGTGGATGCCGCCGCGTTGCATGTGGTCGAGGGTGACGGTCACCATCCGGGTGGCCAGGGCCCGACGGTCGGGGTCCTCGCCGATCACGGCGTAGCGGAGGAGGTACTCGAGGGTGGAGGGCTGGGGGAACTTCGGGGCGCCGCCGAATCCGCCGAGGTCGCCGTCGAAGGTCGACGAGATCCGGTCGACGGCCTGGTCGAGGTCCTCGCCGGCAGGGACCTGGCCGGGTGGCGGCCCGGCGGCGCGGATCGCCGCGGTCAGACGGTCGGCCTGGTCGACGAGGGCGTCGCGTTCGCGTTCCCACAGCTCGTGGATGCGCTCGAGGAGCTGCCGGAACGAGGGCCGTCCGTGATGGGGCACCTTGGGGAAGTAGGTGCCGCCGTAGAAGGGGCGGCCGTCGGGGGTGAGGAACACCGTCATCGGCCAGCCACCCTGGCCGGTGAGGGCTTGGACGGCGTCCATGTAGATGCGGTCGACGTCGGGGCGTTCCTCCCGATCGACCTTGACGCTGACGTAGTGGGCGTTCAGGTAGTCGGCCGTTTCGGGATCCTCGAAGGACTCGTGGGCCATGACGTGGCACCAGTGGCATGCCGCGTAGCCGACCGACAGGAAGATCGGCACGTCGCGGTCTCGGGCCGCGGCGAACGCCTCGTCACCCCACGGGTACCAGTCGACCGGGTTGTCGGCGTGCTGGGCCAGGTAGGGGGATGCCGCATCGGTCAGCCGGTTCATCCGTTTCTCCTATGTCAAGCGGCTCTGGCTGGGGCGCTGTTTGTGATGTTGGTCATGTCTTTGATCATGGTCCGGTAGACGACGTCGGAGAGGCGTCGTTTCAGGATGCGGAGGGCTTCTCGCTTGGTCTTGCCTTGGCTCATGTGCCGGTCGACGAGCTGTTGGGCTGGGGGATGGATGCGCAGCTGGGTGATAGCGATCCGGTGGATAGCGGCGTTGGTCTGCCGGTTGCCTCCCCGGTTGAGCCGGAACCGGGTGTTGTTGCCGGTCCACACGGGGATCGGTGCCGTCCCGGCGAACATGGCGTAGGCGTCACGGTTCCGGAACCGGCTGACGTCGGCAGCTTCACCGACCAGCTTCGCAGCCGTCAGGGCACCACATCCGGGCACCTCCAGCAGCGAGGGTGCGATCTCGCCGACACGACGAGCGATCTGATGCTCCAACCGGTTGGCTTCTCGGGTGATCTCCCGAATCCGACCGACCTCCCGGCGAGCCAGATCAGCCACCAGCCCCTCACAGGACCCGAGCCGGGTCTCGATCTCGTCGAGGATCCAGTATCGGCCCAGCGAACACGGAGACGGATCCCAAGTCGGATCCAACTCATGAAGCCGCCACCTCAACCGGTTCTGCAGGGCAGTTCTCTCCTTGATCAAGGCTTCCCGATAATCGACCAGCAGCTTCACCTCCCGGGAAGGCCCATCCAGTTGCGCCACCGGCAAACCCGGCTCCCGCAACGCCGCACGGGCCACCGCCAACGCGTCGATCGGATCCGACTTCCCCCGAGTCCGAGCGGCACGCCGCTGGGCGGCCATCATCTTCGGTGGCACCCTCACCACCAGCTCCCCAGCAGCCAGCAAGTCCGCCTCGAACCGACGAGACAGATGACGGCAGTCCTCGATCGCCCACTTCCGCATCCCCCACCGAGCCGCCCACTTCACCGCCCGAAGATGCCCATCCTCGGTCGCTGCCACCGTGATCGACCCCAGCTCGGCCCCCGCCTCATCACACGCCACGACCGTGTGGCTCCTCTTGTGGGCATCGGTACCCAAAACGACCATCATGATCCCTGCTCCTCCCTTCGAGGGGTCGTCAGGACCGGTCGGTGGGCACGCCTCAGTCGAGGCCGGAGGCCAAACTCCTATCAAGCCACGCCGGCCGGTCCGGCGCGACCAGCAGGCCGCAAAACGCATGCCAGCCATCCCAAAGGAGGCAACCACGGTACGAGCGAACCCGCCGGACAGATAGAAGCCTGACACTGAGCCCATGGTACGGGCGCGGCGACCGGCGACGGTACGGGTTCAGGTTCGGTACGGTGTCGCCGATGAACGATCCCATGGTGCCCGCCATCGAGTTCCGTCGCGTCACGAAGCTGTTCGGTCCCGTCCGCGCCGTGTCGGAACTGGATTTCGTCGCTCCGACCGGCTCGGTGACGGTGCTGCTGGGACCCAACGGAGCCGGCAAGACCACCACCGTTCGGCTCACCACCGGAGCGTTGAAGGCCGACGACGGAACGGTGCAGGTCCTGGGTCTCGATCCCTCCGATGACGAGCAGGGTCAGGAGATCCGGTCCCGCTGCGGGGTCGTCCCTCCCAAGCCGGCGTTCTACGATCAGCTCACCGGATGGGAGAACCTCGAGTTCGCGGCCAAGATCTTCGAAGCCGAGCTCGACGACGCCAGAGACGCGGCGGTGCGTTTCGGCATCGACCATGCCCTCGACCAGGAGGTCGGCGGCTACTCGACGGGCATGCGCACCCGCTTGGCGTTGGCGCGGTCGGTGATCCACGATCCCGACGTGCTGTTGCTGGACGAACCCACCGCAGGCCTCGATCCCGAGTCGTCGCGGGCGGTCCTCGACCTGATCCAGGAACTGGCCGGACGGGGCCGCACCATCGTCATGTGCACGCACCTCCTGCACGAGGCCGAGGGCATCGCCGATCAGGTCGTGCTCATGGACGACGGCACGGCACGGGCCGCGGGCCATCCCGACGAGCTCGCCGCCGCCTACATGCCCGAGCCGATCGTCGTGTTCGACGCCGAGGATCGCTCGGTCCTCGAGCTCCTCACCGACCTCGACGGCGTCACCTCGATCCATCGCAACGGGTCGGTGCAGGTGACCCTCGACGACCTCGCCCGCCTTCCCGACATGGTCGCGACGCTGGTCACGGCCGGCGCACGGCTCACCAGGGTCGAGCCGGTGACCCCGACCCTCGAAGAGCTGTACTTCCGGATGCAGCGTGCCCACAGGGAGAAGACGTGAGACGACATCAGGTCCTGGCCGTTGCGGCAGCGGATCTCAAGCGGCTCTTCAAGAGTCGCGACTACATCATCCCCCTGGCGATCCTCGCCGGTCTGTTCTTCGTGTTCGTACCGGGGATCATGCTGCCGCTGATCGGCGCCACCGAGCGGAGCCCCCTGATGGCTCAGATCGGCGACGTGATCGGAACGTTGCCGCAGCAGATCCAGGACAACATCGCCGGCGACACCCCGGCGGTCCGGACCGCCTATGCGTTCGCGGTGTACCTGCTCGCTCCCATCGCCATCGTCGTGCCGCTCACGATCTCGTCGGCGGTGGGCGCCAACACGATGGTCGGCGAGCGTGAGCGGGGCACCGGCGAGTTCCTCGCCCACAGTCCGCTGACGGTGCAGGAGATCTACATGGGCAAGCTCATCGCCAGCCTGGTGCCGGGCTACCTGGCGACCGCGGTCGGTTTCACGGTCTATTCGCTGATCGTGAACCTGACGGTGGGCAGGCAGCTCGGTGGGTGGTTCTTCCCGACGACGGGATGGTGGTACCTGATCTTGTGGGTCGTTCCTCCGTTCATCGCCATCGCCTTGGCGGTCATCCTGCGCCTGTCGGCCCGGGTTCGGTCGGCCGCCGCGGCTCAGCAGGCATCGACGCTGGTGACCCTGCCGGTGATCATCGCGTCGTACGGCATCGCTTCGGGCCTCCTGTACAGCCCGGCGTACTCGGCGCTGATCGTGGGGGCGCTCGCGTGGATCGTGGCCATCGTGCTGCTCCGTTCGGGAGCCCGGGCGGTGCGGAGGGAACGGCTGCTCGGGGTCGCCGCGGACGCGTAGATCGGTCGGGCCGCGACGAGGAACCGCCCCGGGCGGGAGGGAACCCGGGGCGGTTGGTCCTCGATCGCGAGGATGGGTCAGTCGTCGTCGCTGCCGCCGCGACCACGATCGTCACCGGCTTCGTCGCCGCCGCGACCACGATCGTCACCGGCTTCGTCGCCGCCGCGACCACGATCGTCACCGGCTTCGTCGCCGCCGCGACCACGGTCGTCACCGACCTGATCGTCGGTCCCGCGGCCACCATGGTCGTCACCGACCTGATCGTCGGTCCCGCGGCCACCGCGGTCGTCGGAGCGTTCGCGGACGCGGACCCGGATCTGTCCGTCCTCGAGCTCGGCGTCGAACTTGATCCGACGAACGCCGTCGGTGAAGTCGACCTCGACCTCACGGCCGCTCGCGACCTCGATCTCGAAGTTCCAACCGGCCGCTGGGGCGACCGCCGTGATGGTCAGGATCGCTCCGTCCTTGGCGATCGTCACGGTTCCGGCGTCCCCGGCCTGATAGGTCGGTCCTTCGTTCGGGCCTGCGGGCAGGCTGGTGGAGGTCTCGGGCATCGACGTCGAGGTCGAATCCGGGACCGACGTGGACGTCGAATCCGGGACCGACGTGGACGTCGAATCCGGGACCGACGTCGAGGTCGAATCCGGGACCGACGTGGACGTCGAATCCGGGACCGACGTCGAGGTCGAATCCGGGACCGACGTCGAGGTCGAACCGATCGGTCCGACGATCGCCGACGCGACGCCGGCGATCAGGACGACCGACAGCGTCATTGCTGCGATCGTTGCGGTGCGCTTGTACATGGCCTGGGCTCCTTCCGTGGGGGGCCGAACGATCACATCGTGCGACGTCGAGGGTTAAGACGACCTCCCTCGAAGCTCAAGTCTCCGATAAACCTCGTGAACCGGCTTCGGACTCTCTCCGTACCTCATGGGCGACGGACGTTCCGTCCAAGGGAAGGAAACGAGATGAAGAAGAGAACGCTCATGATGATGCTCGCCGTCGGCCTCGTGGCGACGGCCTGCAGCTCCGGTGGAGGCGCGGCCGACACGACGACCAGCACGGCGCCTGCCCCCACCACGACCAAGGCGCCGACGACCAGTTCGGCGCCGGAGGGACCCGCCCGGGGACCCTCGACCATCGAAGCCGGCGACCAGGACGGCGACGGGACGACGATCGTGGTCGCCACCGTCGAGCTGCCCGCACCCGGCTTCATCGCCGTGCACGCCGACGCCGACGGTAGCCCCGGTCCCGTCATCGGCCACTCCGACCTGCTCCCGGCAGGCACCAGCACCGACGTCGTGGTCACCCTCGACACGCCACTGGACGGCTCGGCGACCGTGTGGCCGATGGTCCACATCGACATGGACGGCGACGGCGTGTACACGTTCGTGCCGCCGGACAACGCCATCGACCTGCCCGGCCTCACCGCCGGCGGCGACGTGGCCGTCATCCCGGTCGAGATCGAGGTCTGACCCGAATCCCGGCGGCTGCGGGCGATCCCGACCAGGGCAGCCCGCAGCCGCCGTCGCAACCGGTCAGGTCGGGACCCGTGCCGCCCTGCGTCGCCGGGTCGTCGATCCGCCGACGGTCGGTTCCCAGGTGAACCAGCGGATCGCCAAGGCGGCGGCGATCACCCCCCATAGCACCATGTAGGCGAGGTGCCCCCCTTCGAAGGCGGCGTCGGTGCGCTGCGGGTCGAACGCGGCGAAGAAAGCGTCGTTGAAGTGCTTCAGCGGGAAGAAGTCCCCGACCAGGCGGAGCCATGTCGGCGAGTCCTCGGCCGGGATGATGAAGATGCCCGAGAAGAACGCCAGCGGCAGCAAGGTGGCGTTGGCGACGGCGGTCGCTGCCTGTCCCGACGGCGCCACCGCCGAGATGAACAGCCCGAGAGCCGAGAAGGCGAAGGAGCCGACGAGGAACGTGAGGATCGCCGCCGGCATCGTCCTCCCGTACACGTTGAGGCCGTAGAACGCGACGCCGACACCGATCATGATGACGATGCCGATGAAGGCGATGTAGGTGGCGGAGATGATCTTGCCGCCCATGTAGACCCACGCCGGCAGCGGCGTTCCCCTGATGCGCTTGAGGATGCCGAGATCGCGCTGGTACGACGTTGTGATCGCCAGGTTCGTGTAGGTCGCCGACACGGCCGCGAACACCGCCAGCGACGGGGCGTAGTACTGAGCGACGGTGATCTCGAGGTAGGGGATCTTCTCGTTGCCGAACACGAGCGAGAAGACGACGAAGATCATCACCGGGAAGGCGAGGGTGAAGAACGCCGAGACCGGGTTGCGCCAGAAGAGCTTCGACTGGTAGACGGTCTGGACCCACAAGAGGCGAAGGGTCGACGGGCGGCCGGTCATGCGGTCACCTCGTCGTCGGTGAGCTGGAGGTAGATGTCTTCGAGCGATGGGCGATCGACGACGAGGTCCTCGAGTTCGATCTCGTTGTCCAACGCCCATCGGGTCAACGTGTACAGGTCGCGGGTGGGATCGCTGCTCTCGATCTCGACGAACCCGCCATCGAGTCGCACCGGCACGAGCGGCAGACTGTCGAGCGCGACTCCCGCCACCCGGAACCGGATCATCGTCTTGGCGTCCGCCCGGCCGCCGATCGTCTCGGGGGTTCCCGCCGCGATGATGCGCCCACGAGCGATCACCGCCACCCGATCGGAGAGATGCTGCGCCTCGTCCATGTAGTGGGTCGTCAGCAAGATCGTCTTGCCGAGACCGCGCAGGTTCTCGATGACGGTCCATGCCTGACGCCGCGCCGACGGGTCGAACCCGGTCGTGGGCTCGTCGAGGAAGATGAGGTCTGGATCGCCGACGATGCCCAAGGCCAGCTCGAGCCGGCGGCGCTGCCCTCCCGAGAGCGTCTTGACCCGATCGTCGCGCTTGTCGGTCAACCCGACGAGCTCGATCAGCTCGCCGGTCGGACGTCGCCGGGGATAGATGGCACCGTAGATGTCGAGGGCCTCGGCGACCGTCAGCTCCGGTTCGACGGAGGTCTCCTGCAAGACGATGCCGATGCGCTCGCGGAACTCGCGCGGGGGGTCGCCCGGGTCATAGCCGAGCACCGACACGTCGCCCGAGGTGCGTTCCCGGTAGCCCTCGAGGATCTCGACGGTCGTGGTCTTCCCCGCGCCGTTGGGGCCGAGGAGGGCGAAGACCTCGCCTTCGAGAACGGTCAGGTCGATCCCGGCGACCGCTTCGAGGTCGCCGTAGCGCTTGACGAGACCTCTCACCTCGATCGCAGCCATGGCCGAAGTCTGGGGTGTTTCGAGGGTCAAGGCAAACCCTTGTCGGCCCAGCGGGGAACCCGGTTCCGGATCCCGCCGAAGCCCAGCTCATCGCACAGCGCCACGAAGCGCTCTCGGGGCACGCCTTGCCATCGAAGGTCGGCGAGGGTCTCGGCGAGCGGCACGTCGAGACGGAGCTGGGCGAGGTATCGGTACACCAACGCGTCGCCCATGCGTTCGATGAGGGTGCCGGCGAGCTTGCCGGCGCCGCGAGGTTTGACCTGCCATTGGTGGATGTCGACGGGGATGTCCTCCAGGTGCGGGTACCGGCCCAGGACGACGGCGGCCGACTTGGCGCCCCAGCCAGGGAGACCGGGGATCCCGTCGGCGGTGTCGCCGACCAGTCCCAGGAAGTCGGGGATGGAGGCGGGGGCGACGCCGAAGCGCTCCACGACGGCGTCGGCGTCGACGAAGCGTCCCTTGCGCCGGTCGTAGCCGACGATGCGGTCGTAGCCGTAGAGCTGGCACAGGTCCTTGTCCGGGGTCATGACGACGACCTGATCGACGTCTGAATGCCACCGGACCGCAGCGGTCGCCAGAGCGTCGTCGGCCTCATACTCGTACATCGACCACACCGTCAACCCGAGCGCCTTCATGGCACGTTCGGCGAGCGGGAACTGGGCGAGCAGGTCGGGATCGATCCCTTCACCGGTCTTGTAGCCGGGGAAGATCCGGTTCCGGAACGATTCGATGACCGAGTCGAACGCGGCGGCGACGTGGGTGACCCCGTCTTCGGCGAGGAGCCGAAGCATGCTGGCCATGAGCCCGTGCACGGCACCGACCTCTCGACCGTCGGGTGCCGTGCGGCTCGGCGCACCGAAGTGGGCGCGGAACAGTTCGTAGGTGCCGTCGACGAGATGGAGCTTCACCCGGCGACCTTACCTGGTCGTCTCCGACGTCACCGGGGGCACTACCGTTACCCGCATGGACGATCATCGGACCCGTCGGACCGTCGTGGGACCTGCCCGCCTTCGGAGCCCGTGGTTCTCGCACCGCTGGGAGATGAGCACGAGCGACGGGGTCGTCGCCGCGATGACCCGCCATCCCCGGGACCACACTTCGACCGTGGAGCTGTCGGATGGAACCCGCTGGCGCCTCGTCCCTGCAGGGTGGGGCCTGGTCAGGGCGTTGGAGGATGGCGTCGAGATCGCCCGCATCACGCGCCGATCGTGGCTGGGACGTCATTGGGATCTCGCGGCACCGACGTGGCACTATCACCTCGTGTCCGACCCGATGCCGAGACGATGGTACGTCGCCGTCGGGGATCAGGTCGTCGCTCGGATCGCCGGTTCGCTGGTGTCGTACAACCGGGTCGACATCGATGCCCCCCTCGGGATCCCGCTGGCGGCGACGATGCTGGCATGGCACGCGATCGCCCGCCCGTGGGAGGCGGCGGCTCGGCCCGCCGGCCTCATCCCCGTCGGGATCGACACGGCGCCTCGCCCCGCTGCCGGAGCTGCATGACCGAACTGCTCGTCACCGTCGACGGGCTCGTCGAGCGCCTCGACGATCCCGATACCGCCGTCGTCGACTGTCGATGGTGGTTGGAGGAGCCGGAGCGAGCGTCCCGGGAGTACCGGGCGGGACATGTCCCTACGGCGGTGTTCGCCTCGCTCGACGACGACCTGACCGCTCCGTCCGGACCCGGGCGGCATCCGCTCCCGACTCCCCGGGCCTTCGCCGATCGGATGTCCCGCCTCGGGGTCGGCCCGCGGCGGCGGGTCGTCGTGTACGACGACCGCGGCGGGGCGTTCGCGGCCCGGGCGTGGTGGATGCTGACGGCCCTCGGCGTCGATGCCGCGGTCCTCGACGGGGGGCTGCAGGCGTGGCGGCAGGCCGCTCTGGCGCTCGCCGACGGCACCTCCACTCCGGCGGTGGCCGATTGGCCCGCGACGCTGCCCGACCGGTTCCCCGGCGTGGTCGAGCGGGCCCAACTCGTCCGGCGTGAGCCGCACGTGGTCGTGGTCGACGCCCGTGCCCCGGAACGCTACCGGGGTGAGGTCGAACCGATCGACCCGGTCGCCGGTCACATCCCTGGGGCGATCAACATCCCGTATGCCGGCAACCTGACCGCCGACCTGCGGCTGCGTTCGGTCGGCGAGCTCCGTGACCGGTTCGTCGAAGCCGGGATCGTCTCCGGGGACCGCACCGTGGTCTACTGCGGGAGCGGCGTCACGTCGTGCCATCACGTTCTGGCCATGGAGCTGTCCGGCCTCGGACGTCCCTTCCTGTACGCGGGATCGTGGAGCGACTGGTGCACTTCTGGTGAGCCCGTGGAGACCTCGTCCTGACCCGACGCGCCTATCCTTCCGCGCGGACGGCCAGGACCGTCGACACCGACCCCGATCAAGGAGCAAGCGGAGATGACCGACCGAGGACCGGATGACGCCACGGCGCCCGATTCCGCCGAAGAGGACGTCATCCACGCGTTCATCGAATACGTCAACGCCAAGGACTGGGACGGCGTCGCCGGGCTGCTGTCCCCGGACGTCGAACTGTCGTTGGGCGGCCCGATCGAGGCGAGCGAGGTGGTCCCGTCGCTGACGGAACTGACCCTCAACCACCCCGGCATGCTCCTCACTCGCGGCGACCGGGGGACCGAGCCGGTGGCCGTCGCGTGGATCCCCGACGGGGGAGGCAAGCCCTGGATCCAGGTCGGGTTCTTCACGTTCTCGCTGGTCGACGGGCCGGATCATCCCCTCATCGAGTACCTCGACTACAACGACGTCCCCGAAGACGACAACGACCTGATCGCCGAAGAGCCCGCCCTCGACGAGGTGTCCGAATGGGACGACTGGAACGAATGGGACCAGGGTGCTCCCACCGAGGAGCCCGGAGAGACGGGCGAGTTCGAGATCGTCACGCCCGGGGGATCCGGCGAGTAGCCGCTCCTCGTCAGAGCCCCAACGCCGCAGCGGCGCCATCGAGGGTCTGACCTCCGCGGAGGACGGGTTCGAACAGGTCGCCGTAGCGTCGGAGGCGCTCCCAGATCGTCGCCATGGTGAAATCGTCAGGTTGGGCCGTCTCCAGTTCGTCCCACGTCATCGGTGTCGAGACGGGCGCGCCCGTGCGGGGCCGCACCGAATAGACCGAGGCGATGGTCTTGCCGGCCACGTTCTGGTTGTGGTCGATGAAGACCCTGGAGCCTCGCCGCGCGACGTCCCATTCCATCGTCGCGTTGTCCGGGTCGGCTTCGACGATCATCCGTCCGAGCCGTTCGACGAAACGGCGGACCGTCGCGTAGTCGTGCACCGGCTCGATCGGCACGTAGATGTGGATCCCCGACGCCCCCGACGTCTTCGGGTACGCCGCGAGCCCGAGCCGTTCGAGAAGCACCCGGACGAGCCCGGCGACGTAGACGACCTGGTCCCATTCGGCGCCGTCCTGCGGGTCGAGATCGAACACGGCGAAGTCGGGAGCGTCGGGGTGCTGCACTCGGCTGAGCCACGGATGCATCTCGATGCAGCCGAGGTTGGCGAGCCACAGGAGGGTGTCGAGGTCGGTGGCGGTGCAGAACTCGATGGTCTCGCCGCGATGCTCCGACGGCATCGGGGCGGTGACGATCCATTCCGGGGCGTGAGCCGGGCAGCGTTTCTCGTAGAACGAATCGCCGGCGATGCCGTCTGGGAACCGGGCGAGCGACAGGGGGCGACCGGCGAGGTGGGCCAGCAAGACCGACCCGACGGAGGCGTAGTACTGGATCAGATCTCCCTTCGTGTAGCCGTCGTCCGGCCAGAACACCTTGTCGATGTTGCTGAGACGCACCGACCGCTCGAGGCCGGCGGGCACGAACCCTCCGTTCACGACCTGGACCGGGATGGGGTCGGGGAAGTCGATCCGTCCGCTCGCCAGCGACCGGCCGCCGGTGGACGTGTCGGGCCGTGCCCGGCGTTCGCCGGCGCGAAGGTCGGCGAGGATGGCGTCGTGACTGGCGTCGTCCTTGGCCTCGGAGATGACGATCGTGCGGAGCCCGGTTTCGACGATGGCTTCGGCGAGGGGAACGGCGCGAAGGGTGCCCTCGCCGTACGGCACGTGACGGAGCTCGCCCTTGGGTCCGAAGGCGTTGTCGGTGAACTGGCTGTGGAGGGGGTCGATGGCCCAGCCGGGGAACTCCTCACGGAGGAAGGCGATGACGGATCGGAACGCTTCGGTGGTGGTGAGGCCTCCGTGGGACCTGGCGTGGACGTGCGCCCAGTCGACGACGGGTCGAACGAACGAGTAGCGCCGGGCGATGAGGGCGATGTCGCCGAGGGATCCGAAGGCCCGGTCCGTTCCGGTGGTCTCCAGGCCGAGCGCGACGCCGAGGGTCCGGATCTTGGGGCCGATCCGGTCGAGTCCGTCGGCGACGAGTCGATGCAGCTCACCGGAGGACCGGCCCTTCACGTAGCCGGTGTGGGCGACGACGGTGTGCGCCCCGAGCGCGTGCGCGAGCTTCATGGTGTGCTCGAGCGCCGAGAGGGTTCTCGTCCGCTTCTCGGCGTCGTCGACGGTGAGGACGGCGAAGTAGGGGGCATGGACGGACAGGGCGATGTCCCTTCGGGCGGCGGCTTCGCCGAAGGCCCGGCAGCGGCGTTCGTTCCAGGGGAAGCCGTGCACGAAGGCCAGCTCGTAGGCGTCGTGACCGCGGCCGACCAGCCCGTCGAGGAAGGCGTCGTCGTCGACGTCGGCGGGCGGCATCCCGGAGATCCCGAACCTGATGAGCATCCGTCCACGGTACCTGGCGTCCGTTCCCGGGTCCCGCAGGTAGGCTCGGATCGTGACCACCAGCAACGATCTCATCCGGGCCGCCCGCCTCGGTTTGGGCAGCGCCCTCGACGGGCGACCGAAGCGACGCTTGGCGGTCGTCACGTGCATGGATGCCAGGGTCGATCCGTGGCGTCTGCTTCGGGCCGGCGTGGGCGACATGCACGTGATCCGCAACGCCGGCGGCGTGGTCACCGACGACGTGATGCGGTCGTTGTCGGTTTCCGCGATCCATTTCGGGATCCGTGAGATCCAGCTCATCATGCACACCGATTGCGGGATGCATGGCTTCGACGAGGCGGCCTTCCGCCGTGACATGCAGGACGTCGCCGGGATGCCCCCGCCGTGGCCGATGATGGGTTTCGACGATCTCGACGCCGAGGTGGCCCGTGGCGTGGACCTGCTTCGCTCGGCGCCGATGCTGGCGAACGTGGATCGCATCAGCGGCCACATCTTCGACGTCCGGACCGGCCGGCTGCAGTCGGTCGCCGCGTAGGGAAGACCGGCGAGGCGGGCGGCATGTCCCAGGTGGCGATCCGGGGGTTCGTCTCGGGTCGGGTACAGGGCGTCGGGTTCCGATGGTTCGCGCTCGATCGAGCCCGAACGCTCGGGCTCGCGGGCTGGGTTCGCAACGTCCGGGACGGTCGGGTCGAGTTCCAGGTCCAGGGCGACGCGGCGGCGGTCGACCGCTTCATGGAGGCGATCCGGGTGGGCCCTCCCGCGGCGGTGGTCACCGGGGTGACGGCCGTCCCGGCGGATGTCGATCCCGCCGTACGGGGGTTCGAGATCCGGCCTTCGTGACGATCGCCGTCAACCGTCGACGGTACGGGGAGAGCCTGGCCGCTCCCCGGTCTGCGTCACGAACGCCTGAGGGCGGCGAGGACGCGGTCGGGCGTGAGCGGGATCTCGTCGAACCAGACGCCGGTGGCGTCGTGGACGGCGGCGACGACGGCAGGGGCGTAGGGGATGAACGGCATCTCGGCCATGCCGCGGGCGCCCCACGGACCACGCGGGTCGGGGTGCTCGACGATGACGGTTTCGATCCGGTCGGGGATGTCGAGGGCGCCGGGGACGAGGTACCCGGACAGTCGGGGGTTGACGATCCTGCCGTCGACGACGACGAGGCGTTCGGTGAGGGCGTAGCCGTGGGCCTGAACCACGGCGCCGTGCACCTGCCCTTCGACGAGCTTGGGGTTGATGGCCTTCCCGACATCGACGGCGCAGACGACGCGGTGGACCCGGATGTGGCCGGTGTCGAGATCGACGGCGGCATCGACGGCTTCGGCGACGTAGCCGTAGGCGAAGTTGACGTTGCCGCGTCCGGTGTCCGGATCGTACGGGTCGGTGGGTGGAGGGACGTACCGGAACTCCCCGACGGCGGGACGGTCGCCGTCGCGCCACCGCTTGTCGGCTTCTTCGGCCGCGCCGAGGATGGCGTTGCCGGCCATGAAGGTGAGCCGGGACGCCGAGGCGGAACCCGAGTCTCCGGTGGTGGCGGTGTCCGAGTAGACGGTGTCGACCTTGTCGACGTCGACACCGACCGCGTCGGCGGCCATCTGCCTGAAGACGGTGTGGGCTCCCTGGCCGACGTCGGCGCCGGCGTGGCGCAAGACGACCCGTTCGATCTCCTCGTCGCCGTGCAGTTCGATCGTCGCCTCGCACCGTTCGGGGAAGCCGAAGGAGAAGCCCACGTTCTTGAAGGCGCAGGCGAACCCCCGGCCGCGACGGATGCGAGCATCGACGCTCGGCAGGGACGCGAAGGGCGAGAAGGCCGGGATGTCGTCGGGTCCGTCGGCGGCAGCCTGCGCGCAGGCCTCGATGACCTCCGGCATGGACACGCCGGGAGGGAACGGCACCTGGGTCGGGCCGACGCTGCCTTCCCGGATGACGTTGCGCATCCGCAGCTCGACGGGGTCCATGCCGAGCGCCTCGGCGAGCTTGTTCATCTGGTTCTCCGCGACGAAAGCTCCTTGCGGCGAACCGAACCCGCGGAAGGCGCCGCCGGGGACCGCGTTGGTGTAGACCCCGTACGAGTCGATCCTGGCGTTGGGGATCTCGTAGGGCCCCGACACGGTGAGATGCAGGTTCCCGAGGACCTTGTTGGTGGTGTAGTTGTAGGCGCCGGCGTCGAGGTACGCGTCGGCTTCGACGGCGACGATCGTGCCGTCGGCGGTGGCGCCCAGCTTGGCGTGCACCAGGCCGCGGTGCCGCTTGTGGTGACCGACGATGGATTCCTCTCGTGACCACACGCAGCGGATGGGGCGATCGATGCCGCGAGCGGCGACCTTGCGTGCGGCGAGCGCCATGACGATCTGGAGGGACATGTCCTCCCGCCCTCCGAACGCTCCCCCGATGGCGGTGTAGATGACCCGCACCTGGTCGGGGGACAGGTCGAGGGCATGGGCGATCTGTTCCTGGTCCTCATGGGCCCACTGTCCGGCGATCTCGACGGTGACGCGACCCTCGGGGTCGATGTACGAGACGGCCGCCTCGGGTTGCAGGAACGCGTGTTCCTGGTGGGGCAGGCGGTAGGTGCCCTCGACGACGACGTCGGCCCGAGCCCACCCCGCGGCGATGTCGCCCTTGCGGATCCGGTCGTGGACGTAGACGTTGGTGTCGGTCTCGTCGTGGACGAGCACGTCGTCGCGGAGCGCCGATTCGAGGTCGGCGACGATCGGAAGGTCC
>JALVQZ010000090.1 GCA_027036355.1 Acidimicrobiia bacterium | reverse complement strand
CCCGAACGCACCCCCGCCCTTCATTGACACGACCCCCGACACGGGCGGCCCGAACTCGTAGCCGGCTCCGAGGGCGTCGCCCGTCGCCAGCCCCAACATCGTCCCTTCGATCCGATCCCGTCGCACGAGCCACCTCCTTCCTCGGCCCCACCGTACCGGCCCGGTGCCATGATGAGCCGATGATCGTCGTCGGCGTGGACGTGTGGAAGCGAGGGTGGGTGGCCGTGGTCCTCGTCGACGGCGCCGTGGCTGCCGTCGAGACCCACGAGGCGATCGTCGAGGTGATCGACGGCCATCCCGACGCCGTCGCGATCGGCGTCGACATCCCGATCGGACTGCCCGCCGCGCCGCCCCGCATCGCGGATCTGCAAGCCGCGGCGTTCGTCGGACCTCGCCGTGCCAGCGTGTTCCCCACCCCGCCGCGGGAGGTGCTCGGAGCCGCCACCTACGCCGAAGCCCGGGCGCTCGCCCGCGACCGGTACGGGATGGGCCTCAGTGCCCAGAGCTACGCCGTGCGGCGCCGCGTCCTCGAAGTCGACGCCGTGGCCGGCGACGAACCCCGGCTGTTCGAAGTGCATCCGGAGGTATCGTTCCGGGCGCTCGCCGGCGAGCCGCTGGCATGGCCGAAGCGCACCTGGAACGGCCAGATGCAACGGCGGCGGCTCCTCGCCTGCGCCGGTCTCGTCATCCCCGACCACCTCGACCGGGCCGGAGCCGTGCCGCCCGACGACGTCCTCGACGCCGCCGTCGTCGCCTGGAGCGCCGCACGCATCGCCGCCCGTACCGCCGGGTCGCTGCCCGAAGACGCGACGCCGTCCGGCCGGGGCGCCATCTGGTACTGACGCGCGGGCCGACGACGGCTCAGCTCTCGCCGCGTCGGGCGGCGATCATCGCGGCGACGATGGGGCTCGGTTCGGGCGGCTGCCAGGCCCGGTAGGCGGTCTTGCGGTCGACGGGCCAGACGAGCTCGTCGAGGTCGACGCGGGCGCCGGGCTCGTTCGCCGTCTCCACGAGATCCAGGGCCGCTTCGACGACCCGGCGGTGTGTCGCCGCGTCACCGACCGGGCCGAAGGCTTGCCCGAAGGGGAACGGTACGCCGACGACCCGCGGGGCGCCGCGTCGCTGCGACACGCCGGGCATCATCGACACCGTGACCGTCGGGATCCCGGCCGCTTCGACGCTCCGTGCCAGCACGGGCACGTTCACACAGCAGTCCGGTCAGGCCGGGGCGAGGAGCAGCACGTCGACGTCGAGCTCTCCCAAGAACCGGGCGATCGCCGGACCGGTCTCGGTCCGCCACACCGAACAGCTCCGCTCCTGATAGCCCATGACCGACACGTGCGTGGCGGCGACCGTCCCGATGCGCCCCGCTTTCTCGAGGGTTCGGAGCGTTTGCAACGGAAGCGCCACGTCGAGGTCCTCCAGCAGCGGGTCCGTGTTGATGTGCAGATGGACGGCATCGATATCGTCCTGGTCGACGGTGGCAGGGATCTGCCGCCACGTCGGATCGCCCCACGTCGGCTCCCGGCGCTCCCGCTCGGCGTCGAAGGGGGCTTGAGAGCCGGGCAGGTAGACGCCCGCCGAAGTCAGCGCGGCGACGGTCGCCTCCGAGGTGGGGCGCCGCGGCTCGGTCCATACCGGTGGTTCGTCGAGTGCCGGGATGGCGTCGTAGGTCGGAGCGAAGCTCCGGGGGAGGTACTGGAAGTCGTCGACGGTCATGGCCCGAGCATACGAGACACCCAGGCCGCCGTCGCCGAACCGGTGCCGACGGAACCGGACACCTCCGGCGTGGGCGTCATCCGATTCCCCTCAAGGGAACCCGATCGAGTCGACCTCGACCACCGCGTCGGCCACCGCGCCCGGGTCGACGCGGAGGCGGGTGATGAGCGCCTGCCAGCCGGCGACGGCCGACAGGTCGACGTCGTAGTCGTGGAACGCGCCGTCCGCTGCGGTGCAGGCGGCGGCGATGAGCGTGACGAGCGTCGCGATGGCCAGGTGGCGGCGCATCCGGTTCCCCCCCTCTCGTGGCCGCCTTCGACGCTACACCGCCGGAACCGCACGTGGACGACCCGTTCCCGGCCGATGTCGAGGCCGCTCGACGCCACGGGCGCAGACAGGAGGCTCGAGCGCAGGCACGCCACCCCGCCGCTTGCGGTGCGCCGAGCGGGTCACCCGGTCCGCTCCACCTCGACGGCGCGGATCCGGCGGGGATCCGCATCGACGACCTCGATGCAGACACCGTCGATGTCGAACCGGGTCCCGACGTCGGGAACCTCGCCCGCCATGCCGAGGACGAGGCCACCGATCGTACGCCACGGACCCTCGGGCAGAGGCACGCCGGTCGTCTCCGCCACCTCGTCGACGTCGACGCCGGCATCGATGCGCCACCGGTCCGGTCCGATCTCCGCGATCGCCGCCGGGAGTCCTTCCCCTTCGTCGGAGACCCGACCGAGCACCTCCGCGGCGATGTCCTCGATCGTCAGGATGCCCTCGGCGCCGCCGTGCTCGTCGACGACGATGGCCAGATGCCGGCCGGTGCGCTGCATCTCCCTGAGCACGTCGACGATGCGGCGGGATTCGGGGACGACCAGCATGGGGTCGGCGATGCTCCGTACCTCGGCGTCGGGCCGGGCGCTCACGAGTCGTTCGAGCCGGGCGACGCCGAAGGCGTCGTCGAGGCTGGTGACGGCCACGGGGAGGCGGCGATGGCCGGCGGCGAGCGCCCGGTCGAGGGCGTCGGCGGCCGGCGTCGAGGCCTCCACCCACACGACGTCGGTCCGGGGCACCATGACGTCGGCGGCGACGGTGTCCCCGAACTCGAGGACCCGTTCGATGAGCAGGCGGTCGGTGGGTTCCAGCTCTCCGGCCGATGCTGCCTCCGACACCAGATGGCGTAGCTCGTCTTCGGTGATCGTCGCCGGCGACGCGATCCCGACTCCCGGCGCCTGCCGGTCGGCGATCCAGACGAGGCCGCCGACCACCGGCCGCAGCAGCCACACCGCCGCCCGCAAGAACGGCGCCGTCGCACGGGCCACCATGTCGGGACGGCGTACGGCGAAGGTCTTCGGGATCGCCTCGCCGTACACGAACAACACCAGCGTCAACACCACCGCCGCCAAGGTCGCCCCCACGTCGCCGAAGACCCGCTCGGCGAAGAGGCCGGCGATCGTGGCCGCCGAGATCTGCACGAGCAGCACCATCAACAGCACCGTGTTGAGCGTCCCCGGGAGATCCTCGAGGAGCGAGCGGAGCACTTTCGCCCGCCTGTCGCCTCCGGACGCCTGCACCTCGATACGAACAGACGAGACGCGGAGCAACGCGGCCTCGGTGGCGCCGAGGAGCGCCGCCGAGGCGATCAGCACCACGAGCGCTCCCGCCAGGAGCAGGTCGGTCACGCTCCCATTGTCGCAGTTCGCCGAACCGGCGGGTGATTGCAGACGTCAATGACCGCACGAGAGCCTGGTACCGTCGTTGCGACCACCTCCGGGAAGGAAGGACCTCCGATGCCCGCCCCCAGACTCGCCCCCGAAGCCCGCGACACGCTCCTCGGCGAAACCCACGTCGCCAAGATCGCCACCCACGACGAGGACGGATCCATCCGGATCACCCCCCTGTGGTTCAACCGGCGTGACGACGGCACCATCGAGTTCTCGACCTGGATGTGGACCCGCACCGCACAGAACATCGCTCGTTCTCCCCAGGTCACCGTCATGATCGACACCGTCGAGCATCCCTACCGCGGCATCCACATGAAGGGCACCGCCCAGCTCGGACCCGAGTCCGCCGACCCGACCGTCTTCGGCCGCTGGTTCGGACGGTACACCGGCAGCGAGGAGTCGGGTGTCGGGTACGCCCAGCAGCTCATCGACCAGGGCGGACCGCGGGTACCGATCGTCTTCACCCCCGAGCGCACCTACACCTGGGACTTCTCCGAAGGTTGAGCCTGGGCGGTCATCGGGCCGCGGCGAGGACCTCGTCGACCCCGGGGAACCGACGCTCGAGCAACCTCTCGGCCAGACGGCAGTCCAGGCGAAGATCCAGCGGGGTCGACGGCGCGAGGTCGGCGGCCCGGACCCCACGGACCAGTCCCCGGTCGTCGACGCCCCAGAAGGCGAGCATCGTCCGGCCGAAGTCCTCACGGGAGACGGCGTCGGCCCCGGCGACGTTCAACGGCCCCGGATGTTCGACGTCGATCAACCCCACGAGCGCCTCGGCCAGCGTCCTCGCCGAGATCGGTTGGCGGACGACGTCGCAGAACAGGCCCACCTGCTCTCCCGCGGCGATCCGGGCCGCGAACCCCGCCGTGCCCCGGTCCATCTCGTCGACGTCGTAGATGAGCGACGTCCGCACCAACGTCGCCGACGGCGCGACGGCCGCGACCTCCCGTTCCGCATCGGCCTTCGACCGGCCGTAGGCGCTCGACGGCGTCGGGATCGCGTCGTCGCCATAGGGGGCCGCCGTGCCGTCATGGACGACGTCGGTCGACACCACCACCATCCGGGCGGCGACGTTCCGGACCGCCTCGGCCAGGTTGCGGGAGCCGTCGACGTTGACCCGCCGCATCGTCCGTTCGTCGCCCTGGCCGGGATTGACCGCCGCCGTGTGCACGACCGCGTCCGGGCGGATCGTCTCCACCGCCTGATGGACGGCGGCACGGTCGGTGAGGTCGACGACGACCGTCTCGACGTCCGCGACCCGGCCACGATGCACCATCCCGACCACGTCGCCGACCGTGGCCGCCGCCCGGACCACCCGGCGGCCCAGGTACCCCGAGGCGCCCGTGACGAGGATCCGACGGCGGGTCATGCCGGCGACAGCACCATGACCGACATGGTCCCGCCGGCCACGACCTTCTCTCGCTCCATCGTGAACGGAGCGTCCGACACGAGCGCCGGAAGCCCTCCGGCGGCCACGAACGCTCGATAGGCGCGGAAATGCCGGACGCCGGCGAGGAACTCGAGCGTGTTCTCGAGCGCCCTGGCGAAACCCGACGGACCCGGGCGGTGGTCGATCACCAGCGCCTTCCCGTCGTCTCGGACGACGCGGCGCATCTCGGCCATCACCGCCTCCTGGGTCGGTCGGTCGAGTTCGTGGAGGAACGTCTGGGTCACCACGAGATCGAACGACCCGTCGGGCCACGGCAACGCGGTGGCGTCGCCCAGACGCAGATCCGCATCGTCGCCGAGGCGGGCCGATGCCTTCGCCAGCATCGCCGGGGACAGGTCGATGCCGTGGACGACGCATCCCGCGTCCCGGTACATCGCCAGGTGGGCGCCCGTTCCGCAGCCGACGTCGAGCACCTCCGATCCCGGTCGCGGCGGGTGCATCGCCATGCCGACCTCGCGCATCTTCCGCTGGAACGGCTCCACGGCGACGTCGTAGATCTTGGCGATCAGCCGGTACGGGTCTCCCACGCAGGCCACGGTACTCGCTCGGTGTCCCGGTCGACTCAAGGCAGCGAGCCCGAGAGCCGTTGTGTTAGAAGGAGAACCTCCATCGCGACCATGGCCGAAAGGAGGAAGCGTGCGGCGGATGTGGTGGATGCTCATGACGGCGGCGGCGATCGTGGTCGCCCCCATCGCGGCGGCGGCCCAAGCGCCCCTGCAACCTCAAGCGTGGTTCGTGCCGGGCGACACGCCGGGCACGACCGAGCTCGTGGCGTTCTTCCCGGAACCCTTCACGATGGGGAGCGGCGTCGCCGTGGAGGCTGCGTACGGAAGAGCCGGTCTGTCGGCGGTACTCGACCTCGACGGTGTCGACATGAGCGCCTGGATGCCGGGCCGCCTCCCCACCGAGGCGATGCAGGCCTACTG
>JALVQZ010000089.1 GCA_027036355.1 Acidimicrobiia bacterium | reverse complement strand
TGACCACCGCTGCTACGTTCTGGCCGATGTTCGCCGTACGAGCCGCTCCCGATCCCCTGCGCCGGTTCGCTGCCGTCTTCGCCGGCGCTTCGGTCGGCACCGCAGGGCGGATCGCGGTCGCCGGCGCGGTCGCCACCGCCGGCTGGGCGTCCCCGACGGCGACGGTCGCCGTCAACCTCGTCGGGTCGTTCGTGCTCGGGTGGTTCGTCGGTTGGCGGCAGCGCCGTCCGGGGCCGGGCAGGATCCTCGTGACGTTCTGGGGGATCGGGATGCTCGGAGCGTTCACCACCTTCGCCGGCTTCGCCAGGGACATCGTCGAGATCGCGGGCGATGGCTGGCCGGGCGCGCTGGCGTACGGCGTCGGCTCGATCGCGGCGGGCCTGGTCCTGGCGGCGGCAGGCGTCACCCTGGGACGGCGCTGATGTGGGCCGCGATCGTGGTCGCGGGCGGGCTCGGTGGGATCGCCCGCTACTGGCTGTCGGGCGTCGTGCAGCGACGCGCGACCTCCTCGTTCCCGTGGGGGACGCTGTCGGTGAACGTGCTCGGAGCGTTCGTTCTCGGCCTCGTCGTCGTCCGAGCCGACGGTGCCGTCCGCGACGTCCTCGCCGCGGGGTTCGTGGGTGGGTTCACGACGTTCTCGACGTGGATGGTCGAGACGGTCGGGCTGATGGCCGACGGCGGCGTCGGGACCCGAAGGGGAGCGATCGATCTCGCCGCGACGACCGTGGTGGGTACGATCGCGTTCGTGGTGGGCGTGACCGTTGCAACCCGCGTCGCATGAGAAGGGAACCGCGATGAACCAGACACATGAAGGCCTGCTCCTGCGCATCTTCGTCGGGGAGAGCGATCGCAGCGACGGCCGCCCCCTCTACGAGGCGATCCTCGATCTGCTCCGAACCGAGGGTCTCGCCGGGGCCACCGTGTTGCGGGGCGTCGCCGGGTTCGGTCGGTCGTCGGTCGTGCACACGGCCCATCTCCTCCGCATGTCCGAGGACCTGCCGATGGTGATCGAGTGCGTCGACGTCGCCGACAAGATCGAGGGCGTCCTTCCGGCCGTCGACCGCATGGTCACCGAAGGCATGGTCACCGTCGAACGGGTCCAGGTGCGGATCTACCGCGGCAGGGACTGATCTCCGTGTCGGTCAAGGTCGGGAGACGACCTGCCGATATCCAGTCGGATGGCACCGGCACCCACCAGACATCTGCACGGCGCCGTATCCGACCGAACGATCATGATCGTCCGGGCGGGCGTCTACCTCGCCCTCGCCGTCGCGGTGATGGTCTCGCCGACCCTGTCCTCCGGGATCCACGTCGCCGGCGTGGTCGCGCTGCTCACGCTGGCCGCGTTGCCCGTGATGCTGTCGCCGCTGGGATCCGTCCGGGCACTCCCGCTGGTCCTGTCCTCCGACCTCGTCGTCGCCTATGCCGTCGGCAGCGCCGTTCCTTCCGAGCTCACGTTGGTCCTCGTGGCCGGATCCTCCTCCCTGGCGGTCATGCTGCTCTCCCGCAGGGTCGCCGCCCGGATCGTCGCCTTGGCGATCGTCCTCGAGCTGGCTCGGCTCGTTCCGCTCGTCCGTGACGCGCCCGGCGGGGACGTGGGGGCGGCGATCATCGAGGTCATCGTGCGGATCTTCGCCATCGGTGTGCTCGTGTCGGGATCGATGGTCTTGATGGACCTCGTCCGTCGCAACCGCACGGCGCCCACCGAGAGCCGAACGCGGTTCCGGGCCCTGCTCGAGGCCGCACCCGTGGGTGTCGTCCAGATCCGCAACGGCGCCGTCGAGTACGCCAACCCGGAGGCGAGCAGGCTGCTCGGCGCCCTCGACGGATCGATCGACGAGCTGTTCCCCCCGGCGGTGGTCGCCGGGTACCAGGACCTCGTGGCGTCGGATCGTGATCGGGTGTCGCTGGAGCGGATCGAGCGGAGCGGAGGGTCGGGGCGCTCCATCATCCTCGACGTGACCCTGACGGTGCTGCACCGCGAACGCGACGTCGTCGTCCAGGCCGTGTTCGCGGACGTGACCGAGCGGGCTCGCGCCGAGGACGCGCTGCGGGAGGCCGAGCATCGATTCCGGTCCGCGTTCACGAGAGCCGCGACACCGTTCGTCATGACCGAGGCGGACCTGGTCATGAGCGACGTCAACGAGGCCTTCGCCGAGCTGGTCGGGCGGCCACGGGACGACCTGATCGGGGTTCGGTGGACCGAGGTCGTGGACCCCGACAGCCACCAGATGGTGCTGGACTTCGGTCGGGCGGCGATGGATGGCCGACAGGACACGTTCTCGGCCGACGTCGGCATCGTGCGCTCCGACGGCACCCACCGTCGCTGTGTCCTCGACGTCGCCGTCCTGGCAGGGCCCGATGGTCGGCCGAGCCGGTTCTTCGCCCTGGTCCACGACATCACCGAGCGGCTCGCGGTCCAGGAGGCCCTCGAGGAGAGCGAGCGCCGGTACCGGTCGCTGTTCGAGCGGATCCCGGTGGCGTTGTACCGGACCCGACCCGAAGGCGAGATCGTCGAGGCCAACGCCGCGCTCCGAGAGCTGATCGGCGGCGCCGACGCGGACGTGATCGGCCGAGACGCGCACGACTTCTACGTCCGTGACGGGGAACGGGAACGCCTCACCAGCAGGATCATGGACGAAGGGCTCGTCTACGGCGCCGAGGAGGAGCTGATCCGCCTCGACGGCTCGACCGTGTGGGTATCGGACTCGTCGCGCCTCGTCGAGACGGACGAGGGCAGGTTCTTCGAGGGGGCGCTCGTCGACATCACCGCTCGGCGGAGGGTCGAAGCCGAGCTCCGGATGCGGGCCATGCAGCAGGAGTCCGTCGCGGCCCTCGGTCAGTTCGCGCTCGAGGGGGTCGACCTGGACCAGGTGTTCGAACGGGCGATGGCCACCCTCGGTTCGATGCTCGACGTCGAGACCACCGCGTTGCACGAGTTGCGTCGGAGTGGATCGTTCGTGATGCGGGCCGGTGTCGGCTGGCCGCCGGGGGCCAGGCTGTTGACCCGTTCGCTCGTCAGCAGGACCGTGGGCACCCCGGGGCCGATCGTGCTGCGAAGCGCCGAGGAGGTGCGGTTCGCCGTCCCCGAGCTCGGCGAGGCCGGGTACCGCAGCGGCGTCAGCGTCATGGTCCCAGGCGTCGACCGGCCGTTCGGCGCGATCTGGGCGTTCTCGACCGCCGAGCGGGTGTTCTCCTCGGACGACCTCAACTTCATCGTCGCCACCGCCAACGTCCTCGCCGCCGCGATCGATCGCAGCCGCTCTCGCTCCCGGCTCGAGGAGCTGGTGCGGTCCAAGGACGAGTTCATCGCCTCGGTGAGCCACGAGCTACGGACACCGTTGACGGTGGTGACCGGGATGGCCCACGAGATGCGGGACCGCTGGCGCGAGTTCCAGGACGATGAGATGGCCGAGTTCACTCGGTTGCTCGCCGAACAGAGCATGGATCTCGCCGATCTGATCGAGGACCTGCTCGTGGCGGCCCGGGCCGACATCGGGAAGGTGTCCGTGCATCCGGCGGATCTCGACGTCGCCGCCGAGATCGAGGCGGTGGTCGCGTCGCTGGGACGTGGCGCGACGAAGCGCATCCTCGTCGAGCCGTTCACCGGCCGACTGTGGGCGGATCCGGTCCGCATGCGCCAGATCCTGCGCAACCTGATCACCAACGCCATCCGCTACGGCGGTCCCACGATCGAGATCGCGTGCGAGGAACGCGGCGATGCGGTGGCGATCCTGGTCCGTGACGACGGTCCCGGGATCCCCGACGACCGGCGAGATCTGATCTTCGCCCCGTACGAGCGGGCCCACGATCACACTGGGCAGCCCGGTTCCGTGGGCCTGGGACTGACCGTCTCGCGTACGCTCGCCGAACTGATGGGCGGGTCCCTCCGCTACCGGTACGACGGCGGGTCGGTCTTCGAACTGTCGCTTCCCGCGGTCGGCGGGCCGAGGGTGGAGGTGCCGATCGAAGCTCCCGGCCCTCCGTTGGTGGAGGATCCCCTCAGCAGGGGACCGGACCGGGCGAGCCTGCGGGGTAGCTGACGAGGACGTCGGCGTCGAGAACGCCGGCGAACACCCGCCACGACTCCTCGACCTCGTCGGCTCGCACGAAGAGGGACTGATCGCCCTCCATCACGTCCCTGAGAAGCGTCTCGTAGGCATCCGGGAGCTCTCCGAATCGCTCGGCGTACCGAACGCTGAGCGGGATCCGGTCGAGCTCCATGGCGTCGCCGGGTCGCTTCACGTCGAAGAACAGATCGAATCCCTCCTCGGGTTGGAGGGTCACGAACAGGAGGTTCTGGTGGCCCGGGCAGTCCTCGTGGAACAGGCACACCGGCGGACGCCGGTAGCGGACCTCGATCCGCGACCGGCGTTCGGGGAGCCGCTTGCCCGTGGTCAGCGTGAAGGGGACACCCTGCCAGCGCCAGTTGTCGATACGGGCGGTGAGGGACACGAACGTGGGGGTGGTCGACCCCTCCGCCACCCCGGGCAAGTCGAGGTACCCGGCGACGGTTTCGCCGTCGACCGTGCCGGGCCCGTACTGGCCGAAGACGGCCTCGGACGGCGCCACCTCGGGCATGGCCCGCAGGACCTTCACCTTCTCGTTGCGGATGTCCTCCGAACCGAGGCCCGTGGGGGGCTCCATCGCCACCAGGGCGAGGACCTGGGCGAGATGGTTCTGCACCATGTCGCGGACCGCCCCCGACTCGTCGTAATAGCGGGCCCGGTCGTCGACGCCTTCGGTCTCGGCCATCGTGATCGTCACCGACTCGATGTGGTCCCGGTTCCAGGTGCGTTCGAACAACGCGTTGGCGAAACGGAACACGAGGAGGTTCCGGACCGTCTCCTTACCCAGATAGTGGTCGATGCGGTAGACGTCGGATTCGTCGAAGTAGCGGTGCACGGTGGCGTTGAGCTCGACGGCCGTCGCCAGGTCGTGGCCGAAGGGCTTCTCGATGACGAGGCGCTGCCATCCGGGGCCGGCCGCGAGGTCGTTGTCGCCGATGGCGGTGACCGTCGAGGCGACCGCGGAGGGCGGCAGAGCGAGGTAGAAGATCCGGTTGCCGACCAGGCCGTGGGCCTGTTCGATCTCGTGGATCGCCCTGCGGAGTTCCACGAGCCGGGGATCGTCGCCGACGGCCCGGTAGTGGACGCGTTCGGAGCACCACTCCGCGGCCGTCTTCGGGTCGCCTCCCGCGGCGATCACGGCGTCGCGAGCCATCGTGCGGTACTGGTCGTCCGAACGGGCGCCGATCCCGACGCCGAGCACGACCACACGGTCGGCGAGCCCTTGGGCGTACAGCAGCTCGTGGAGGGCGGGAAGCAGCTTGGTGCGGGCCAGGTTGCCGGTGCCGCCGAAGATGACGAACAGATGCGGATCGATCGTTCCGCTCATCGCATGGCCGTGCCGATCGTACGGCGGAGGAGCGACAGGCTCGACGGGTTCGTCTCGCCGATGTCGATCGTCAGCACCGTCCGTCCCCGCTGGCGGAGGGCCGCCTGGTCGCCCGCGGCTTGTGCCGCGATCAGTTCCCTGAAGGAGTAGTCGGTGTCGGGCACGTCGAGCCGGGCTGGTGGCCGGTCCACGATCTGGAGGAAGACCCCGGTGTCGGGTCCGCCCTTGTGGAGCTGGCCGGTGGAGTGGAGGAAGCGGGGCCCGTACCCGAGGGTGGTGACGACGCTGGTGGCCTCCTCGACGTCTCCCCGGATGGCGTCGAGCTGTTCGGTCGTCACCAGTGTGGGAGCCAGATAGGCCTGTACCGCGAGGTACCGGGGCGGGGTGAGATCACCGAGCGCCGCGGCGACGGCGGAGGTCGCCGCGG
>JALVQZ010000088.1 GCA_027036355.1 Acidimicrobiia bacterium | reverse complement strand
TCGCCGTCGCCGCCGCCGTCGGCTACCCCACCGGCGGCCGCTGGCGCCTCCACCTCGAAGACGACACCATCCGAATCGACCCCCTCGGCTGGACCCTCACCCACCGCAACCTCACCCCCAACGAACAAGCCGCCATCGCCGACCTCGTCACCGCCGCCCATGACCCCGACGGAATACCGGCCGACCCCGCCGACGAACTCGTCGCCACCGGAGCGGTCACCGATCCTGACCTCGCACCCACCCTCGACCTAGACGAAGCCGACATCAGCCGTTCGATGCCTACCGGTCCCGTCGAAGTGAGAGTTCTCGGCCCCGTGCACGTCGCCGGCATCGACCGGCGATTCCCAGCCCGTAAGTGCGTCGAACTGGTCACCTACCTGGCATTCCACCGCCAAGGCGTCGAAGCCGACGTCCTCATGGAAGCGCTCTGGCCCGAACAAGCCCCAAACTCGCGACGGCTCAGCCAACTCGTCTCGCGGGCCCGGCTCACCCTCGGTGATGACCCCGACGGCATCCCCTACGTCCCGTACGTCACCGACGGGCTCTACCGGATCAGCTCCCACCTGCGGACCGACCTCGACGCGTTCATTCAGCGAATCCGGGCCGCCGAAGCCACATCCGGGAATGAACGGCTCGATCATCTCCACGCTGCCCTCGACCTCGTACAAGCCGCCCCCTTCAGCGGTGTCGGCAGCAGCTACACATGGGCTCACACCGAAGGCATCGTCACCCACGCCATCGTCGCCATCGACAACACCGCCCACCAGCTCGCCGACCTCGCTCTCGACGGCGGCCAGCTCGACCTCGCCGAGTGGACGGCCCGCCGAGGCCTCATCGCCACCTACGCCTGCGAGGCCTGCTATCGCAACCTCATGCGCGTCGCCATCGTCCAGCAGAATCCGGTCGCCCTCGAGGCCGTCTACGCCGAACTCCTCACCGCCGTCGACGCCGACGAAGGCCCCGACGCCGCCACCTGGCTCGAACCAGAAACCGTCGAGCTCTACGAACAACACACCCGGCGCCACCGCCGAGCAGGATGATCCCTAAGGAGCCCCGACATGACCCCTCACCCTTCCACCGTCGAGCACCTGCGACGCCTCCTCCACCAGTGTCAGACCGACCTCGCTCCCCGTGTTGCGGGAGAGGCCGAAGCGCTCGCCATCGAACTCCCCAAGCTCCACCCCGACGAGTCGGCCGATGCGCTCCGGGTACTCACCGATGCTCGCAACCGGATCCTGGAAGCCTGCGACGCCCTCCGGGATCTCCGACGCACACTCCAAGAACGGAGCAGCCCGTGTTCGCCGAGCCGCCATCCGTGAACGGAGCACGGGACGATTAGGCCGGGTCGCCCAGGTGCACGCGTCTGATCTCTTGCAGGCGCACAGGGCCTTAGCCATAGCGAGCCGCGAATGTCTCGTCGGTCATGACCAGGTATCTGATGCCCTCGATGATGCCGAGGACCGTCGGAATCCCGGTCCATGAGAACACCAAGTACAGGACTCCGGCCCCGAAACGTCGCAGGTAGAACTTGTGTGCTCCCAACGTTCCGAGTACGAGTGCCAGGACTCCCGCGGCGATGCGGCTCTTGCTATGACGGACTCGAGGACCGCGCAGAGGCGGAAGCGGCGATCCATGTGGACCAGCAACGGTCCCGCTGTTGCTGCCGCCAGCGCGAGTCGGGATGGTCTCCGCGGATCCTCCCGCCTTGAGCAGATCGTTGAGAATCGTGTCGAGCTTCGCCGCTGACACCTTGAGCCAGTTCTCCTCAGCCGCGGTGAGTGTGGACGCTTCCCGCGCCCCACGGGGATCCGGATTGTGGTGGGTGTTCCAAGGGGGGCGGTAGCGGCGGATGGCCAGCTGCTCGAGGCTTGGTGGCGTCATCCGAGAGGAGCATGTGACCCAGGCGACTCGGTCGATCTCACCGGCAGCGGCTCGGTCCCGCATTCTCTGCCGACCCTCGAGGTGCTGGTACCTGTATAGGACCTTCTCAAGGTCGTGAGCCATCCCGACGTACATGATCTTGCGTTCGGGACCGTGCAAGAACAGGTAAACCCCCGGGGCCGCGGGCGGCTTGCGATCGAGCTCCATCGAACGGCTGACCCGAGCGGAATCCACCGGCCCAATGTAGCTCTGCTGCTCAAAGGAGTACCGCTGATGTACGAACAACAAGCGCATCGTGCTGACGGTCCGGTGATATCTCAGCTTGGCAGCACGAACCGTGCGCCTTCGGCTCGAAGCATCTGGAAGGGGGTGATGCACTCAACACCGAGCGCACGACACGCATCCGGAATCTTGATCTTGTTCCGCCTCGGAGCCACTACTTCATGGGTCACAACTACATGGTCATCAGCGTGCCCATGAGCAACGAGGTAGTAGTCGGCGGCATCGAGGAACGCTGCGACCTGCGCCGCGCTGTAGCCTGCTACTCGGGTCCAGTCGCTGACAGCTCGGAAGCTCTCGTTGATTGACTCGTCTGGATCAACAAAGAGGGTCCGGGCGCGTACCTTGGCCCACTCCGCAAGATCATCATCTCCATCCCTGATTTCTTCATACACCCTCCGCACGCTCAGCACGATGCCGTCGCGATTGGCCTGGTCGATCCAATCCCAGAATGCCGGGCAGAAGTCGAATCCGTAGTGGAAGTTCTTGGCATGGATGAAGACGCTGGTGTCAATCAAGTACGCCATCACACCACACCCAGTCGCTCGGCGAGCGCGTCGAACGTCGACTTCTTCTTGAGTCCGAGCATCCGGAAGGCGTCCGTAAGCAGGGTCTGCCCTTCGAGGGCGCTGGCGATCACCTCCCGGGCGAACAGTTTGCTGACCCGCGTTGGCTGGGTGTGGTAGAAGTTTCCGCCACCTCCACCTCGTGCTTCTTCGACTAGGGGCAGGACCCGTTCGAGTTCTTCTCGATAGGCCAGGCGGTAGCTCTCCCAGCTCAGATATTCGGCCTCGTACAGGCGACGGAGCACGACAAGGGTGCTGACCTTGTAATGCCTAGCGAGACGCTGCAGCTCCTCGCCGAACTCGTTTGCCGTGTCGTACTGCCGACGAAGTTCACCAACCGGGAGCAGGAACTCAGCCGCTACCTGGTTGCACCAACGCTCAACATCAGCGACGGGTTGACGACTTAGGTCGATGTCGTCGAGGCCGGTCTGGCCAAGCCAGATGTGCGCCAGTTCGTGGGCGAGGGTAAACACCTGGGCGGCCCGCGTGTCCGCCCCATTGACGAACACGACAGGAGCGTGAACGTCGACGAGCGCGAACCCCCGAAACTCCGTTGGATCGAGCTTGCGGTGCGTATTGGCCCCGACCACGCCGCTCACCATCACGAGTACCCCGACGTTCTCGGCGCGGGCGACGAGCCGGCGGAACGCTTCGGTCCACGTCGGTCCTCGCTCCTCCGCTGGAAACCGGAGCACTTCCTGCATGGCTGCTGCGGCTTCCACGACGGGAGTGCCCACGGTCAACGAGCCGACGACCCCTACCGGGTCGAAGCCGTTGGCCAGCGCGTGATCTCGGAACCAGTCTTGACGTTGCTGGCACTGGTAGATCGTATCCAAGAGATCGGGGCTCGGCCGCCCCACCGGCGTGTCAGCCACGGTTCGAAAGTCGGGGATCGGCACCGGCTCCTCGGGCGGCTCGGCGAGGAAGAAGTAGCCGACCGGCGTGCGGGTCGCTCTGGCGAAGTTCTCCAGCTGTTTCAGAGTCGGTCGAACCTCGCCAGCCTCCCAAGCATCGAGCTTGGAGAAGCGGCGAATCAGCTCGTCACGAGCAACACCGGACCGCTCGCGTGCCCAGATGATCAGCTCGGGCGCAACGTCGACCGTGATTCCCACATCATCCATTCTGGTCGATCGATGAACCCACCGAACGCCACCTGCACGAATACCACATCCCTCAACCCAGCATCGAAGGTCGCCCGCTAGAGGCCTCTCGCCATCGACCCGCGGTATCGCTCCCGCTGTGGCGTGTCAGCAATCACCGCCGCTTCGATCCAGGTCTGGTCCCTTCCGATCTCCGTTGCGAGATGGGCGAGTGCCTCCGTACGCGCGCAGGGCTCCCGGATCGAGGCGACGATCGTACCAGCGGCGCGGAGGGCCCGGGCGAAGTCTTCGGGTTCATCGAGGTTGTGGCGTTGGATGATGCGGTCGATCAGGTGGTGCGGGAGCGGTGACGCTTCGCTGATGGTTTCTCGGAGCAGAGTGCTGTCACCCGCGGCGATGAGGTCGGCGGGGTCACGCCTGTCGGGCAGGCGGGCAACCCGCACCCGGAGACTGTGCGCGGCCGCGTCAACTCCGACGATCCGCTCGACGGCAAGGAGCCCGGCCGAGTCACCGTCGAACGCCAGGGTGACGTCTCCGGTGACCCGGCGTAGCGTCTGGAGATGTTCTGGGGTGAGGGCGGTGCCACCGGTGGCGACCACGTTGCTGATACCGACCTGGTGGGCCGCGATGGCGTCGGTATAGCCCTCAACGACCACGGCGCGGCCCGTGTCGGTGATCGGCTGGCGGGCGAGGTGGAACCCGTACAGCAGCGTTCGCTTCTTGTAGAGGGCGGTCTCGGGGGTATTGAGGTACTTCGGTCCGTCACCTGAGAGGAGCCGGCCGGCGATCCCCCTCGGGGTTCCATCCGCGCCGTGGAGGGGGAAGATGATCCGGTTGCGCATCCGGTCGTACAGCCGCCCGGTCCGTGACCGTCCGACGACGCCAGCGTCGAGGAGCAGCTCCTCCCCGAAGCCTTCCCTGAGAAGCTGCTGGGCGAGCCACTGCCAGGATGCTGGGGCGTATCCGAGCTGCCAGCGGTCCATCGCGGTGTCCCCGATGCCCCGGCCTCGCAGGTAGTCGCGGGCTCTCGCTCCACTGCGGCTACGGAGATGCCGGTAGTAGATGGCGGTGGCGGCCTCGACGACTCCCTGGAGCTGAGACCGGCGGATGTCCTCCCGGTTGAGCACTGGTTCTCGTGTAGCTCGGTCGCGCACGTCCACGCGAGAGGGGCCGCGGGACGGGCTCGGGTCCCGGTCGAGTCGCTGTTCCGGCTCGAGCTGGGAGAGCACGGTTCGGGCGCATCCGATGACCCGGTTGGCGGTGGCGGCCACCTTGTCGAGGTCGCCGCCGCTCCATGCCGCCACATAGGGGAGGCTGTAGCCGGTCGAGTCGATCCCCAAGGCGGCGCACACCATGTAGGCGACGGACTCGGCTTCGACCTCGACGACGCCGCGACAGTTGGGACGTCCCTCCGAGGTCGGTTCGTGGAGGCGGATGTGGGCCAGTTCGTGCACTGCCGTCTTGAACCGTTGCGCGCCGGGGAGGTCGGCGCGGATGACGACGTCGCGGCGTTGCCAGTCGGTGATGCCGTTGGCGTCGCCGAGTCGGTCGAGGTTGGCCACCTTCAGGACGAACCCGGCCTCGCCGATCAGCTCGGCGAGCTGGTTCCACTGTTCAGGTAGGTCACCTTCGACGATGGCGGCGGTGACTTCGGGGAGGGGTTCGCCGTCGGTCTGGGAGATGTCGAAGACGTGGACCACTCGGAATCCGACCACCCGGCGCTGCTCCTTCGCCTCCTCCTCATCACTGTCGACGGTGACCTTGCGGATGACCGGAGCCAGGATCTGTAGGCCCCGCTCCCCGCGGCGCACCTGGCGGCCGAGCTGCTGCCAGGTCCGATACCCGGCCACCCGAGTCGGCGTGAAGCCTCGGGCGAGGGCCTGGGTCCAGATCAGCCGAGTGTTGGCGAAGGAGTAGTCGTGGAATCGGGAGGCCACCTCCAACGCCCGCTTCCAGTCCTCCGAAGTGACGAGGTCTCGCAGGGATTCCTGGAGCTGGTCGTGGAGTCGTTCGACCGCTGCGCTGCTAGGACGGTTCCGCTCTCGCGTCTCCATTCCCACAGCGTGCAATCCGCATCCTCCAAGGACGTGCCAAGACGACTCCGACGAGGTTCCAAATGGGTGGCGACGGTCGGTATGAGGCGCGCCACCGCCGTTGAGATCCTCTCGGAGTACCACCGGGTCACCATCCGGTCATGGACACGCTGGACCGTCTCCTCACCCCCGCAGAGCTGGCCGACTACCTGGGCGTGCCGGTGGCCACCCTGTATGTGTGGCGTCACCGCCGCCAAGGGCCGCCGGGGTTCAGAGCCGGACGGCACCTCCGATACCGGCTCCGCGACGTCGAGGACTGGATCGCCCGCCAGGTTCAACACCCCTCCCCGCCCCATCGCTGAAGCTCGTCGGGCATACTCGGAGGCGAGCATCGCCGGCCGCAGACGGGAGGAGTGGAATATGGCGCGGGGAGCGATCGACCGCCGCTACAACGGCCGCTACCGGGCCCGTTACGAGGGTCCCGACGGCCGCTGGCACGCCAAGACCTTCGTACGGAAAGCAGACGCGCAGCGGTGGCTCGCCGACCAGCTCTCTCGAATCAACCATGGCATGTGGATCGACCCGGCGGCCGGCCTCGTCACGTTCTCCGACCAGGCCGAGCGCTGGCTGGCCGGCAAGACTCGCATCAACGACAAGACCCGTGAGGGCTACCGGTCGTTGCTGCGCTCCCGGATCCTGCCCACCTTCGGGCCGGTCCGCCTCGCCGCCATCGACCGCTCCATGGTGGGATCCTGGGTTCAGGCCATGACCAGGGAAGGGCTCTCGTCATCCCGGATCCGTCAAGCCCACCAGTGTCTCTCCGCAATCCTGGAGCAGGCGGTCGATGACGGTCTCCTCGGCCGCAACCCAGCGAAGCGCACCGAGCTTCCCCGAGCCTCCCAACCCGAGCATCGGTTCCTCACCGCCGAACAGGTGGCCCGTCTCGCCGAGGCGATGCCCACCCGCCAGCACGCCACCATGGTCTACGTGCTCGCCTACGGAGGTCTGCGTTGGGGCGAGATGGCGGCCCTCCGCCGAGGCCGGGTGGATGTCCTCCGCCGGCGCCTCCAGGTCGCCGAGTCCCTCGCCGAGATCTCCGGTCGGCTCGTCTTCGGCCCAACGAAGACCCATCAGACCCGCACCGTCCACCTCCCCCCGTTCGTCGCCAACATGCTCGGCCGTCACCTCGAAGACGTGGACGACGACCGCGACGCTCTCGTCTTCACCGCCCCCCAAGGGGGACCGCTCCGCTACGTGAACACCCGCCGACGTGTCTGGAACCCGGCCCGCGCACGTGCCGGTGACGACCTCGCCGACGTCACCCCGCACGACCTCCGCCACACCTGCGCCTCCCTCATGCGGGCCGCCGGCGCCGACGTCAAAGCCATCCAACAGCAGCTCGGCCATCGGGACGCAACGGTGACGTTGAACACCTACACCCACCTCTTCGAGGGCGATCTCGCCGCCGTCATGGAACGCCTCGACGACCCCTCCGCCGGAAAAACGCGTCCAAAACGCGTCCAAAACGCGTCCAACCCGGTGGTCCCCCTCCCCGCAGACAGGCCGAAAACCCAATAGTTACAAGGGTTTTCGGCGGTGGGCCCGGCAGGACTCGAACCTGCGACCTACGGATTATGAGTCCGCTGCTCTGACCGACTGAGCTACGGGCCCGCGCGGCCATGGTACGACCTCGGCGACCCCTCGCGGCTCGGAGCCCGTCCCCCGGCGAGGATCCTCGGGAACGGCCGCGCCGGAACACCGACGAGACGCCGCCGAACCATCCGGTCACCGGTCGTCGCCGGCATCCCCACAGGCACTCGCTACGCTGCACGCACCATGGCCGCATACGACCGGTTGAAGATCGATCCGAGATTGGCGCCGCTGATCGTCGTGCCCGAGGGCAAGTCCCTCGAGGACGTCCTCGGCTTCGCGTTGGAACGCATCGACGACCGGACCTGGCAGATCACGGCGCAGGTCGAGGACATCCATCGCCAGCCGCTCGGGCTCGTCCACGGCGGCGTCTACGCCTCGATGGCCGAGACCATCGCCTCGGTGGCCACCGTCTCGGAGGTGTTCCCCCAAGGGAACATCGCCGTCGGACAGTCGAACCTCACCCACTTCATCCGTCCCGTTCGGGAAGGCACCGTCACCGGCACCGCCCGCTCCATCCACCGTGGACGCACCTCGTGGATCTGGGACATCGACATGGTCGACGACCAAGGGCGCCGGGTCGCCCGCTCCACCGTCACGATGGCCGTGCGTCCGATGGACCGACCCCCCGCCTGAGCGGTCAACCGATCCACTCGAACCGGTGCGCCTGCCAGCTCGTCAGGGGCGGCCCGGCGCCCGCGGCCACGGACCGGGCGTCGACCTCCTCCCCGCCGGCCAGCCGGAACCGGTACGGGCGACCGCCGCGCCGCTCCTCGGCCACGTAGACGTCGAGCGCCCGGCGCAAGTCCTCCCGTCCCAGGTCGAACGGCACCCACGAGGAACGCTCCACCGTCTCGACGAACCGGTAGCCCTCGGCCCCGCCCAGGGCCCGGATCCGGTCGGCGCCGTAGTGGGCGGACACCTGCAGCAGCACCGTCGCCCCGGGCCGCAGGAAGCGTCTCGCCTCGGTCAGCACCCGCCGCCTCCACCCGAGGCCGTCCTGGTCGTCCGACGCCGGCGGATTGGCCACCATGAACCCCGCCGTCGCTTCCACGCCCTCGAGCACCCGGGCACCCTCCTCGTCGCACGGTGTGAACAGGTCCGCCCTCACGACCGCGACCGCGCCTCCGGCCCCGTTGCGTTCGACGTTGCGGCGAGCGGTCTCCACGGCCGTCTGGTCGAACTCGATGGCGACGACCCGCTCCACCGCGGGGATCCTCGACGCCGCGATGGCCAGGAGCCCGGTGCCGGTCCCCCAATCGATGCCGACACCCGACAGCATGGCGCGGCACCGCCCGACGGCCCGCGCCATGACCCGGCTCGCGGGTGTCACCGGGCCACCGCCGGCAGCGAGCTCGACCGCCACCGGACCCAACCCTCCGGTGTCGTCGACCGTGACCAGCGTCATCGGGATCAGCTCAACTCGCCGAGCTCCCGACGCACCTCGGCGTGGCTGTCCCGATCGATGGGATAGCGCAACAGCAAGGGCACGGCGGCCAGCAGGAACACCGCCGGGATCGGCCCGGCGGCGAGCCGGATGCCCAGCACCGCCGACGCCGTCACGTTGTCCGGCTGGTACCCGAAGGCAGCCAGCAACCAGCCGACGACCACCAAACCCATCGTGCGGAAGATCTTGTCCACCAGGCCGTACACCCCGAAGTACATCCCCTCACGCCGCTCGCCGGTATCGAGCTGGTCGTACTCGACGACGTCGGGCAACATCGCCCACGGGATCACCCAATGCGCCGAGATCCCGAACCCGATCAACGCCGTCAACGCCATCATCAGCCCGAACTGACCCTCCCCGACGATGAACACCGCCGCCATCCCCACTGCGGTGATGGCCAGACCGACCGCATAGGCGAAGCCCTTCGACGACCGGACCGCCACCCGCCGCCAGAACGGGATGAACACCGCGACGACCACCAGCAACACCCCGAGGATCGCCCCCACCTTCTTCTGGTCCTCCAACAGGCGCCGAACCACGAAGAACGGCAGCGCCGTGGAGATCATCGTGAACCCGAATCGGGCCAGGCCGAACGCGACGATCAGCCGCACGAACGGACGGTTCCTCAACGTCGTCGTGATCGACCTCACGATCGGGAACTCGGTCGGCCGCACCTCCGCCGCACCGATGGGACGCACCCTCCATGCGACGTACCCGATCGACACCCCGGCGAGAACGCCGAAGATCAGCCCCGCCGTCCGGAACCCGGCCTGGAGCGCCGCCGGATCGTCGCCCGCCGCCCCGAAGATGGCCGGTGCCACGGCACCGCCGAGGAGGAACCCGATGACGGCGCCCACCGACGAGTAGGCGAGCAGGCTCGTTCGCTCGTCGTAGTCGTGGGTCAACTCGGCGCTCATCGCCGAATAGGGCATCGCCACCGCCGTCAGCAACGTGTCGAACACGACGAACGACACCAAGATCGCCATGAACGCGGCGGCGCCCTCGAGACCGGCCGGAAGCGCGAACAGCACGAACGTGACGATCGCCAACGGGACCGCACCGAAGATGAGATACACCCGCCGACGTCCGAACCGGGACCGGGTCCGATCCGAGATCCACCCGAACAGCGGATCGTTCACGATGTCCCAGATCTTGGCGAAGAACAACGCGGTGGCGGCGATCCCGGCAGGCACGAGCAACGCGTCGGTGTAGTAGACGAGCAAGTAGAAGCTCACGAGCGCCACGACGCCCTGCAACCCGACGTTGCCCACGCCGTACGACAGCTTCTCGCCTCGCGAGAGTTCGGTCCTGGTCGTCGTCATGCCGCTCGAGCCGCCAGCTCGTCCCGGACCTCCCGTCTGAGCACCTTGGTCAGGACGCTCCGCGGCAACTCGTCGAACATGACGATCTCGTCGGGCCGTTCGTTCGTCGCCACCCGATCGTCGAGGAACTCCGCCAGATCGTCGACGAAGGCGCCCGGCGGGCCGTTGCGGAACGCCGCCCGCGGTGACACCGCCAGGACCAACCGTTCACCGACCTGCACGTACGCCGTCTCCTTCACACCGGGATGCCCATGGGCGATCTCTTCGACGAAGCGAGGGTAGATCGTGCGCCCCGACCGCCTCAACACGTCGGCCTCGCGGCCCAGCACCTGGAGACGGCCGTCGGGAAGGAAACGCCCGACGTCCCCGATGAGGAACCACCCATCGCGCAGCACCTCGGCGGTCAGGTCGGGACGATCCAGGTACCCACCGAACACCGTCGGGCTCTGCACGTCGATCCGGCCGATGTCGCCTACCGGAAGCGGTCGACCATCGCCGTCGACGATCCGCACGCGGACCCCCTTGACGACCCGACCGACCGACGACAGCACCTCGGAGGGTGCGGGTTCACCGTCGACCACATGATCGTCCGGCTGCAGCATCGTGACGGGCGGATGGCACTCGGCCGATCCGTACCCCTGCTGGAGGATCGGACCGAACCGTCGCAACGCCTCGGCGACCTTGGCTGCGGGCGTCTGCTCGGTGCCGTAGATGATCGCCTGCAGCGAATCCAGGCCGACGGTCCCCGGCAGTTCCAGCATGTCGATGAGCGTCGACGGGGTGACGAACGTTCGGTTGGCCCGCAGCGCCTCGACCCGCTCGGCGATGAGGTCCGCCCGATATCTCGGCGGCAGGACGATCGCACTGCCCGACATCAGCGCCGGCATCACCGCACCGCTGCCGGCGCCGATGAGGGGGATGCCCACGACGAAGACGTCCGGGCGATCACCGGGTTTCGGCACCCCCACGTTGGCCACCACGAGACGCATGCTGGTCACCAGCTTGCCGTGTTCGGCCATCACCGCCTTCGGCTTGCCCGTCGTGCCGCTCGTGTAGCCGATCCCCATCAGGTCGGTGGGAGCGAGTGGTTCGTCGGAGCGACGAGGTTCGCTGCGGGCGATGCGGGCATCGAACTCGTCGCCGACGAACCACACCGGGCAGAGATCCATCATGCGTTCGGCGACGTCGACCGTGTCGGGGTGGGCGACGACCAGGCGCGGCGGTGCCGCCTCCAGCGCCACTTCGAGCTGCGCCTTCGCGACCGTCGGTGGGAACTGGCTCAACAGGACCCCGGCCTCGTTGGCGGCCAACCGGACCACGAGCTGCGGGACGCCGTCGGGCAAGATGCTCATCACCGACGTGCCCTTGCGGATCCCCTCCTCCCTCCATGCACCGACGAGGCCCAGCACGAGTCGTTCGAGTTCGGAGAACGTCACGTCCTCGGTGTCGGTCGACACGGCCAGCCGGTCGCCGTACCGTTTGAAGCCGAACCGGGCGACGTCCCTCGGGACCTTCATCCGCGCCAGCATGGCGCGCGCCAGCGACGTGCGTACGAATCCCATCCGTACTCCCCTCAGGTTCGGTCCGCGCCCCTTCGCGTGGACTCCTCTCAGCCATCGGATGCCCACCGCGGCGTCTTGAGAGAACTCTCAACCCGCCCGGAGAGACGACCGACACATCAGCGGTGAGAAGGGGCACCAGCGACGGGCCGAACATGGCGAGTCGGGGCGTACGCATCGCGACGTTCCTCGCCCGCCACCGGGTCACCACGCTCGCCGCCACCGCAGCCATCACCGCCGCGCTGGCGTGGCCCATGGTGTTCATGCAGCCGACGACCACCGCGTCGCAAGCCCCCGAGGGACCTGTCGTCGAAGCCCAACGGCTCATCGACGAGCGGCTCGCCGATCCCGTGCATCGCTACTTCGTCCTCGTCGAAGCCCCCGACGTCCTCGACCCGACGATCGTACGCGGCCTGTGGACGGCGATGGAGTCCATCCGGAACGATCCCGACACGGGACGGCACCTCGTCACCGACCCGGCGCTCGGCACGGTCGGCTTCCACTCGATCGTCGACGAGATCGACGCCGCCCTCCAGACGTTCGGCGGCGGGATCGACGACGCCACCGACGCCGAGATCGCCGCCGCCGCCGACGCGATCCTCACCCGTGTCGATCCCGCCGAGGTCGGTCTCCCCGCGAGCACCGAACGGCGCGACGGCGCCTGGCACGCACCCGCGTTCTTCGCCACCGTCGCCGTCGACAACGCCTCGTTGGGCGGTGGCGCCGGCCTCGTCGCCATCGGCTCGGAGGACCTCAGCAAGGAGGAGTACGCCAGGGAGCTGCGCACCGCGATGAGCGGCGACGGATGGACGACCTGGTTCGTCGCCGCCGACCTCAACCTGACGTCCATCGAGCAGGGGACCGCCGCCGGACCGTTCATCGGTGCTGCCCTCCTCATCGTCCTGCTCATCGTCGGGCTGACCTACCGCAGCTACTGGGCCGTCGTCGGTGCCGGCGCCGGCCTCGCCGTGCTGATGATCTGGCTCAAGGGAGGCTCCAATCTCATCGGCTTGGAGAACGATCAGATCCTCGCCACGCTGGTACCGATCTCGATGATCTCGTTCGGCGTCGACTCGTTCTTCCACAGCTTCAGCCGCTACGAAGAGGAACGACAGATCCGGCGCGGCGCGAGGACCGCCTTCGTCGTCGGGTTCGCCAGCGTCGTGGGTGCGCTCACGCTGGCGATGTCGACCGACTCCGCCGCCTTCCTGTCGAACGTGTCGTCGCCCATCGAGTCGGTTCGCCAGTTCGGGATCGCCGCCGCCATCGCCGCCTTCTCGGCGTTCGTGGTCCTCGGCATCGTCGTCCCCAACGCCGTCGCCGGCCTCGAGGAGCGGCGAGGCACCCTCCGGCTGTCCCCTGACACGAAGGTCGAGCTCGGTGCTTCGCTGGGAGCCGCCCTCGGCGCCACCGCCGTCGTGCTGCTCCTCGTGTTCGTCGATCCGGTCGCCGGGCTCGTGGCACTCGTCGTATGGGCGCTCGCGGCGATCGGCGTGCCCCTCCGTCGCACCTCGAGGGTCAACGGAGCGGGACGACCGCCGAGTGAGCCGGCGACCGTCTCGACACGATCCCGGATCCTGGGAAGAGCCGTCGCCGCGGTCGCCCACCACCCGACCTGGACGCTCGCCGTCGCCGGCGTCGTGACCGTGGCCGCGTTGTGGTCGGCCGCGCACCTCGAGGTCCGCTTCGACGCCGCGGACTACCTCGACCCGAGCTCGGACTTCATCGTCGCCCTCGACAAGGTCGACACCTACCTCGGCGACGACGGCGGCGAACCGGCCACGATCTACGTGGAAGGTGACCTGACGAACGCGGCGGCGATCGACGCCCTCACGGACTTCGTCCGCCGGCTCCGCGGCCTCGACAGCGACTACCTCGCCCACACGTCCGACGGGATCGTTCTCGTCGACGCCCCTTACCTCGACCTCCTCGACGACGCCGGCATCGAGCCCGACGACGCTGCCGGCGCACTGGGGGCCGTCATCGCCGGGAACTACCCGCCGGGGTGGAACCAGGAACGGATCGCCCCCGCCCTGTGGCTCGGAGACGACGGACTCGCCGCCACCCAGATCGTGGTCCAGATCCCCGACAGCGCATCCCAGGCCAACGTCCGAGGCGCCAGGGCCGACCTGCAGCCGCTCGTCGACGACCTCGACGCCGCCCTGGCCGCCATGACCCCGTCGGGACGGGTGATCGTGACGGGCTCGGCGATCTACCGGGACGAGCAACTCGGCGGCATCTTCCGCTCGATGCTCTGGTCGCTCCCGATCGCGGTCGCCGCCTGCCTGCTCCTCGCGTCCGCGTTCTTCCGGTCCTTCCGTCTCGGAGGCATCACCACCATCCCGATCCTCCTCGTCGTCGCCTGGTTGTACGGGGCCATGCAGGCGCTCGGCTACTCGATCAACGTCGTGACCGCGGTCATCGGCGCGGTGTCGGTGGGCATCGGTATCGACTACGCCACTCACCTGACGCATCGATTCGTCGAAGAGTACGGACACACCGCCGAGCCGGTCGAGGCAGCCCGCCGCGCCGGCGGCGGGACCGGGGTGGCGTTGCTGGGATCGTCCGCCACCTCCATCGCCGGCTTCGGCGCCCTCGCGTTCGCCCCCATGCCGATGTTCGCCTCCTACGGCGTGCTCACGGTCGTGATGATCTCGCTGGCGCTCGTCGCCGCCATCTTCGTCCTCCCCGCCATGCTCGCCTTGTGGACCCGCCACGCCACCGACCCGGCCTCGCCGGCGCCCGTACCCGCCGGCACCCTGCGGAAACCCGCGGCGATCACCATCGGTCTCGACCGGGGCCTCCCCGACCGCGTCGCCAGGACCGTGACCGAGACGGTCCTGGCGGGCGGCGCCGAACACATCCGCCTCGTGTCGGGCTCGTCTTCGGAACTGCGTTCGCAGCTGGGCGTCGGCGTCACGCTCGCCGTCGTCGTCGCCGGACCCGATCATCGACCCGATCCGACGGTGGAGGTCGTGCCCTTGGCCACGGACCGGCTCGCCGCGATCGGGCCGGTCCCGTCCGAGGGACCCGTGCCGATGACGGTCGTCGAGGACGGAGCCGTGGCGGTCGCGTGGGCGCTGCATGCCGCGTCGGCCATGGGCAGGTCCGGCATGGTGCTCCACACCGCCGTCGACCTCCACCATGCCGTCGACCTCGCGCACCGAACCGGCACCGTCGTCATCGCCTCGGCCGACGACGTCGCCGGTCAACCCTTCGACCTGCCGGTCACCGAGCTCCCGACGGCACGCCAGATCGAGGTCGTGACGACCCGGTCCGCGGCGAACGACCCCGAGGTCTTCCGCCTCGTGCTCGCCCTGGACTCGGCCTTCTCGGAGGACGATCGCCTCGACGACCTCATCGATCTCCGGATCGACGCCACCCCGGACCAGGCGGCCGGGATCCGGCTCCGCCCCTGACCGCACGGTCCTCCCCCGGCCGGCCGCCGGGCGGTACCATCGACCGAGCAGGAGAGGACATGAGCGAACGACGTCAGCGCCGACTCGGCGGCATCCTGGGACGAACCCGCGACGACGAACCTGAACCTCCGGTCGACGAAGCCGAACCGACGTCGCCCCCCGACGAACGACCACCGTACCTGCGGCTCGCCCTCGATCCGGGGGTCGGCGCCACCCTGGCCATGGAGGTCGCCCGCACCCTCCGCGACGCCGTCGAACACGACCACCTCCGGTTCGTCCCGATCAGCGGCGACGCCGACATCCGGCTCCGCCTCGCGTGGCCTGGAGAACACGACATCGACGGCGTCGAGACGATCGACGTCGGACGGGATCAGCTCATGGTCGTTTCCCGGCACGGCCTCGGCGACGCCGGGGTCCGCGTGACCACCGACCGGCTCGTCGACCTGGAGCTGGTGGCCGGACCGACCGGCCCTCTCACCGACCGGCCCTTGCTCAAGCTGCTGTCCCGTCCCGCCCACCGGCCGACGATCCGTCACCGCTTCTCGGACACTCACACCGCCCTGGCCTTCCTCGTCGCCGAGGACGAAGCGTTCATGGTGATGCCACGAACCTGCACGAAGGATCTCCCCGGCGACCTCGCCGTGCATCCCCTCGGCGAGGAACCGATCTTCGGGACCGTCCGCATCGAAGCCTCCGCGGAACTCGCCGACGACGAGGATGCGTTCCCGATCATCGTCGCCATCCACGGGGTCGCCGAGCGAGCGTGACGACCGAGCATCGATCAGGACCTATCGGATCCCTCCGAACGTGACACCGGCCAGGCCGGCGACCAGGACCGAGACGTGCTCGGCTTCGGGCCAGCGGACCACGACCAGGTCGACCTCCTCGACGAGGATGCCGTGAGGACTACCCGGTTCGAGTTCGTCCCACTCGACGATGCGGATCGGCTGCACGAACACCTCCGAAGATCACCACCGGGACTCTACGACCGGACCGCCCCGATCGTGACGACCGCGACTCAACATGTGTCACCGACCGCAGACGGGTCCTCGACGAGATACTGGTACCGGTAGACCTCGCGATAGCCACGGCCCCGGTACAGGGCCAGGGCAGGCGTATTGGATGTCTGGACCTGCAACCAACCCCACCGGGCTCCGGCGGCGATCGCCCGACGGGTCAGGACGTCCATGAGCGCCGAGCCGAGCCCCACGCGTCTGCGGGCCGGCGCAACGACGATCTGAAAGAACCCCGCAGCGTCGCCGTCCACGACGGCCATGCCCGCAGCCGACGAGCCCAGCGACGCGAACATCGCCGGAGGTTCGATCCGTTCGAGGATCCCCCTCCACCCGGCGACGGGTTCCCTCGCG
>JALVQZ010000087.1 GCA_027036355.1 Acidimicrobiia bacterium | reverse complement strand
CCCCCACGACACGGCGAGCTGGACCGGCGCCAGGACCGCCAGCACCACCGCCACCAGCCGCTCCGGCGGACGCAACGCGGCGACGAGCAGCACCGCCGGAGGCACGACGAGCACCAGATAGCGTCCCCGTCCGTGGCCGGCGCCCAGCGCCGCCACCATCCCGGCCGCCGTCGCCAGCCACACCACCGCGACGACCACGTCGGTCCGCTGCGCCGAGCGCCGAACGACCGCGGCGGCGACGGCGGCCACGACCAGGCCGACGAGCGCCGGCTCGTACCGAACGAGCCCGCCGACGAGGTCCCCCACGTGGGCGGCGACATCGGGCACCCTTCGGCCCTCCAGATGGAACGTCACCGACTGGTCCCACACCGCCCCCAGACCGAACGGCAACGACACCGCCACCACCGTCGCCGCCGCGGACCCGGCCGCCGCGACCACCGCCCCTGGCCCCCGCGATCGCCACAGCGCCACGGCGACGGCCACCGCGGCGGGACCCGCGAACACGTTCTTGGTGGCCGCGGCCAGACCCACCAGCAACCCGGCCGCCGCCATCGGGCGCCATCGCGGATCGTCACGCTCGGCCACCACGAACGCGGCGGCCCCCAACGCCATCGTCGGGCCCTCCGACTGCAGCGGGCCCGCCGCCAGGAACACCGATCCGCCCAGCGCCACCACCACACCGACCAGCATCGCCGGCAGCGGCCGCAGCCGGCGACTCACCAGCCGCCACAGCGCGACCGCCAGACCCACGCCGGAGGCCACCATGGCGAGCCTCGGCGCCCACAACCGGCGGAGACCGACCACATCGGCCACCCACAGCATCGGCAGGAACAGCGGCCCCTGACTCGAGAACACGTCCCGGAACGGCGCCGCGCCGTGCCGCATCGCCAGCACCGACAACCCGTAGACGCCGTCGTCGAAGGTCCGCAAGCGACCCATCGACAGGACCGGAAGGCGGACCGCGACCGCGGTGGCGGCGACGACGATCCCTCCCCAACTCGCGGCGAGGCGAGATGCCCGGTCCGGTCGCGTCGTCATCGACCCAACCCTATGGGACCCTCACGCCTGCCGGTGGGCCTCCAGTCGCCGTTCGATCCTCCGGAGCCGCTCCCGCAGATGCGGCCGAAGCGGCAGTCGTGTGCCGATGATCCGGCGCCGCCACCGCTGCAGCCCCCACTCTGCGGCGAAGGACCCGGCCAGGAACACGACCACGACGACCACCCGCAGCGGCTCGACCGTCCACGAGTAGACCACGAAGATCCCCGCCACCAGCCCGGTCGCCGCCACCCCGAACCAGAGGATGCGCCGATCCGCCCCGGTCTCGCCCACCAGATCGAGATGCCCCCACTGCACCGCCAGGTACAGCAGCAACGCCGCAGCACCGGCCGCGGCGGCGATCGTCGCCAGCTGCATCCCCACGGCCAGGACGATCATGAGCCCGGCCGTCAGGACCAGGCCTTCGGTGCCGCCCTTCCAGACCCGACGCTGGAACGGCCGCGGGAGCTGACCGTACTTGGCCAGCAGGTAGCTGATGTTCAACGCCCCGTACAGGCTGGCGTTGATCGTCGACGACGTCGACAGGACCGCGGCGACGGCCATGATCGTGAACCCGGCGGCGCCGAACACCGGCTGGGCCGCCAGCGCGAGCACGGTGTCCTGGCCGGCGACGATCTCGGCCAGCGGCAGGTTCCCCAACACGACGGTGGCCAGCACCACGTACAGGACGATCACGATCCCGATCGCGACGAAGATCGCCCGCGGCAGTGTCCGGTGCGGGTCCGGCATGTCCTCGGCGGCGTTGGTGATGATCCCGAACCCGGTGTACGCGAAGAACGTGATGCCCACCGCCGACAGGACCGGCCAGGCGCCCGGGGATCCGGCCTCGACGATCAGCGACGGCTGCACGGTGACGATCCCCGCGATCGCGAAGGCGCCCAGAGCGGTCAGCTTCGACGCCACGAAGGCCTTCTCGAGGGGAGCGACCGCGGCGGCGCCGATCAGGTTCACCATCGTCAGGGCGACCACGGCCGCGGCGGCGAACACCGGCTCGGCGACCCGATGGGCGCCCTCGCCGAGGAACTGCGACCCGTACGCGCCGAAGGCCCGAGCGACCATGGCGGTGCCGATCACCAGCGACGAGTAGTAGAAGACCGACAGTCCCCCCGACAGGATCCCCGGCCCGTAGGCCTGGACCAGGTACTCGACGACGCCGCCCGCCGACGGGAACCGGGCGCCGAGCTTGCCGTACGAGTAGCCCGCCAGGAGGGCCACGATCCCACCGAGGGCGAACGCGACCGGCGTCAGGCCACCCGCCATCGACGTCGCCTCGCCCATCAGCGAGAAGATCCCCGCTCCCACCATCGCCCCGATGCCGAGCGACACGGCCGCCCACAAGGTCATGTGCTTGATGCGATCGGATGCCATCGGGATCGGATGCTACGACCCCGTGGGGACCGAAGCCGACTCGAACTCGACGGCCGGCGGGACCCGCGAACGCCTCAGCCGTGGAGGGGAAGCACGGCGACCGGCTCGTAGCGCGGACCGTCGGGACCCGGCTCCGACGAGAAGAGCACGACCTGGTCCACCGTCTGGGTGAGCGGGAACCGGTCGACCGACCCGACGAGCGCCGAGACGTCCCGGGGAGGCCGGAGACGCGCCAGGGTGAGATGCGGCCGGTAGGGCCGATCCTCGGGTGGGAACCCGGACGCCTCGGCGGCCTTCTCCGCCGCGTCGGCCAGGTCCGCCAGCGCCTCGGCGCCACGGGTCACGTCGAGCCACAACACCGTCGCCCGCGACGGGCGAGGGAACGCGCCGAGCCCTCCGAAACCGAGGGTGAACGGCGCCCGAGAGAGGTGCTCGCCGAGGTAGCCGAGGAAGCGTTCGGCCTGCTCGTCGGTCGACGGGCCGAGGTACCGCACCGTGATGTGCCACGAACGTGGATCGGCCGAGCGACCCGGGAGGGGCGTCCCGGCCAGCTCGTCGGCGAGGAACGCGGCGAGGCCGTGGCGGACCTCCGGGGTGAGGTCGACCGCCAGGAACAGCCGCCGGCGTCGGGTGTCGCTCACCGGGGCGTGCCCCATTCGACGCCTTCCAGGGAGAGACGGGTCAGGTGCAACGCGGCGGTGGCGGTGAACGTGCGGGCCCGCTCACGATCTGGCGGCATGTGCAGGGTCCGTGTGCGCGTCCCCTCCGGGGTCGCCACGGCGACGACCATCGTGCCGACCGGCTCGTCCTGCGGCTCGGGTCCCGCCGATCCGGTGATCCCCACCGCGACGTCGACCTCGAGGAGTCGCCGTGCCCCGGCGGCCATCGCCGCCGCCACCTCCTCCGAGACGACCCCGTGGGTCTCGATCGTCCCGGCGGGAACGCCCAGGAGCCGCTCCTTGAGATCGACCTGGTAGGCGACGACGCTCCCCCGGTAGGCGTGGCTGGATCCGGGGACCGACGTGATGCGCGCCGCCACCATCCCTCCGGTGGCCGACTCGGCGGTCCCGATGGTCAGCTCGCGGGCGACGAGCATGTCCAGCAGCACCTTCTCGATGGTCTCGTCGTCGACCCCGAAGATGCGACTCCCCAGGCGCCGGCGGATCTCCTCCTCGAGGGGAGCGATGAGACGGCGGGCCTGCTCCTCGGTGGCGGCCTTGGCGGTGAGCCGGAGCTTGATCTCGCCGCTCGAGGCCAGGAACGCCAACGTCGGGTTGGTGGCGGCCTCGAACAGGTCGCCGAGGCGTTCGGCGATCTTCGACTCGGAGTCGCCCCAGGTACGCAGGACCCGGCTGACCAGGACCCCGTCGCCGCCGGCTCGTGCCACGAGGAAGGGCAGCACCGACGCGTCCAGCATGGCTCGCATCTCGACGGGAACCCCAGGCAGCGCGAACACCCAGGTGCCGTCGATCTCCATCCGGATCCCCGGGGCGGTCCCGATGGGGTTGTCGACGAACACCGAGCCCTCGGGTCGGTAGGCCTGCGTGATGTTCGACGCCGGCATCTCCCTCCCGCGGGACTCCCAGTAGTGGCGGAGGCGCTCGGCGACCTCCTCGTCGAAGATCGACTCGACACCGGCCACCGCGGCCAGGGCGTCCCTGGTGAGGTCGTCTTGGGTGGGGCCGATGCCGCCCGTGACGATCACGGCGTCGGCCCGGTCGATCGCACCGCGCAGCGCGTCGACGATGCGTCCGAGGTTGTCGCCGACGACGCAGCTTCGATGATGGTCGAGTCCCGACTCGGCCAGACGCTCCCCGATCACCGCCGCGTTCGTGTTCACGATCTGGCCGAGGAGCAGCTCGGTGCCGACGGCGAGGACCTCGACGTTCACGACCCGATACGCCTTCCCGCCAGGTCGTTGCCGTAGGTGCCGGTGATCTCGGCGACCGTCCATTCCCCCGGCTCGCCGCGGTCGAGGACGATCACGCCGTCGATCTCGGGTGCCTCCCGGTAGGAGCGGGCGACGGGGGTGCCCTCTTCGACGTGGTCGACGAGCACGTCGAGGCGACGACCGACCATCGACGCGTTCCGTTCGGCGGTGATCTCCTCCTGGATGGCCTGGAGGTACCGGAGACGCTCGAGCTTGTCGGGTTCGGGGATCTGGTCGGCCAACACGGCGGCGTCGGTGCCCTCCTCGGGTGAGTACGGGAAGAACCCGCCCCAGTCGATGCGGGCCGCCCTGAGGAAGTCGGCGAGCTCCTCGACGTCGGCGTCGGTCTCGCCGGGGAACCCGACGATGAAGCTCGACCGGATCGCCGCGCCGGGTGCTCTCATGCGGATGTCGCCGATGAGCTCGAGATGCGCGTCGCCGCTGCCGGGCCTCCGCATGGCTCGCAGGAGCGCCGGCGACGTGTGCTGGAGGGACAGGTCGAAGTAGTCGACGACCCGCGGGTTGCCGATCATCTCGTCCACGAGGGCGGGGCGCACCTCCTTGGGGTACAGGTAGAAGAGGCGGAGGCGCCGGAGCCCGTCGACGTCCGAGACGAACCTGATGAGCTCGGTCAGGCCGCCGGGTGCGCCGATGTCGCGCCCGTACGCGGCGAGGTCCTGGGCGACGAGCACGATCTCGCCGACACCGGCGGCCGTGAGGTCGACGATCTCGTCGCGGATGTTGACCGGGGGTCGGGAACGCTGCGGGCCGCGGAACTGGGGGATGGCGCAGAAGCTGCACGTCTTGTCGCAGCCTTCGGCGACCTTGACGTAGGCGTACGGGGTGGTCGGCGTCGGCCGGGCGACGCGGAACAGGATGTCCATGGAGCTGCGCCGGGCGGGGCGGATGTCGATCGGCTGCCAGTCGGTCAGCGTGTCGAGCCGACCGATGAGCTCCGGGTAGCGGTCGAGGCCGACGACGGCGTCCGCCTCGGGGAGCGCCGAGGCGAGCTCGGTCTCGTAGCGCTGGGCCATGCAGCCGATGACCACCAGCTTGGCGTCGGTGCGTTTGGCTGCGGAGAGCTCGAGGATGGTGTCGATCGACTCTCGCCGGGCGGCTTCGATGAAGGCGCAGGTGTTGACCATGACGACGTCGGCGTCGGCGGGGTCGTCGACGGCTCCGTAGCCCGCCTCGCCCAACAGCGCGACCACCTTGTCGGAGTCGACCTGGTTCTTGGCGCACCCGAGGGTGGTGAGGTGAACGGCGGGAGGCTGCGACATGACCCCGAGCAGGCTACCGGCCCTCCGCCCCGTGACGCGCCCCCGACCCGCGAACCCAGGGTTCGCCAAGCCCTCAGAGGGCGCCACCAACCCAGGGTTCGCCAGACCCGACCGAACTCTGGGCTGGCCAAGCCCTCACAGGGCGCCCACAACCCAGGGTTCGCCAAGCCCTCACAGGGCGCCCACAACCCAGGGTTCGCCAAGCCCTCAGGGGGCGCCACCAACCCTGGGTTCGCGGATCCGGGGGGGATGGATGGGGGTCAGGAC
>JALVQZ010000086.1 GCA_027036355.1 Acidimicrobiia bacterium | reverse complement strand
GGACCACGATGCCGTCGCCGGCGTAGTGGTGGAGCAGGGCGGCGGCCATCTGGGACCGGCCCGCGTTGTGGACACAGACGAACAGGACCTCGGGCTTCATGTCGCTCCCTCGTCGTCGGACGATCGCGCCAAGGGTATCCCCGCCTCCCGGGCTGCCTCCGCGAATCCGGAGGCGAGGGTGTCGATCGTCTCGTGGGCATTGAGGCCGCTCGGGTTCCCGAGCACGTAGACGGCGGCTCCTCCGATCGTCTCGGGTTGCCGGCCTCGAACCGCCTGCTTCTTGCCGAAGCCGTCCCGGTAGGCGCCGAGGCCGAGGAAGACGACCACCTTCGGCCGCCACCGTTCGATCTTGCCGACCAGTTCGGCCGCGCCTCGGCGCAACTCGTCGACGGTCAGCTCGTCGGCCCGCGCCGTGGCCCGGTTCACGATGTTGGTGATGCCGATGCCACGTCGGATCAGGTCGGCGGCGTCGGCGGGATCGAGCCCGGTGGAGGCGTCGATGGGATGGTCGACGAGGCCGGCCCGGTACAGGGCCTTCCAGAAGCGGTTCCCGGGATGCGCGAAGTGCGCCTGGGCCGCCGCAGTCCACAGTCCCGGGTTGACGCCGACGAACAGCAGGCGAACGTTCGGGCCGACGAGGTCGGGCACCGCCGCTCCGCGTGCGGCCTCGAGCTGTTCCCTGGTGAACCCCATGGCCCCAGTCTCGCGCGAACGGGAGCGGCTCATCCCCGCGCCTTCCACGGGTCGGCGGCGGAGCGGCGTCGGTGACGGAGGATGCGCGGACGATGTGCCGCGGTCGAAGCTGCCTACGCTGGCGGCGTGGAACGGCAGGATCCTCGCGGGGTTGCGCTGGCGTTCACCGCGGCGGCGCTGTGGGGAGTGTCCGGGGCGGTGGCCGCCTCCGCCTTCGACGTCCTGTCCCCGGCCCGGGTCGCCGAATCGCGGGCGATCGTCGCGGCGGTGGTGCTGGTCCCGCTGGCGGCGGCGACCAAGGTGCTCCACCCCTCGGGCCAGCTTCGGCGGCTGGCCGCGCTCGGGGTCGTCCTGGCGGTCGTCAACGCCACCTACTACTGGTCGATCGAGCGGCTCGGGGTCGGACCGGGCGTGACCATCCAGTTCCTCGGGCCGCTCCTCGTCCTCGTCTGGATGGCGACCGTCCAAGGAACGCCGATCTCCCGTGTCGCCTGGGTCGCGGGCGGGCTCGCGGTGGCAGGGATCGCGCTGGTCACCGAGGCATGGCGCGTGGGAGGGGTCGACTGGCTCGGGATCGCCGCCGGCGGCGCCGCGGCGGTGTTCTTCGCCGCCTATCTGCTCCTCGGCGAACGGCTCGGCCACGACCTCCCTCCGGTGACCGTCCTGGCGTGGGGCTTCGCCTTCGCCTCGGTCGCCTGGCTCGTCGTGCTGCCGCCGTGGACCGTCTCATCGGGGGCGATCCGGGACGTTTGGGGGCAGGTGCTGTGGATCGGGATCGCCGGGACGGTCGTGCCGTTCCTGGCCGAGATGTCGGCGCTGCGCCGGATCTCGGCGGGGGTCGTGGGGATCGTATCCACCTCCGAGCCGGTCATCGCCTCGATCGCCGGGTGGGTGATCCTCTCTCAGCGACTGGCGGTCGGTCAGATCGTCGGCGTCCTGGCGGTTGCCGTCGCCGTGGGTCTGGTGCAGCGCTTCGGCGTCGCCGAGGCCGAAGCGCCCTACGAAGCGGCGCGATGATCCGCCCGGTCACGAGCCGACCCGGTCGGATCCCGCGTAGACGTTGAAGGTCGACCCGCGCAGGAACGCGACCAGGACCATCCCCAGCTCTTCGGCGAGGTCGATCGCCAGGCTCGACGGTGCCGAGATGCCGGCGACGGCCGGGATCCCGGCGACGGCCGCCTTCTGGACGATCTCGAACGACACCCGACCCGATACCAGCAGGATCCGCCCCGGCAGCCGCCACGATCGTCGTGCGGCGGCGCCGACGACCTTGTCGACGGCGTTGTGCCTCCCGATGTCCTCGCGAGCGACCTCCAGTGTCCCGTCCGTCGCGAACAGGCCCGCCGCATGGAGCCCGCCGGTGGCATGGAACGCCCGCTGGTGGGAGAACATCGTCTCGGGAAGGCCGCGAAGGACGTCGGGATCGATGTGTTCGACGGGTTCGGGAGCCGCGGCGGCGATCCGGACGGCATCGATGCTCGCCTTGCCGCACACCCCGCACGACGAGGTCGCGTAGAGGTTCCGCCGGAACTGCTCCGGGTCGACCTCGACACCGTCGGCGAGGCGGATCTCCCACCGTCCGTCGCCGAGCTGGGCGACGTCGTCCAGCTCCCGAGGATCGAGGAGGATGCCCTCGGTCAACGCGAAGCCGGCGATCAGGTCGGCGTCGTCGCCAGGGGTGCGCATCACGACGGCGAGGGGCGTCCCCGACAGGCGGATCTCCAGTGGTTCTTCGGCGACCACGGTCGCTTGGGCGTCGCCCGGTCCATCCTCATCGTGACGACGCACCGGCCGGTGGAGCGCCATGGGATCCCGATCCGCCGGTTCGTTCACGTCGCCGGCTCGGAGCCCGATCCGGATCCGTCGGCGAGATGGTCTCGCAGCGCCACGGCGGGAGGATGGTCGGGCTCTTCGGCCAGGATCGCCTCCACGTCGGCTCGCGCCGCTTCCGAGTCGCCGCGTTCGGCGGCGATCCGAGCCCGCTCCATCCGCGCGAAACGGAGGACCGGCGCCGACCGGTTCTCGTAGGCCAGTGCCCGCTCGATGGCGGTCGTCGCGTCATCGAGGCGTCCGAGCCGTCGGAAGGCTGCGGCCCGGAACACGAGCGTCAGCGCGGTGACGTCCTCGTCGTTGAAGATGCCCTCGGTCACCTCGACGACCTCGTCGAACCGGCCGGCTTGGAAGAGGATCTCGGCGAGCGACAGGCGGACATGGGTGGTGCGATCGGTCGCTTGGAGCACGGCGACGGCGTCGTCGAGGTCGCCGGTCGCCTGGTGCAGCTCGGCGAGAGCAAGGGCGATCGCCGTGCGTCGCAGGGGTTGCTCGACGACGACGCCGGGAGCGACCGGGACCGTCACCCCCGCCTCCGGGAGGTAGCGACGGATGAACGGATCCTTCTCCGGGGCGAACCCGTCGGCGTAGGCGGCGGCGAGCAGCTCCTTGGCGGCGGCCCGGTTCGTCGCCAGTTGCATCAGGCCGGCCAGCAGGTCGGCGAGGGGACGATGCGCCGGATGCTGGCCGCCGACCGCGCGGATCGCGGACGGGTCGCCACCGACGAGGGCGGAGTGGAGCGCCTTCTCCCACGATGGCGCCAGCAGACCGGGTTTCGATGCGGCAGCGAGTTCCGGGTACCGGTCGGGACCGGGGAAGTGCCAGGGGAACTCGCGCCAGTCGACCGGTTCGAAGGACTCCGGGCGGTACCCGAACTCGCCGCGACCCGCGTCGTAGTACCAGCGGCCGTCGGTGAACACGAGGTCCTGATCGTGGCGGCCGATACCCCACCCGGCGTTCATGGCGCCCATCTGCGGAACCTCCCGCCGTGCGGTCGATCGTCGTGCCTGTCGAGTCTCTCGCCCATCGTTCCTCCCGATCGTCGAGGATAGGCGCGCCGTGGCCGGTGCTCGGGGGAGGTAGCCTGCGGGCCATGGCTGTCGACCTCGCCGGGACCATCACGTACCTGAAGGATCACGCCATCGAGCACGGTTTCCACGTGCACGACGAGCGTCACTTCCTCGAGACGTACACGCTGCGTCAGTCCTGGGAGATCGACGTCCATCCCGAAGAGGCATGCGAGGGTCCCCTCGACCTGCACATGGCGATCAACGTGGACCCTGCGGTGCTCTTGGATCTGACCGAGTTGTTCGACACCACCAACGACATCCCGGAGGATCCCGACGGCGAGTACGTGGTCCCGTTCCTGTTCAACTGGTCGCTCCCTCCGCTCGAGTCGCCCCCCGACCTGATCGTCCTGGCCACCGAGCTCGCCGCGGTCGGCGGTGTGGACCTGCCGATCGAGGTGTCGGCGGTCGACTCCTTCGGCGCCTTGTCGGAGCGGGAGGAGCGGCGGCTGTCGCTCGTCGGTCAGGTCGAGGTGTCGCTCGTGACCCTCATGTTCCACCAAGAGACGCTGTGCGACGTCCTCGACCGGGTCCATGCCGTGAGCATGTTCCTGGTCGACCAGGCTCCGGCGTGGATGTCGAGATGATCCGCCGCCGCCGGGCTCACTCGTAGGCGATCGCTTCGAGGATGTTGAGTCGGGACGCCTTCCAGCTCGGGTAGATGGCGGCGATCACTCCGGCGACCCCGGCCAGAACGACCAGTGACAGGAGCTGGCCGATGGGAACCGCGAAGGTCCCGAGCCCGTCGTCGGCGAGGGCCTTGACGACCGCCCACCCGAGGAACGTGCCTGTGGCGATCCCCAGGACGGCTCCGAACACGGCGATCATCACGGCCTCCCATCGGATCATCCGTCGGGTCTGGCGGCGCACCATGCCGACGGCTCGGAGGAGACCGATCTCCTGGGTCCGTTCGATGATCGACAGGGCGAGGGTGTTGGTGATCCCGAGCACGGCGATGATGATGGCCAGGAAGAGCAGCCCCGAGAACAGCACGAGGAGCTGGTCGACCTGCCGTTCGGCGTCGGCGACGAGCTCGTCCTTGGTCTGTACCTCGACGTTGGCGTAGGGGGTGGTGACCGACTCGACGGCGGCTCGGGCTTCGTCGAGGTCGGTGGCTGCGGCGGCGAGGACCATCGAGTCGAACCGGTTCGCGTATCCCGTGTCGTAGGTAGCGCGGGTGATGGCGAGCTGGCCGAACTCGTCGGAGGCGAAGGTGCCGACGATCGTCAGCGTGCGGTCGAGGTCCTGAGGGAAGGACACCACGAGCGGATCGCCGATCGCCGCGTCTCGCTCCTCCAGCATCGATCCGGAAACGAGCACGCCGGTGGCCGTGGCGGCGAGACGTTCGTACCCGTCCCCGGTGACGTCGAGTTCGAGGACCGCGCCTGCGGTGGCGGGATCGAGGGCGATGAGCTGCACCGTGTCGTCGCCGACGAGCGCGGTATCGAACACGAACGCAGAGACGGCCTCCAGTTCCGGAAGGTCGGCGAGCTCGTCGGTGAGGGTGCGGCTGACGCCGGCGGTGAAGTTCGTGGAGGTGATCGTGAAATCGGCGGGGAAGCTGTCGAAGACGGACTCCTGTACCGTCGACTTGATCGACGCCGCGAAGATCGCGACGAACACGACGAGGGCGACGCCCACCATCAGCGCCGACGCGGTGGCCGCGGTCCTGCGCGGCTGGCGCCGCGTGTTCTCCCTGGCGAGCCTCCCCGCCACCCCGAACAAGCCGGCGATCGGCCACCCGAGGACCCGCGCCACGGGTCGAGCGGCGAGGGGAGCGAGGACGGCGATGCCGAGGAAGAACACGAGGGCGCCGGCTCCGACATAGCCGACCGCGTTCGAGACGCTCGCCAGGAGGCCGATGGCGAGAAGGGCGAGACCTGCCCCGGTGAGGATCCCTCCGGCGATGGCCCGGCCACGCAGCGACCGGCGGGTCGGCTTGGCTGCCTCCTGCCGCATGGCGGCGACCGGCGGCACCTTGGCGGCCTTGCGAGCCGGGAGGAGCGATGCGACGACGGTGACGACGACACCGACGGCGAGGCCGACGCCGACCGTCCGGGGGAGCAGGGTCAGGGGACCCTCCGGCATGTTGAATCCGAGGGCGTTCATCGCCGCGGTGAGGCCTTGGGACAGCAGCACGCCAGCGCCGATGCCGATGGCGGAGGCGACGACGCCGACCGCGAAGGCCTCGATGACGACCATCGTCGTCACCTGCCGGCCGGTGGCGCCGACGGCGCGATACAGGGCGAGCTCCCTGGTTCGCTGGGCGACGATGATGCGGAAGGTGTTGGTGATGATGAACCCTCCCACGAAGATCGCCACCGCGGCGAACGCCAGGAGGGCCGTGTTGAGGAAGCCCAGACCCTCGG
>JALVQZ010000085.1 GCA_027036355.1 Acidimicrobiia bacterium | reverse complement strand
GCACCAGGGAGGGATGGCGCGCGCACGTGATCAACTTCGCTCTCGGGATGGTCGAGGAGGGCCTCCACGACCGGGCCTTCACCAGGGACCTCGACTGGGGGATCCCGGTGCCGGTCGACGACCTGGGGCCGGGCAAGGTCATCTACGTCTGGTGGGAGGCGGTGATGGGCTACTACTCGGCCCCGCAGGAATGGGCCGAGCGCCGCGGCACGCCGGAGGCCTGGAAGGCGTGGTGGATGAACCCCGAGGCCGAGTCCTACTACTTCGTCGGGAAGGACAACATCCCGTTCCACGCCGTCTACTGGCCGGCGCTGCTGATGGGCCACGGCGATCTCGACCTGCCGACGGACGTGCCCGCCAACCAGTACCTGACCTTCGGCGGGGAGAAGGGGTCGGCGTCGCGCGGCGTCGGGCGGTCGATCTCGTGGTACCTGGAGCGGGTCGAGCCCGACGCGTTGCGTTACGCCGTGGCGTCGGTGTTCCCCGAGACCCACGACACGGACCTGTCGGACACCGAGATCGTGCGCCGGGTCAACGAGGAGCTCGTCGCCACCTGGGGGAACCTGGTGAACCGGGTCGTGTCGATGACCCACCGGTACTTCGGAGGCGCCGTCCCGGAGGCGGCGATGGACGAGGTCGACGAGGCGCTCCTGGCGGAGGTCGACCGGACGTTGGCCGAGGCCGGGGAGCTCATCGAGGCCGTCAAGCTCCGCGGCGCCCTGCAGCGGCTCATGGTCGGGGCGCAGGCGGTGAACCAGTACCTGAACGAGCGGGAGCCGTGGCGGACCGCGAAGACCGACCTGGAGCGGACGGGCACGACGTTGACGGTCGCGCTCGGTGCGATCGCGGGGCTCGCTGCGGGTCTGGCGCCCTACCTGCCGTTCACGTCCCGGCAGGTGCTCGAAGGGATGGGCGTCGAGGTGCCCGAGGCCGGGCCTCGCTGGGAACGGCCGGCGCTGGAGGCCGGGACCGTCCTGGCCGAGCCGAAGCCGTTGTTCTCCAAACTGGAGGCCCTCGAGTCCGAGGCCGGGTGAGGGTCGTGTCCTGGGTCGACACCCACTGCCACCTCTACATGCTCGACGAGCCTGCCGGCGACGTGCTCGACCGGGCCGAAGCCGCCGGCGTCGGATGGGTGGTGTGCCCGGGCGTCGACGCCGAGACGTCGACGGCGGCCCGGATCATCGCCGAAGCCGAGCCGGGGCGGGTCCTCTGGTCGGCCGGGTTGCATCCTCACGACGCCGATCGGTGGCCGGCGGAAGCCGACCGGATCGCCGCCCTGGCCGGCGACGCCGCCGCCGTGGGCGAATGCGGGCTCGATCACTACCGGGAGCTGTCGCCTCGCGACGTCCAGCGGATCGCCTTCGACGCGCAGGTGGAGCTGGCCGTCGACCTGGGCAAGCCCCTGATCGTCCATTGCCGGGACGCGTTCGCCGCCGTCTACGACACGCTGGAGGGAGCCGGTCTCGGCTCCCGGGCGGTGATGCATTCGTGGACCGGCGGCCGGCGCTGGACCAAGCGGTTCCGTGAGCTCGGTGTGACGTTCTCGTTCAGCGGGATCGTCACGTACCCCACGGCGCGCACGTTGCGTGAGGCCGTCGCCGAGGTCGATCCGCCGACGGCGATGGTCGAGACCGACACGCCGTACCTGACGCCGGAGCCGGACCGCGCCGAACGCAACGAGCCGGCCAACGTCACCGCGGTGGGCTCCGAGCTCGCCGACCTGTGGGGACTCGACGTCGCCGAGGTGGCCCGGCTCACGACGGCCCGGGCGTCGGCCGTGTTCGGAGCCCCCGGTGGGGGGTGACCGGGCCGCCCAGGCCCGGGCGGAGATCGCCGACCTGCTCGCCCGCCACGGATCGTCGCCGCGGCGGTCGT
>JALVQZ010000084.1 GCA_027036355.1 Acidimicrobiia bacterium | reverse complement strand
GGTCGCCACCGCGGACGCGACGACTCGTAGCGGTCGATCGCCTCGACGTGGCGGAGGGTGAGCGCGATCGCGTCGAGGCCCTCCAGCAGTCGCTGCTTGGCGAAGCCGTCGATCTCGAACGAGAACGTGCGATCGTCGGCGGCCACCGTCTGGCTCTCGAGATCGATCACGACCCGGTTCCCCGGTCGTTCGGCGATGGCCATCAGCACGTCCACGTCCCCGGCCTTCAGCACCACCGGCAGCAGACCCACGTTGATGCAGTTGTTGTAGAAGATGTCGGCGAACGACGGAGCCACGATCGCCTCGAAGCCACGGTCCTCCAGCGCCCACGGGGCATGCTCCCGGGACGATCCCGAGCCGAAGTTCGGACCCGTCACCAGCACCTTCGCCTCGGCGTACTCGGGGCGATTGAGCACGAACGACGGGTCCGGTTCACCCTCGGCATCGCGCGCCCAGTCGTAGAACAGGTACGGTCCGAACCCCGACCGTTCCACCCGCTTCAAGAACTGCTTGGGGATGATCTGATCCGTGTCCACGTTGGCCCGCGGCAGCGGCGCCATCGTTCCTTCGATCCGCGACACCGGCCTCATCGCGCCCACTCCCTGACGTCCACGAACCGGCCCTCCACGGCGGCGGCCACCGCCATCGCGGGGGACACCAGGTGGGTCCTCCCGCCGCGGCCCTGGCGACCCTCGAAGTTGCGGTTCGACGTCGATGCCGAACGTTCCCCGGGCATCAGGATGTCCGGGTTCATCCCCAGACACATCGAACATCCCGCGTCGCGCCATTCGAACCCGGCGGCCAGGAACACCTCGTGCAAGCCCTCCTCCTCGGCCTGGAGCTTCACCAGGCCCGACCCCGGGACCACCATCGCCTGCACGTCGGGGTGAACGCTCCGGCCCTCCAGGAGCCTGGCGGCCTCCCGCAGATCCTCGATCCGGGCGTTGGTGCACGACCCCAGGAACACCCGGTCGATGCGGATGTCGGTGATCGGCGTGTTCGGCTGCAGCGCCATGTACTCGAGCGCCCGCTCCACCGACGCTCGCTCGGCCGGGTCCTCGATCGTCGCCGGGTCCGGCACCCGACCCGACACCGGCAACGTCTGGCCGGGGTTCGTGCCCCACGACACGTGCGGCTCGAGCGTCGAGGCGTCGATCGTCAACGTCGTATCGAACGAGGCGCCCTCGTCGGTGTGCAGCGTCCGCCAGGACGCCACCGCCTCGTCCCAGTCGGCGCCGGTCGGGGCGAACGGGCGCCCCTTCAGATAGGCGAACGTCGTCTCGTCCGGCGCCACCATCCCGGCCCGGGCGCCGGCCTCGATCGACATGTTGCAGACCGTCATCCGGCCCTCCATCGACAGCGCCTCGATGGCCGAGCCGCGGTACTCGATCACATGGCCGGTGGCGCCGGCCGTGCCGATCTCGGCGATGATCGCCAAGATGATGTCCTTCGCCGACACCCCCACCGGCAGTTCGCCGGTGACCTCGATCGCCATCGAACGGGGCCGGTCCTGGGGGAGCGTCTGGGTGGCCAGGACGTGTTCGACCTCCGAGGTGCCGATGCCGAAGGCCAGGGCTCCGAAGGCGCCGTGGGTGGCGGTGTGCGAGTCCCCGCACACGATGGTCATCCCCGGCTGCGTGACCCCTTGTTCGGGGCCGATGACGTGGACGATGCCCTGGCGGGGATCGTCGAGGCCGAACAGCGTGATGCCGTGGCGCCTGCAGTTGTCGACCAGCGTCTCGATCTGGCGGCGCGACAGCGGATCGCGGATACCGAGCTCCCGACCGATCGTCGGCACCCCGTGGTCGATCGTCGCCAGCGTCAGATCCGGGCGCCGTACCGTCCGGCCGGTCAGCGCGAGCGACTCGAAGGCCTGGGGCGAGGTGACCTCGTGGACGAGATGCAGATCGACGAACAGGAGGTCCGGCTCGCCGTCGCCGCGATGGACGACATGGTCGTCCCACACCTTGTCGAAGAGCGTCCTGGGCTGGTTCATCGTCCGTCCATCTCGGGCCGGCAAGCATAGAGCGGAGCTTCCGCTGTCGGGATCGGCCGTAGGATGGACGATCCCATGGCCTGGCTCTCCCTCCTCCTCGCGATCGTGCAGCTCACGGGGCCCTTCGGCGCCGCCGAGGCGCGAGCCGTCGGGCTCGATCCGCTCACGATCGAGATCTCCGTCGAGCTGTCACGTTCGGCGAACGCCGTGGTCGTCCGTGGCGTCGGTCTCGGCGGCGAGCTCGACCCGGTGGCGCTGTCCGAGATCGAGCCGGGTCGGTGGGCGGGGATCGTGGAGCTCTCCGAGCCGGAGGACATCACGGTCGCCTTCGAGGCCCTCCTCCCCGAAGGAGGATCGATCGTTTCCGACGGCGCCAGACTGACCGACCTCGGCGTCGATCCCGTCGTGTTCGACCTGGCGCGATCGCCGGCACCGCCGGCCTCCACCCCGACCGACGACGTCGCCGCGCTCCGCTGGCTGGCCCTCGCCGTCGTCTTCGGCGTCGCCGCGCTGCTGGCGCTCGGCGTGTGGTCGGCTCGGCGTCCGGCGTGAAGGGGGCTCCCATGAGGCTCGGCCGGAACTACTGGCGGCTGTGGTCGGCCTCGGCGATCTCGAACCTGGGCGATGGCGTCGCGCAGATCGCCTACCCATGGCTGGCCTCGGCGGTCACCCGCGACCCGATCCTCATCGCCCTCATCGCGGTGTCCCAGCGGCTCCCGTGGCTCGTCTTCACGCTCCCCGCCGGCGTCATCACCGACCGGCTCGACCGCCGCCGGATCATGTGGACCATGAACGCCTTCCGGACCGCCCTCACCGGGGTCGTGGCCCTCGTCGTGTTCGTCAACGCCGGTGTCCTCCCCGATCCGGCCGCGGTCGCCGGAGCGACGAAGGTGCCGACGAACTGGCCCGTGTACACGACGCTGCTGGTGGCTTCGCTGCTCTTCGGCCTCGCCGAGGTCCTCTACGACAACTCGGCCCAGACGATCCTGCCGGCCATCGTCGAACCCGATGGCCTGGAGCGGGCCAACGGGACCCTGTGGGGCGCCGAGATGGTCGCCAACAGCTTCCTCGGGCCTCCCCTCGGCTCGCTGCTCATCGGCGTCGCCTTCTTCGTCCCGTTCGTGTTCGACCTCGGGTCGTTCGCGGTCGCGGCCGGGTTGATCTTCCTGCTCGCCGGCTCCTACACCGCGGAGCACTCCGGCGCCGGGGGACGAACCCATTGGCGGAGCGAGCTGGTCGAAGGGGTCCGGTGGTTGTGGCGGCATCCCCTGCTCAAGCCGCTGGCCATCGTCCTGGGCCTCCTCAACGGCCTGTACATGGTGGCCGGAGCGACGTTCATCCTGTTCGTCCAGGAGATCCTCGGCGTCGACGCCCTGATCTTCGCCGTCTTGGGCATGGCCGGCGCCATCGGCGGGGTCCTCGGCAGCGTCCTCGCCCCACGGGTATCGGCCCGGCTCGGGAGCGGACCGTCGCTGTACCTGACGCTCGTCGCCTCGGCCGTCACCACGGCGGTCGTCGGCCTGTCGACCCACTGGGCGGTCGCCTTTGCCATGTTCGTGATCTCCAGCTTCGTCGGCGTGCTGTGGAACGTCATCACGGTGTCGCTCCGCCAGACGATCATCCCCGACCGGCTCCTCGGCCGCGTCAACAGCGTCTACCGCTTCTTCGGGTGGGGCATGATGCCGATCGGCCTCCTCGCCGGCGGGATCCTCGTCTCGGTCGCCCAGAGCCTGACCGGGTCGCGCGAGGTGGCGCTCCGCCTGCCCTACTTCGTCGTCGCCGCCGCCTACGTCGGCGTGTTCGTCTACGCGGCGCCTCGCCTGACGACCGGCAAGATCGAGACCGCCCGGTCCGCGGCCGTCGCCACCAGACAGTCGAGGGAGGCGAGCTTCGACGCCGGTCGACAGGAGCCGCCTCCCGGCGAGTGACGTTGGCGTCGGTCAGCGGCTCCGGCGCTTCATCAGCACCACCGCGGTGACCGCCGCACCCACCGCGGCGGCGACCACCACCCCCGCCAGCGCCGACGGCCGGGGGAGGCGAGGACCGAGGGTGACGGGTCGCTGGAACTCGAGGATGGGCCAGTCCCGTTCCTCGGCGACCTTGCGGAGATCCCGCTCGGGATTGACCGCCACCGGATGGCCGACGGCTTCGAGCATCGGCAGGTCGGTGATCGAATCGGAGTACGCGTACGAACCCTCCAGATCGAGGCCTTCGGCCTCGGCCACCTCGCGGATCGCCTCCGCCTTGCCCTCACCCATCGCGTAGCGCTCCAGCTCGGGGAGGTACCGGCCTTCGGCGTCGACCTTCACCTTCGTGGCGATCACCTCGTCGACCCCGATGTGGCGGGCGATCGGGCGGACGATCTCCTCCGGGCTGGCCGAGATGATGAACACGCGCCGTCCCTGCCGCTTGTGCTCGTCGATCAGGAACAGCGCCTCGGCGTACACCATCGGGTCGGCGATCGTTTCGAGGGTCTCCTCCACGAGCCGTTCGATGTCGGATCGCTTCCAGCCGCTGATCGTCGTCAACAGCGCGTCGCGGGCCCGTTCCATGGTGTCCTCGTCGGCGCCGAACACGAGGTAGAAGATCTGCCCGAGCGCCATCTTCATCAACGCCCCTCGCCCGACGAGGCCCGCCTTGTAGAGGGGTTTGCCGAACGCCAGGGTCGACGACCGGGCGATGACGGTCTTGTCGAGATCGAAGAACGCGGCCTGCTGCATGGTGGAGAGTGTATCGGCCGCCGCCGGGCTCCTCTGGAGCATCTCGGGAGGCGTCGACGGACCCCTTGAACCGGCCTCCCCGACGACGTACGTTGATCCGGCTTCCCCGTCCGTCGAGCCGAGGAAGCCCGATGCCCGCCATCCACCTGTGGTCCCCCGACGATCGCACCCTCGGATCGCTCGGAGCGCTGGCGTTGGGCGCAGCCGCCGGGACCTGCCTGGTCGTGGACCTCGCCGGCGCTTCCGCGGATCCTCCCCGAGGGCCCACCATGGCGACCATCGTCGCCGACGGCCCGACCGCCGCCCAGCTCCGCCCGTCCCGCGCCGGGGTCGCCTACCTGCCCGGAGGGGGCGCGTCGGTCGCCGACGCCATCGAGCTCCTCGACGCCTTCGCCGTCGGATGGCCGGCCGTCGTCGTCCATGCTCCCGGCCGCGACGCACCGTTGGGGTACCCGACCGTGCCGGTCCTGCCGCTGGTGCCTGCCGGCCTACGGACCGCCGTCGACGGTCCCGCCGTGTACCAGCCGACCGCATGGCCCGTCCTCGAACACCCCGACGGCGTCGTCCTCACGCGACCGCTCCCGGGAGAGCTACGACGTCTCGGCCGGATGCAGCGCCCCGCCTGGGGCCGGTGGGTTCGTTCCTGGCGGAAGGTCTGGTCCTACCCGTGGCGGTGATCGACCGCCTCGTCGAGGCGCTCCTCGCCGCCGACGTCCCCCTCGACCGGGGCGCGTTGGAGGCCGCCGTCGCCGAGGTGGCGGCCGTCGAGGCGCCCCTCGCCCGGCCCGAAGAACTGCTCGCCGCGGTCGATGCCCTCGTCGGCCTCGGGCCTCTCGAACCGCTCCTCCGCGACCCGTCGGTGTCGGACGTCCTCGTCAACCGGTTCGACGACGTGTGGGTCGAGCGGGACGGCGCCCTCGCACCCACCGAGGTCACGTTCCCCGACGCGGCAGCGGTCGTCGCCGCGGTGGAGCGGATGATCGCCCCCCTCGGCCTCCGCCTCGATCGGGCCAGCCCGGCGGTCGACGCCCGCCTCCCCGACGGGTCGCGTTTGCACGCCATCATCCCGCCGGTCGCCGTCGACGGGCCGGTCGTCGCCATCCGTCGCTTCACCGACGCCGTCGGCGACCTCGACGAGCTCGTCGCACGGGGCGGCATCGAGCCGCGGGGAGCGGAGCTCCTGGCCGACGCCGTCGCCGGTCGGCGGAACGTTCTCGTCGCCGGCCAGACCGGGTCGGGCAAGACGACCCTCCTCAACGTGCTGGCCCGCGCCGTGCCGGCCGACCAGCGGGTCGTCACCGTCGAAGACGCCGCCGAGCTGGCGTTCCCCGGCCACGTCGTCCGTCTCGAGGCGCGAGCGAAGAACGCCGAGGGCTTCGGCGAGGTCACCATGCGTACCCTCCTGCGCCACGCGTTGCGCCTCCGACCGGACCGGATCGTGGTCGGCGAGGTCCGCGGCGCCGAGGCCCTCGACATGGTCCAGGCCCTCGGCACCGGACACCGGGGATCGATGTCGACCATCCACGCCTCGGGGCCCGACACGGCCCTGGCCCGGCTCGAGATGCTGGCCTCGTCCGCAGAGCGGCCGGTCGACGCCTCCGTGCTCCGCCGTCAGATCCGAGCCGTCGTCGACCTCGTCGTGTTCATGGTCCGCGACGAAGGCGTCCGCAGGGTTCGCTCGATCGTCGAGGTCGACGTGGACGGGCTCGACGAGGTGTACGCGTGTTGACGGCGATCGGACTCGCGGTGGCGATCGCGGCCGGGGTCCCGCTTCCCGTCGTGGCGTTGGGTGCGCTGGCCGCCGCCGATCCGCGGCTCGCCCTCGGCGCCGTCGCCTCCTGGGCGATCGTCGTCCGTGTCCGGGGGCGGACCATGCGCGACGGCGACGACGCCGAGGCTCGCTACATCGCCGCGATCGCGGCCGAACTCCGGGCCGGCGCTTCGCTCCGGGTCGCGTTGGCCGACGCCGCCGGCCGCGTCCCCGAGCTGACCCTGGAGCGGCCGGTACGGCTGGCGGTCGCCGGCGTGCCCCTCGACCGGGTCGCCGCCGAGCTGTCCCGCCGCCTCCCCGAGCACGGCACCTCGCTGGCGGTCGCGGTGCGGATGTCGGGACGGAGCGGGGCGAAGGCCGCGGCCGTCTTCGACGCCCTCGCCGCCCAGGCGGACGAGCGGAGGGAACTGTACCGGGAACTCCGATCGCACACCGCCCAGGCTCGTCTCTCGGCGGCGGTCGTCGGCTTCGCCCCGCTGGTGTTCGGGGCGCTCGTCGTCACCGTCTCGCGTGACGCCTTCGCCGACCCGGTGGCCCTGGGACTCGTTGCCGGCGGCGCCGTCCTCGAGCTCCTCGGCGCGTTCGTCATCGCCGTCATGCTGCGACGGGCGACGGCATGATCGTCGTGGGCGCCGTCGCCGCCGTCGCACTGGTCGCCGTCGAGCCGGCCCGCCGGGTGTCCCTGGTCGCGGCCATCCGCCGGCTCTCCGCCGGGTCCGAGCGTATCGACGTCGACGGTGAGCTCCTCGTCCTGAGCCGTCTCGTGCTGCTCGCCCTCGGGGCAGGTTCGACCCTCCCCGGGGCGATCAGGGCGGCGGCCGCAGAGCTCCCCGGCCCGGTCGCCTACGACGCCCTCGACGTGCTTCGCCGGTCGACCGTCGGCGGAGCCGTGGGCTTCGCCGACGCCACCGGCCCGAGCCGGCCGTTGTTCGTGGCCATCGGCCGGGCGGCCACCACCGGAGCGCCCATGACCCCCGCCGTCGCCCGTTTGGTGGAGGAGCTCCACGACGCCCGCCGTGCCCGGGCCGTCGCCGCCGGCCGTCGCCTGCCGGTCAAGCTGCTGTTCCCGCTCGCCCTGCTCATCCTGCCGGGCTTCCTGCTGATGACCCTGGGCCCGACGGTCGTCGACGGCCTCCGTCGCCTCGTCCCATGAGAACCCGCCTTCCCCGCCACACCAAGGAGCCGAAGATGCTCGCTCATCTCCACACCGACCAGCGTGGCCAAGCCACCGCCGAATACGCCCTCGTCCTCATCGCCGCCGCCGCGGTGGCGCTCGCCTTGATCGCCTGGGCGACGTCCACCGACGCCCTTCCCCGGTTCTTCGATGCGGTCATGGCGAAGGTCTCGTCGATGGCGGGTACGTGATGCGCGGAAGCGCTGCCGTCGAGTTCGCCATCGTCGTGCCCCTCGTTCTCGCTCTCCTCCTCGGCCTCGTCGAGGTGGCGGTCGTGGCGCGTACCCAGCTCCAGGTCATCCACGCCGCCAGGGAGGGGGTCAGGCAGGCGGCCACGTCGCCCGACCCGTCCACCGCCGTCCGCGTCGCCAGGGCCGCCCTGGGCGACGCGGGTCGGGCGGCCCGGATCGGCGTGCGCCGGCCCCACGTGGTGGGGGAGATGGCCTCGGTCGAGGTGTCGCTCAGGCATCGGATCGCCCGTGGCCTCCTCGGCGACCTGTCCGTCGAGGTGTCGTCGACGGCGACGATGCGGGTCGAGCGGTGACCGAACGCGGTTCGGCGGCCCCGCTCCTGTTGGCGCAGGTCGCCGTGGTGGTCGTCCTCACCATCGGCCTCGCCGACGTCGGCATCCTCCTCGCCACCCGCCAGCGCGCCTCGGTCGCCGCCGACGCCGCCGCCCTGGCGGCCGCGCCGGTCACCTTTCTGCCCTTCGGCGCCGCCGCCGGTCCACGCCACGAGGCCGCCCGGTTCGCCGCCGCCAACGGCGCCGAGCTCGTCGCATGTGTCTGTGCCGTCGACCCGTCGTGGGAGCCGCGGACCGTCGTCGTGGTCGTGCGCCGCGTCGCCCGGCTCGTCGGCCTGCCCGATCTCGTCGTCACCGCGGAGGCACGAGCCCGGTTCGACCCGACCGCGCTCGTCGGCGGTTCCCGGGGCTCTGGCGCCGACGCGTCCGGGTCAGCGTCCCCTCCCGGTCCGTAGCAGCGCCAGGGCGCCGAACCGGTCGAGGGGCTCGTTCTCGTTGCCGCACTTGGGCGACTGCACACACGAGGGGCATCCGGCCGCGCAGGGGCAGCGTTCCAGGATGCCGATCGTCGCGTCCAGGTGCTCGGCTGCCCGGGCGAAGGCGATCTGGGCGATGCCGGTCCCTCCGGCGACCCCGTCGTAGACGAAGAACACCGGCGCGCCCGTGGCCGTATGGTGCGGGGTGGACAGGCCGCCCACATCCCAGCGGTCGCACACCGCGAACAGGGGAAGCACACCGATCGCCGTGTGCTCGGCGGCGTGGATCGCCCCCGGAAGGGCGTCTGGCGCGAGGCCCGCGTCGTCGACGACGTCGAGAGGGAACGTGAACCAGAACGCGTCGGTCACGAAGGACCGTTCCGGGAGCTCCAGCGGGTTCGTGTCCAGTACCGTCTGGGTGCGGATGTCCAGGCGCTGGAAGCCGGTCACCCGGGTCGTGACCTCGACCGTGCCCAGGTGCACCATCAGGCGATCCAGTGACCTCCGGCTCCGTTCGGCGAGGACCTCGAGGTCCTTGTCGACGTGGGCTCGTGTGTACCAGGGCACCTTCGCCGCGCTGGTCCGGACCTCCCGGTGGGCGATGTCGAGAACGTCGACGAGGTAGGTATCCCCCTGATGCAGGTACACGGCCCCGGCATGGCATTGGGAGAACGCACGCGCCTCGTCGACGGTGCCCAGCAACGTCCCATCGTCGTCCACGATCAGGTACTCCCGACCGCCCGACCCTCGGATGTCGATGCCGGAGGCAGGGGAGCGGCCCGTCGGTGAGAACACCCTCCCGTCTCGGATGCCGAGCGATCCTCCGGCGACGAGGTCGGTCACTCGCTCCTCGTACGTCTCGCCGAACCAGCGCCGATCGTCGGGGGTCAGATCGGCTTCGTGGGCGGCGCAGCGGAGGTGAGCGTCGAGGATGACCGGATTGTCCGGGTTGACGACCGCGGCCTCCGGGGTGCGGGAGAACAGCTCGTCGGGATGGGCGGCGTAGTACTGGTCGCGCGCGTCCGCGCCGCAGACCAACACCGTCAACGCCGGATCGTCGCCGCGTCCGGCCCTCCCGGCCTGTTGATGGAACGAGGCGATCGTGCCGGGGAACGTCGCCAGGATCGACGCGTCGAGCTCCCCGACGTCGATCCCCAGCTCGAGCGCGTTGGTGGTCACGATGCCCCGGAGCTCCCCGGAGAACAGACGGCGTTCGACGGCCCGCCGGGCGTCGGCCCGGTAGCCCCCCCGATAGGCGGCGATCGTCGCGGCCTTGCCGGCGTCGAGGCGCTCCGTCGCCCACGTGTAGGCCAGTTCCGTGCCCCGCCGGCTCCGGGCGAACAGGATCGTCGCCACGTCGGCGTCCACGAGCGAGGCGAAGATCCGGGAGGCGTCCGAGAGCGCCGAAGCCCGGGCGCCGGTGTCGGGGTCGAGGAGCTCGGGGTTCCACACCACGAAGGTGCGTTCACCCCGAGGGGCGTCGTCGCGGGCCACCGTCGCCACGGGCGCCCCGATCAGCCACGATGCCAGCTCACCGGCGTTGCCGATCGTCGCCGAGGTCAGCACGAACGTCGGGTCGGCCCCGTACCGGGCGGCGAGGCGCCGGAGCCTGCGGAGGACCAACGCGCCATGGGTGCCGAAGGCGCCGCGCAGCATGTGCATCTCGTCGATCACGACGTGGCGGAGCCCGGCGAGGAACCGAGCCCAGTTCGGATGGTTGGGCAGGATCCCCACGTGCAGCATGTCGGGGTTCGTCACCACGACGTTGGCGTTCGATCGAACCCACCGGCGCTCGTCGGCGGGCGTATCGCCGTCGTACACCGCGGGGGTCACGCCGGCGGACAGGAACGGGCCGAACCCGCCGAGCTGGTCTCGTCCGAGCGCCTTGGTGGGGAACAGCAGCAACGCCGTCGTCCGAGGGTCCTCCTCGATCGCTTCGACGATCGGGATCCGGTAGGTCAGCGACTTCCCCGCCGCGGTCCCGGCCACGACGACCGTGTGGGTCCGTCCTCGCACGAGGTCGATGGCCTCGGCTTGATGCCGGAAGAGACGATCGATGCCCTGGCTCCTCAACGCGGTCACGATCCGCGGCGAGAGCGGTCGCCGGAGATCCCCGAACGTCGCATCGCGGGCGTCGACGACGTGTTCCGCGACGATACATCCTGCCGTCTCAGGGTCGTCGTACCACGCGTCGACGACCGACCGGAAGGGCGTCACGACGGCGGCGTCAGGACACCGTCGTCGACGAGGTCGGCCACGATGTCGCGCGCCTCGGACTGCAGGTACACCACCGAGGCGCCGTTGGGATCGCGGCCCAGCTTGCCGGGAAGCACGACGTTGGCGATCGTCTCGGGGTCGAGGACGTACGCGGCGACGGCGAGCTGGAGGAGGCGATCCCGCGACAGGTCCGTCCACGTGTGGCGTTCGAGGGCGGCGACCAGCTGAGGGGCGTCGTCGACGGTGCCGAGCTGGAACATGCGCAGCACCGCCAGCATCACCCGTCCCTGGTTGACGGAGCGACCGAAGTCCCCGCCGGGGATCTTCTTCCTCGTCCGTGCGAACTCGAGGACCCGCTGCGGCGACAGGGTCTGCTCGCCGGCGTTCCATCCGGCCCAGTACTTCTGGGTGGGGATGTCGAAGGGGATCTCGATCGGGAGGGGCCCGAGCTCCCACATGAGCTCTTCGAAGCCCTTGAAGCCGGTCACCACGTAGCCCTCGACCGGGATCCCGAACTCGGCTCGAACCTCGTCGGCCATCACCTCGGGGCCGCGGCCGGCCATCAAGGAGCTGATCTTCATCTTCCCGAACGGTGTGGACACGTACGAGTCGCGGGGGAACCCGACGATCGCGCCGGTGCCGGCGCTCGGTACCGCCGTCAGGACGTGCAGCGAATCGGCGCGGAACGTCGTCTGTGCCTCGCCGACCCTGGCGTCCGACCCGATCACGAGGACCATGGCCGGTTCCGGCCCCAGCCAGGGAGGTTGATCGGCGAGGTCGGCGCCGGCGATCCGCCAGCCGGCGTCGTTGCCGACGAGGAGGATCAGGTCGTCGCCCACGTGGAGAACCGACAGCTCCACGCCGTCGGCGAGGACGGCCGTCGAGGCGGTGGCCTCGAGCGTCGAAGGACGCTCCACGACCGGCAACGGGTCGGGCAGGGCTCCAGGGGTCACCTTCGGCATCGGTGCCGACGGATCGGCCAGTCGCCGGTACAAGGCGGTGACGAGCGCCAGGGCGTCGGGATCGATCTCCGCCCCCGAGACGGTGGTTCCGGCCGGAGCCGTGCTCGTGGTCGTCGGCGCCGTCGTGGACGTGGTGGTCGGTGGCGGCGCGATCGACGTGGACGTGGTGGTCGTCGGCGACGCCGATGGGCTGCACGCCGTGGCGGCGAGGGCGACCACGACGGAGGCGACGAGGAGGAGTCGGCGGGGCATCGGCGGCGATGCTACCGGTGAGGCCGTTACATGCGGTCCTGAACGAGGCACCTCGGCCGATCTCGAAGGCGGTAGCCTGCCCGGATGCGCATCGTCATCGCCGGTTGCGGCAGGGTCGGGAGCGACATCGCCATCACCCTCGGGGAGGAGGGTCACGACGCGTCGATCATCGACAAGGACGAACGCACCTTCGCACGTCTCGGGGGCACCTTCAACGGCACCACCCACACCGGCCTCGCCTACGACGTGCGGGTGCTGCGCGACGCCGGCATCGAGTTCGCCGACGTGTTCGTCGCCGTCACCAGCTCCGACAACGCCAACCTCATGGCCGTTCAGGTGGCCCGTTCGGTCTTCGGCGTTCCCCGCACCCTGGCCCGTCTCGACGACCCTGCCAGGGCCGAGGCGTACCGGGCGCTCGACATCCGCTACGTTCCCGCCGCCCAGCTCACCTCCCGGGTGATCCACGAGCAGATCGTCGAGATCGAGTTCGACTACCACGTGACGTTCCCCGGCACCGGCGACGTCGAGATCGTCGACATGACCCTCGGACCGGAGGCCGACGGGCTCACCGTCGCCGATCTCGAGATCGCCAACTCGCTGCGGATCGCCGCCGTGCGACGTCGCTCCCGGACGATCATCCCCGACCCGGAGTTCGAGCTCCATGCCGGGGACCTCCTGGTCGCCGCCGCCCGTCACGGGACCCGCTCCCGGATCCGGCGGTACCTCCAGGCCGAGGAGGGACCATGAGGATCCTCGTCGTCGGCGGCGGCCGGGTCGGGTCCTACCTGGCCCGACGTCTCGCCAAGGCGGGTCACACCGTGACGGTCATCGAAGAGAACCCCGACCACGCGAGGCAGGTCGTCGAAGAGGTGAAGGTGCTGGTCTTCGAAGGCGACGGGACCGACATCGAGCTGCTTCGAGCCGCCAACGTCCACCGAGCCGACTGGGTGGTGGCGGTGACCGGACGCGACGAGAACAACCTCGTCGCCGCCCAGCTCGCCAAGACGCTGGGTGCGGGTCGGGTCCTGGCCCGCATGAACGATCCGACCAACAAGGCGACCTTCGAAGCCCTCGGGATCCAGGTCATCGCGGTGACGGACCTGATGGTGCAGGTCATCTCGCGGGAGGTCGCGGTGCCCGGTCTGGAGAGTCACGAGCTGTTCGCCGGTGGACGGGTCGAGGTCATCGAGCTGGAGCTGCCCGACGGCTTCGAGCAGCGCCGGGTCACCGACCTCGACCTCCCCGACGAATCGGTGATCGTCATCGTCGCCCGAGGCGACAAGCTGGTGTTCCCACGCGGCGACACGGTCATCCGGACGGGCGATCGGATCCTCGTCGCATGCAACGTCGAGCAGGTCGCCGCGTTGAAGGAGGCGTTCGACGTGGAGGCCAACGGTCGATGAGCGACGAGCTGCGCCGCCCGGTTCGGAAGGTGCGATCCGGCTGGCTCATCGACCTACGCGGCGGGCTGATCTCGTTCGCCATCGAAGCCCTGATCGTGGCTGCACTGTTCGGCTTCGCCGTCCTCGTCGGGCTCGTCGTGATCTGGGTGGTCTGACGTGTTGATGCGGCCCGATGCCGACGACTTCCGGGCCATTGCCTTCTACCTCGGCCGCATCTTCCTCGTCGTCGCCGTCGCCGGGATCCTGCCCCTCGGCTGGGCGGCCATCGGACGGGAGTGGGGCCCGTTCTCGTCGTTCCTCCTCATGATCGGGGTCTACGGCGTCCTCGGGGCGGCGATGGTGCGGGTCTGTCCCGAGGAACAGCGGCTCGACTGGGGTCACGGCATGGTGGTGGTGGCGACCACCTGGCTCCTGGTCCCGCTCGTCGGAGCGATCCCGTTCGTCCTCTCGGGTCATTTCGTGAGCCCCCTCGACGCCTACTTCGACGCGATGTCGGGCATCACGACCACCGGCCTCACCCTCGTCCAGGACCTCGACCATCTGGCGCCTTCGCTCAACTTCTGGCGCCATCTGCTGCACTTCCTCGGCGGTCAGGGGATCATCATCGCCGCCCTCGTGATGTTCGCCGGCGGGGGAGCGATGACCCTCTACTACGGCGAAGCCCGCGACGACCTGGTCCTCCCTTCGGTGCGCTCCACGGCCCGGTTCATCTGGTCTGCAGCGATCGTGCACCTCGTGCTCGGGCTGGCCCTCCTGGGGACCCTCGCCTGGGTCGTCCTGGGGTTCTCGTGGCAGCGGTCGCTGTTCCACGCCCTGATGCTGCTGTTCGCCGCCTTCGACACCGGCGGCTTCTCGCCGCAGTCCACCAGCGTCGGCTACTACCACTCGGCGATCTTCGAGCTCGGGGTCGCCGTGTTCATGGTCGCCGGAGCGTTGTCCTTCGGGGTGCACTTCGCCCTGTGGCGGGGGCCGAGACGAGAGCTGTTGGAGAACCTCGAGATGCGCACGATCATCGCCAGTTTCCTCGGCACCTTGGCGGTGACCGCCGTCGGCCTGGGAGCGCTCGGTCTGTACGGAAGCGCCGTCGGTCTCGGCCGGCAGGCCTACTTCCAGGTCCTGTCGGCGCACTCGGGCACCGGCTTCGCCACGGTCCCGTCGGCCGAGCTGGCCCGCTGGGGAGGTCTCGCCTTCGGCGGCATGGCGTTGGCGATGGCGCTCGGCGGCATGGCGTCGTCGACCGCCGGTGGGGTGAAGGCCCTCAGGGTGGGCTTGACGATCCGTGCCATCGCCGACGAGATCCGAGGCGTGCTGCTCCCCCACGGCGCCGTCATCGATCGCACCTATCACCAGTTCCAGCGGCGTCAGCTCACCGACCAGCTCGCCAAGTCGGTCATGACCGCCTCGCTGCTGTACGTGGCGCTGTACCTCCTCGGCACCGGTGTGGCGCTCGCCTACGGCGTCCCGCTCCAGGCCGCGCTGTTCGAGTCGGTGTCGGCCGCAGCCAACGTCGGCCTGTCGGTCGGCGTCACGGACGCCACCATGCCCGCCCTGTTGAAGGTGGTCTACATCGCCCAGATGTGGATGGGCCGCCTCGAGTTCGTCGCGGTCTTCGCCATGGTCGGGTTCCTGTGGTCGATCGTGAGGGGCAAGTGATGGCCCGGTTGCTCGCCGCCGTGTCCGTCGCGGTGATCGTGGCGGGGATCGCCGGGCCGGCGATGGCCCAAGCCGTCGTTCCGGCCAGGGACCTGATCGAGAACCCGGCGAACCTCGACGGCGACGTCGTCACCGTCGAAGGCGAGCTGATCGGCGACTACGGCTTCCGTTCCGACGGGACGATGTGGACCCAGCTCAACGACGACAGCTACGCCCGGCGTCCCCTCGTGGACGGGGGACCCCGGACGGGCGCCAACGTCGGGATCGGGATCCGGATGCCCGCCCGCCTCGCCGAGGATCTCGACCCGCCGGGCGGCTACCGGGTCCGCGGTCCCCTGGTGCAGGCCACCGGCGTGTGGCGGTACCACGACCCTGCCCGAGGCGGCGAGAGCTACCTCGAGGTGACCGAACTCGTGGTCGTCGAGTCCGGCCGAGCGCTCGACGAGGGCGCCCGGCCGGTGCCGCTGATCGCCGGGGCGCTGCTCGTACTCGTCGCGGCGTGGACGTTCCTGTCGTACCGGAAGGTCAGGGATCGTCTCTAGGAGCGCGTCTCGCCATGCCCGGCGCCGGCTTCGGCGCCTCCGGTCCCCGGCCGCCGCTCCCTCCGGATCGGTGGCGCGCGGGCGGTCCTCTATACTCCCGGCGGTTTCCCGATCCTTCGTCGAACTGGGGAGAAGTCCGTGAATCCCGAGGTCTGGTTGTACGTCGCCGTTGTCATGGGTGTCGCCGCGTTGGTGCTCGCCTCCGTGTACGCGAGGCAGGTCAAGTCCGTTCCCCCGGGGAACGAACGCATGATCCAGCTCATGAACGCCATCCGGGAAGGGTCGATGGCGTTCATGCGACGCGAGTACACGGCGATCGCCGTGTTCGTCGCGGTCCTCGCCACCTTGATCTTCATCTTCCTCGACTGGGGCCGGCCGTGGGGCGCGATCGCCTACGTCTTCGGCGCCGCCCTGTCGGGAGGAGCCGGGTTCATCGGCATGCGGATCGCCACGGCCGCCAACGCCCGGACCGCCGAGGCCGCCCGCACCGGCGGCACCGCCAAGGCGCTCCCCATCGCCTTCCGAGGCGGCGCGGTCATGGGCTTCTCGGTGGCCGGTCTCGGTCTGCTCGGCTTCTCCCTCGGCATCTGGTTCTTCGCCAAGGTCCTGAGCCTCCCCGAGTCCGAGTGGGTCCAGATCGTGACCGCCATCGGGTTCGGGGGCTCGTCGATCGCCCTGTTCGCCCGTGTCGGCGGCGGCATCTACACGAAGGCCGCCGACGTCGGCGCCGACCTCGTCGGCAAGGTCGAGGCCGGCATCCCCGAGGACGATCCTCGGAACCCGGCGACGATCGCCGACAACGTCGGTGACAACGTCGGCGACGTGGCCGGCATGGGCGCCGACCTGTTCGAGTCGTACGTGGGTTCGCTCGTCGCGCCGATCGCCTTCGCGGTGTTCGTATACGGCCTTCAGGGAGCCCCCTACACCGTCCACACGATCTTCTACCCGCTCATGATCGCCGCCGTCGGCATGGGAGCGTCGATCATCGGGTCCTTCCTGGTGCGACCCACCGGCGGCAGGCTCGCCCAGGCGTTGCACCGCGGCACCTGGGCGGCCTCGATCCTGACCGTGATCGGGATCGCCATCATCACGCCGCTGATGTTCAGCGGCGTCGAAGGCGTGAAGAACCCCTGGGGCTTCTTCCTGTCGGTCGTCGTCGGCCTCGCCGTCGGCATCCTGGTCGGGAAGATCTCCGAGTGGTTCACCTCCGACCACTTCAAGGTCGTCAA
>JALVQZ010000083.1 GCA_027036355.1 Acidimicrobiia bacterium | reverse complement strand
GTTCGAAGCGACCGACGACGGACTGCGTCTGGTCGCGACCGACTCGTACCGCCTGGCCGTACGTGACGTTCCGGGCGTGTCGGCGTCGGGCAGCCGCCTGGTTCCCTACCGGGCGTTGCGAGAGCTCGCCCGCACCGTGGGGGACGGGAAGATGACCGTGGGGTTGGGGGAGCGCGAGGCGGTGTTCGCCACCGGGCGGGGCCGTCTCTCGGCGCGGATCATCGATGCCGCCTTCCCGAACTACCGGCAGCTCCTGCCCGAGTCGTACCCCAATCGGGTGGTGGTGAACAAGGAAGAGCTCCTCGAAGCGGTGGGACGAGCGGCGCTCGTGGCCGAGGATCACATCCCGGTCCGCCTCAACCTGCACGATGGTGGGATCGGTCTCAGCGTGATCCGTCAGGAGGTCGGGGAGGAGACCGAGCACATCTCGGCGGACTACCAAGGCGAGGAGATGACGATCGCCTTCAACACCCGGTACCTGACCGACGGCGTGTCGGCGGTGGCCGACGAGGAGGTCATGATCGAGACGTCCGATCCCCTCAAACCGGGGTTGTTGAAGGGAGCGACGTCCGACGAGTTCCGCTACCTGCTGATGCCGGTGCGACTCTGAGCGGACGAGCGTGCATCTCGAGTGGCTTCGGTTGGCGGACGTCCGCTGCTACCACGACCTCGACCTGCGCCCGGATCCGGGGGTGAACGTCTTCGTCGGGGGGAACGGCGCCGGGAAGACGACGATCCTGGAAGCGGTGGCCTATCTGGGTTCGATGCGGTCGTTCCGGGGCACCCCGGACGAGGCCTTGATCCGATCCGGGGCCGCCGAGGCGATCGTGCGAGGGGCATTCGACGATGGGGTGCGTGAGCGACTCGTGGAGGTCGCGGTGCCCCGGCACGGGCGACGGCGGGTACTGCTCAACGGGAAGCGACCGGCGAGGATGAGGGACCTGTTGTCCGAGGTACCGGTCGTGGCGTTCCAGCCCGACGATCTGGATCTCGTCAAGCGGGGACCGGTCCGTCGCCGCGACTACCTCGATGATCTCGCCGCGGCGTTGTGGCCGTCGGCGGCGGCGGACCAAACGGACGCCGAACGGGCGCTGCGGCAACGCAACGCGTTGCTGCGACAGGAGGGGAGAGCGGCCGATCCGGCCACGCTCGACGTCTGGGACGAGCGGTACGCCGCCTCCGGAGCGCGTCTGTACGCGGCCAGGGTGGCGGTGCTCGACGCCATCGAGGACACCTTGGAACGGACGTACCGTGAGATCGGGCGGCAGGGAGCGCTCCGATGGCGGTACACCCCGGGATGGTTCACGGGGACGGGTGACGCTGCCGCGGCGCTTCTCGAGGCGCTCAGAGAGCGCCGTCAGCGGGACATGGAGACACGGACCACGAGCGTGGGTCCTCATCGGGACGATCCGGTGCTGATGCTCGACGACCGGCCCGTGCGGACGGCGGCGAGTCAGGGCGAGCAGCGCACCGCGGCCTTGGCCCTGCGACTGGCGGCGTTCCGCGCCATCGCCGACCTCAGGGACGTGGTCCCGATCCTGCTCCTCGACGACGTGTTCTCCGAACTCGACACCGATCGGGTCGCCGGGGTCGTCGCGGAGCTCCCCGAGGGGCAGGTTCTCGTCACAACCGCGAGAGAAGATGAGGTTCCGGTCGAAGGCGTCCGGTGGAACGTCTCGGCCGGCAAGGTTCACCGATGAGGGTCGGTGCCGGTTCGGTGCCGACCGTGTCAGCAAAGGACGACGACCGTATGACCGAACACGAACCTCCCGACGACCGCCGACGCCCACCGCTCCGGAGAGCCACGTACCTGGAGCAGCCGCGGCGCGATCCGGCGCCGATCACCGACGTCCTCGGAGGGATCCTCGGTGGGTTGGGGAACGGGGCCGACATCCGAACGGGTCGGTTGATCGAGGAGTGGGACCGGATCGCCGGACCGCGATGGGAAGGACGCAGCGAGCCGATCGGGGTGAAGGACGGGGTACTGGCCGTGGCCGTCTCGACGCCCACCGACGCCGGCGTCCTCCGGTACGACAAGGCCGACCTCCTGGCTCGGATCGCCGACGAGTTCGGTCCCGAACTCGTCCACGACGTCCACCTCCGGGTGGTGCGCCGGAGGGGCCGTTGAGCCAGGGAAAACAAGGGTTTCGGGGCCTTTCTCGCTATACTGCGGGTACCAGTCGACGACCCCCGTTCCCGCCGGCCAGGCGATCCGAAGGAGCCCCGTGACCAAGACCCAACGCGCGTCCGACGCGTCCTACAAGGCGAAGGACATCACCGTCCTCGAAGGGTTGGAGGCGGTCCGCCGCCGACCCGCGATGTACATCGGCTCGACCGGCCCCAAGGGGCTCCATCACCTGGTGTGGGAGGTCATCGACAACTCGGTCGACGAGGCGATGGCGGGGTTCTGCACCCGGATCGAGGTCACGCTCCTCGCCGATGGCGGCGTCCGGGTCCGCGACAACGGTCGCGGGATCCCCGTCGACAAGCATCCGAAGACGAAGCTCCCCGCGTTGACCACGGTGCTGACGACGCTCCATGCCGGAGGGAAGTTCGAATCCGGCGCCTACACCGTGTCGGGCGGCCTGCACGGCGTCGGGGTGTCGGTCGTCAACGCACTGTCCCGGCGTATGGACGTCGCCGTGGCGCGCGACGGGTTCCAGTGGACCCAGAGCTTCGAGTACGGCAAACCGCTCGGGCCCCTGGAGAAGGGGAAGCCGGTCAAGCGATCCGGTACCCAGGTGACGTTCTGGGCGGACCCCGAGATCTTCGCCGAGACCACCGAGTACCAGGCCCGTACCGTGATGAGCCGGCTGCGGGAGATGGCCTTCCTCAACCGCGGGCTCGAGATCCGGTTCCGCGACGAACGACCGGAGGAGCCGATCGAGGAGACCTTCCGCTACTCGGGCGGCATCATCGACTTCGTCAAGTACCTGAACGCCACCAAGGAGCCCATCCACAGCCACGTCGCGTTCTTCGAGGAGAAGGGCGACGAAGCCGAGGTCGCGGTGGCGCTGCAATGGACGGCGTCGTACAACGAATCGATCCTGTCGTTCGCCAACAACATCAACACCCACGAGGGCGGCACCCACGAGGAGGGCTTCCGTAAGGCCCTCACCCGCGCCATCAACGACTTCGCCCGTTCCCGCAACATCCTCAAGGACAAGGACCCGAACCTGCAGGGTGAGGACGTTCGCGAAGGGCTGACCGCCGTCATCTCCGCCAAGGTCCGGAACCCCCAGTTCGAGGGCCAGACCAAGACCAAGCTCGGGAACACCGAGATCCGCTCGTTCGTGGAGAAGGCCCTCAACCAGCGGCTCCCCGAGTGGTTCGAGAAGAACCCCGGCGAAGGTCGCAAGATCGTCGACAAGGCCGTCAACGCCGCTCGCGCCCGGCAGGCCGCCCGGCAAGCCAGGGACCTCACCCGCCGCAAGAGCCTCCTCGAATCCTCCGGGCTGCCCGGCAAGCTCGCCGACTGCGGATCGAAGGATCCCGAACGCAGCGAGCTGTTCATCGTCGAAGGGGACTCGGCGGGAGGATCGGCCAAGCAGGCCCGCAACAGCGAGTTCCAGGCGATCCTGCCCATCCGCGGCAAGATCATCAACGTCGAGCGGAACCGCCTGGCCAGGATCCTCCAGAACAACGAGATCCAGTCCCTCATCACCGCCATCGGCACCGGGATCGGCGAGGAGTTCGACCTCGGCAAGGCCCGCTACCACAAGATCATCATCATGACCGACGCCGACGTCGACGGCGCCCACATCCGGACGTTGCTGCTCACGTTCTTCTACCGGCACATGGCCAACCTGATCGAGAGCGGCTACGTGTACATCGCCCAGCCGCCGCTGTACAGCGTCAAGGTCGGCACCAAGACCCACTGGATCCAAACCGACGAGGACCTCGAGCGGATCAAGGAAGAGCTCTCCGGCCGGAAGCTCAACATCCAGCGGTTCAAGGGCCTCGGCGAGATGAACGCCGAGCAGCTGTGGGAAACGACGATGAACCCCGACAACCGCAAGCTCCTCGAGGTCCGCCTCGACGACGAGTTCGGCGCAGAAGAGACGTTCTCCACGTTGATGGGCAACGACGTCTCGGCTCGACGGACCTTCATCCAGCAGAACGCCAAAGACGTCCGCTTCCTCGACTTCTGACCCGGAGACCCCACCACGATGCCTGAGACCGAACCGCAAGGAAACATCGACCCGATCGACATCGAAACCGAGATGCAGGAGTCCTTCCTGGAGTACGCGATGTCGGTCATCGTGTCGCGGGCGCTCCCGGACGTCCGCGACGGACTGAAACCGGTCCATCGCCGCATCCTGTACGCGATGCACGACGCCGGGATCCGCCCCGGCACCCCGTACCGGAAGTCATCCCGGGTGGTCGGCGACGTCGTCGGCTGGTTCCATCCCCACAGCCCCGAAGCGGTCTACGACTCCATGGTGCGGCTGGGCCAGGACTTCGCCTCGCGGTACCCCCTGATCGACCCGCAGGGCAACTTCGGCACGGTCGACGACCCTCCGGCGGCCATGCGGTACACCGAGGCACGTCTGGCGCCGATCGCCGCCCACATGATGGAAGGCATCGACGAGAACACGGTCGACTTCGGCGACAACTACTCGGGGGAACGTGAGGAGCCCCTGGTCCTCCCGGCTCGCTTCCCCAACCTGCTGGCCAACGGCTCGACGGGGATCGCCGTCGGCATGGCCACCAACATCCCGCCCCACAACCTCGGGGAGGTGGCCGATGCGGTCCTGTACGCCCTGAAGCATCCGGACGCCACGGTCGACGACCTGGCCGAGTTCGTGAAGGGTCCCGACTTCCCGACCGGGGCGTACATCGTGGGGACCAAGGGCATCAACGACGCCCTCCACACCGGTCGAGGATCCATCAAGATGCGGTCCGTCACCGAGATCGTCGAGATGAAGAAGGGCCGGCTCGGCATCGTCATCACCGAGATCCCCTACCAGGTGAGCCGCGACCGGATCATGGAGAAGATCGCCGATCTGGTGAAGGCGAAGACCGTCACCGGGATCGCCGACCTGCGAGACGAGTCGGACCGGACCGGCACCAGGCTCGTCGTGGAGCTGAAGAAGGACGCCAACCCGCAGGTCGTCCTCAACCTGTTGTACAAGCACACGCAGCTCGAGGAGAACTTCGCGGTGAACCAGGTGGCGCTCGTCGACGGCGTACCTCGGGTCCTCAACCTGGCCCAGATGGTGCACCACTACATCGACCATCAGCTCGACGTCATCGAGCGCCGCACCATCTACCGCCTCGAGAAGGCCAGAGCCCGGGCCCACATCGTCGAGGGCCTCCTCATCGCGCTCGACAACATCGACGAGGTGGTCGAGATCATCCGTTCGTCGGCCGACGTCGACGCGGCGCGGCAGGCCCTGATGGGCCGCTTCGAACTGTCCGAGATCCAGGCGAACCACATCCTCGACATGCCCCTGCGTCGCCTCACGGCGCTCGAGACCGACAAGCTGCGCGAGGAGTACGCCGCGCTGGAGGCGTTGATGGCCGAACTCGAGTCGATCCTCGCCTCGGAGGATCGACGTCGGGATCTCGTCGCCGAGGAGCTCACCGCGATCAAGGACAAGTTCGCCGATCGCCGCCGGTCCCGGATCATCCCCGACACGGGTGAGATGTCCCTCGAGGACCTCATCGCCGACGAGGAGCTCGTCATCACGATCTCGGCGGCCGGGTACGTCAAGTCCGTGCTCGCGGGCACCTACCGGACCCAGAGCCGGGGTGGCCGAGGGGTTCGGGGAGCCGCGGTGCGCGAGGACGACGTCGTCACCCACGTCCTGCACACGACCGCCCACGCCTACATCCTGTTCTTCACGAACACTGGCAGGGTCCACCGCGTCCGGGCACACGAGATCCCGCGCAAGGACCGCACCGCCAAGGGCGTGCTCATCCACTCGGTGCTGTCGATGGAACCCGACGAGCGGGTCGAGGCGATGATCGACACCCGCGACTACGAGACG
>JALVQZ010000082.1 GCA_027036355.1 Acidimicrobiia bacterium | reverse complement strand
CCAGCCCTCGGGGGCTCGGCCGGCGACCCGCACGTCGCCACCCACCGAGACGACGGCGGCGTCGGCTCCGGCGGCGACCAGCTCCTCGGCGACGAGGTCGGCGGCGAGGCCCTTCCCGATCCCGCCCGGGTCGAACACGACCTCGGCGGGGAACCGGATGCGCCGGTTCGCCCGGTCGATCTCGATGGCGCCCAGGCCGGGAGCCCGGCCGGACGTCGCCCCCACCGGGAGCGTCGTGTGCCCGGGGCGCTCGGAGCGGCTGTCTCGGTAGCCGGCGGCCACGAGCGACGGGAGGATCGACGGATCGAACCGTCCACCGGTCAGTTCCCAGGCGGTGACGGACCGGTCGACGAGCACCAGCGTGTCCGTCGAGACGTCGATCCAGTCGGACGAGCCGTTCAGGGTCGAGATCTCGCTGTCGGGGAGGAACCGGCTCCATCGTCGCTCGAGACCGTCGATGCGATCTCGAGCGATCGCGAGCAGCCCTGGGGGTCCGTCGACCGTCACGACCACGTCGCTGCCCATGGCCCGGAAACGGACGGTCGGTGGGAGATCAACGGCTGCCATTGGAGCGCACCACGACGACCCGCTTCTGCGGTTGGATCACGATCGGCTGGGGTGTCGCCGGAGCGACCGTGGTGGCGGTCGTGCCAGGCGACGACGGGACCGGCAGCAGGATGTTCGGCCGTGGCGCCGTAGCCACTGCCGGGGCGGGGGCCGGAGGCGGGACCTCCGATCCGGCAGTGGCCGCGGCGGTCTTGGCGTCAGCGGCGGCCATGGCACTGATCATCGTGGCCGCGGAGGCCACCGACAGGGTGAGCACCACGATCCGCGAACCGGCGGCGGCGTGCCGCCGACGACGGGACACGCTCCGGGACCGTCCGGGCCCCGCGGCGGCCTCAGTCGTCATCGTCGCGGCCCTCCCGCTCCCCGTGCTCGTCGTCGTCGTCGTCGTCTCCACGCCGGTCGTCGTCGCCCCGTTGCACCGGGGTCAGGTCGTCCACGGTGGTCTGGATCTGCCCGGTGTCGTCGTAGGTGGCGATGAACCGGAGCACGGTGCCGTCGACGTTGACGAACCCGACCTCCACCACGGCGCCCTGGCGAAGGGCGGCGGCCTTCCAGCCGGGCTCGATCCGCGCGTCGACGATCCGGAGGCTCGCGCCGTCGCTCTCGAGGGTCAGCACTCCGGCGTCGCCGACGGCGTAGGCGACCGTCTCGGTGGTCGCCGACGGATCGGGCACCGTCGTTGCCGCCTCGGTGTCGTCGATGGTCACCACTCGCGACGGCGGCGCCTCGATCGTCGAGGTGACGCTCGAAGCGACCGTCAGGGAGCCGACGTCGCCGGTGTCGGTGGCGCTGCTGAGGATCCCGAGGTTGGCGGCGATGGCGGCTCCGGCGGCGAGGACCACGGCGGTGACCGACAGTCCGGTCACGACTGCGGTGCGGTGTTTCATGGGTTCCTCCTGGGAAGATGTCTCCTGGCTCACCGCAAAGGTATCGAAGCGCGGGTGAGCGGAAGGGAAAGCGAAGGTAAGCATCAGGTAAAGATCCCGAGGGAACATCTCGTTCCGTGCCACCATTCGCTCATGCGCATCTTGCTCGTCGAAGACGACGTGGGGATCGGCGAGCCGCTCGTCGGTGGGCTCGAACGGCAGGGGTACACGGTGACGTGGGCTCGGTCGGGGAGCGAGGCGATCGCGGCCGACCCCCACGATCTCGTCCTGCTGGACCTGGGGCTCCCCGACATCGACGGTGAGGTCGTGGCCACCCGGCTGCGGGAGGCGTCGGCGGTCCCGATCATCGTCATCACCGCCCGGTCCGACGAGATCGATCGGGTCACGCTCCTCGATCTGGGCGCCGACGACTACCTGGTCAAGCCCTTCGGGTTCCGGGAGCTCACGGCTCGGATCCGTGCCGTGCTTCGGCGCGCCTCGTCCGGCGCGCCGATCGAGGACCAGCAGGTCACGGTGGGGCGCCTCCAGATCGATCACCGCACGCGAACCGTGACCTTCGCCGGTGACACGGTGACGCTGACCCCCAAGGAGTACGAGCTGCTGGCGTTCCTGGCCTCGGATCCGGGAGCGGTGCTGTCCCGCGACGAGATCCTCCGCTCGGTCTGGGACGAGCACTGGTGGGGATCCACCAAGACGCTGGACGTCCACGTCGCTTCGCTGCGGCGCAAGCTCGGCGACCCGGCGGTGATCGAGACCGTTCGCGGCGTCGGCTACCGCCTCGCCGAGCCCGTATCGTGACCCGACGGCTCCTGCTCGGGTACGTGGCGATCGTGCTGGTCCTGGCCGGCTCGTTGGCCGTCCCGTTCGGTTTGGTGTTCGCTCAGCGCCAACGCGAACAGTTCGCCGTCGCTCTCGAACGCGACGCGGTCGTCCTCGGGACCATCTACGAGGACGCCCTCCAACACGGTGGTCCGCTCGATCCGCTCCCGGCGCTCGACTACGCGGCTCGCACGGGGGCGAGGGTGGTCGTCGTGGATCGGTCCGGGATGTCGGTGATCGACACGGCCGCAGGGGATCCGGTGTCGTTCACGAACCGTCCCGAGATCGTCACCGCCCTCGCCGGATCCCGCTACTCGGGCACGAGGTTCTCCGAGACGCTCGGTGCCGACCTGTTCGTCGTCGCGGTCCCCGTCGCATCCGGGGCGGAGGTGTTCGGCGCCGTGCGATTGACCGTCCTGAACCGGGAGGTCGAGGCCCGGGTACGTCGCATGTGGGTGAGCCTCGGGCTCGTGGTCCTCGTGGCGGTCGCCGCCACCGCGGTCGTCGCCGTCGCGGTGGCGCGATCGGTCACCCATCCGGTCGAGGACCTCCGGCGGGCGGCGACACGGATCGCTGCGGGCGACCTGTCGGCTCGGGCGGGCGTCGCGGACGCGCCACCGGAGCTGGCCCAGCTCGCCGAGTCGTTCAACGAGATGGCGTCGAGACTCGAGACCCTCGTCGAATCGCAGCGGGCGTTCGTCGCGGACGCCTCCCACCAGCTCCGGACGCCGCTGACCGCGCTCCGGCTGCGCGTCGAGAACCTCGAGGCGTCCGGCGACGCGACGACGGCGTCCGACCTTGGCGAGGTCGTCCGCGAGGTCGAGCGGATGTCGCGGATGGTCGACCAGCTCCTCGAACTGTCCCGCTCCGGTCAGGCGGCGGTCGAGACCGTCGACCTGGCCGACGCCGTCGCCCAGCGGGTGCGTCTGTGGGAGGGGGTCGCGGCGGAGCGGGCCATCGACCTGGAAGCCCGCATCGACGTCGAAGGATGCCAGGCCTCGGTCGTCCCCGGCGGTGTCGAGCAGATCCTGGACAACCTCATCGACAACGCCGTGCGGTACACGCCCCGAGGCGGGAGGGTCGTCGTGTCGGTCGCCCGCGGTGATCGAGAAGGGTGCGTCCTCGAGGTCCGCGACACGGGTCCGGGCGTCGCCGCCGAGGACCGCCGCCGTCTCTTCGACCGCTTCTGGCGGGGCGCGTCGGACGAGCCCGGAACGGGCCTCGGCCTGTCGATCGTCGCGCACCTCGTCGAGCGGTCCGGAGGTTCGGTCACCGCCGAGAACGCCCCCGGCGGGGGTCTCGTCGTGCGGGTGGCGTTCCGGTCGTGACCCGCTTCAGGAGGCGCCCGGGGAGGCTTCGGCGTGGAGGTCGCCCGACGGCGCTCCCTCGATCCAGGCGGGATACAGCTCCTCGAAGGTGGCGCGGATCTCGGCCAGCGGCAGATCGGCGAAGGAACCCCGCTGACGGACGTACTCCATGTGGCGCCGACCGGCGGCGTCGAAGGGATGGAAGAGCGCATCGGCGGTCCCGTCGAACTCGAGTGGCAGGACCCCGAAACGGTCGCAGAGGCCACGATCGAACGCCGGAGTGGCCTTCACCCAGCGACCGTCGAGACCGAACTCGGTGAACGAGTGCCAGGCGAACACGTCGGTGCCGCCCATCAGCTCGAGGAGGCGAGGAGAGGCGAGATGGTTCCGTACGTCCGCGAAGCCGAGGCGGGCGGGAACGCCGACGGCTCTCGCTGCGGCGGTCAGGAGCAGTGACTTGGGGATGCAGAACCCCGTTCCCGCCGCCAGCGTCGCCGAAGCGCGCATCGCCTCGGGCGACAGGTCCACCCCGTAGGGGGTGTAGCGGATGCCGTCGCGGACGGCGTAGAACAAGGCCACGGCCTTCGCGGTCGGGTCCTGCGCGTCGACGGTGGTTCGCCGGGCGAACTCGAGCACCGCCGGATGGTCGGCGTCGACGTGGGCGGTCGGCTGGAGGTAGATCGGATCGGTCGTGTCTGCGGCCATGCGCCGAGCGTAGCGCGACGGTTCGGGTCCATCCCGATGTGGCATCATGGCCCGGACGAGGAGCGTGCACACGATGGATGGGATCGCGGGCTTCATGACGGCGGAGCACCGCCGCTGCGACGAGCTGTTCGCCGACGCCGAGGCGGCCGTCGCGGAAGGGGACTGGGCCGCAGCCGCCGAGCGGTTCGAGGCGTTCGCCGCGTTGACGGTGCGCCATCTGCTCCGGGAGGAGCGGGTGCTGTTCCCGGCCTTCGAGGAACGCACCGGGATGGTCGACGGCCCGACGGCCGTCATGCGTCAGGAACACGACCAGATGAGGATGCTGCTCGACGCGATGAGGGAGGCGTTGCACGACCGCGACGTCGACCGGTTCCTCGGCGACGCCGACACCTTCATGATCCTCACCCAGCAGCACGACATGAAGGAGGAGCAGGTCCTGTACCCGATGAGCGACACCGCCTTCGGGTCGGACGCCGCCGGGCTGCTCGATCGCATGCAGGACGTGTGATGGCCGAGCGGGTCCTCGACGTCAGCGATCTCGAGCCGTGCGAACCGATGGAGCGGAGCCTCGCCGCGGTCGACGAGTTGGGTCCGGGCGATCATCTGCGGATCCTGCACCGGCGCGAGCCGTTCCCGCTGTACGAGATCCTCACCGAACGGGGCTTCGCCCATCGCACCATCGAAGGCCGGCGCACGCCCATCGAGATCCTCGTCTGGCGGGCCGGCGATGCGGAGGCCGAGGCCGCAGTCGCCGACGCATGATCCCGGGAGGAGGCGACCTCCGGTTCGATCGGATGCCACCGCGGTGGGTGCCGCTCCGGGCGTTCCTCGCCGCGCCGGTCCTCGGCGGCTTCGGTGGGCTCATGCTCGGCATCGTCGGCGGCTCGGCCGCGGAGAGCCGCTACGTCGGCGAGCTCATCGGGGCGCTCCATCTCGTCACCCTCGGGTTCCTCACCCTCGTCATGGTCGGCGCGGTGGTCCAGGTCCTGCCGGTCGTCACCGGGGTCCCGGTCCCGGGCGCGTCCTGGGTGGGCCCGGCGAGCCAGCTCGGCGTCGCGGGAGGCAGCCTGGCGATGGCGGGCGGTCTGGCCGGCCGGTGGGGGCCGGTCATCGGTGCCGGAGGGATCCTCGTCGGCGCCGGCCTCACCGTGTTCGCCGCGGCGGGGATCGTCGCGGCCTGGCAGGCTCGCCGCAACCCGACGGGAAGGGCGATGGGTCTCGCCGTGGTCTCCCTCGTCGTCGTGGCGACCCTGGGGGTCGCGTTCCTGGCCGGTCATGCCGGGTGGACGACCCTGCGTCGGGACCTCACGGACGTCCACCTCGCGTGGGCGCTCATCGGCTGGCTCGGCCTCCTCGTGATGGGCGTGTCGTTCCAGGTGGTCCCGATGTTCCAGGTGACGCCGCAGTACCCGCAGCGGGTCCAGCATTGGATCCCCGCCGCCGGCTTCCTCGGGCTGGTCGTCTGGACCTTCGGTCGGGTCGGACGGTGGTCGCCTGTGGCCGCCGTCGGCGCGGTCGTCGCCGTGGGAGCGGTGGCGATCCATGCCGGTGTCACCCTGTGGTTGCAGGCCCACCGGCGGCGCAAGCTGCGCGACGTCACGACCGACGATTGGCGGCTCGGGATGGCTTCGGTGATCGTCGCTGCGCTGCTCGTCGGGGCTGCAGGGGTCGGGCTCGTCGACCTGGGCCGGACCGGTCCGGCCCTCGCCCTCGGGGTGCTCGTCGTCTTCGGGGCGGGAGTGTCGGTGGTCGAGGGGATGCTCTACAAGATCGTCCCGTTCCTGTCATGGTTGCATCTGCAGAACCTGGTGAGTCGCCGCGAGGCAGGAGCTGCGATGCGGATCCGGAACATGCGTCAGCTCCTCCCCGCCTCCGGGCCGCGACGACAGTTCGTGGCGCATCTCGTCGCGGTCGTCACGTCGCTGGTGGCGGCGGTGGCGGGGGGCGTATGGGTGCGGATCGCCGGGTTCGCCCTCGCCGTGGACCTGTGGTGGCTGGCGTGGGAGCTCGCCGGGGTCGTCCGCCGTTCGAACCAGGACCGCCGTGAGGTGCTCGGCGCCTCCTGACGACGCGCCGGTCAGCCCGCGGCCGGGATCCGCACGTACTCGAAGTCGACCGATTGACGGCCGATCCCCTTCTGCGGCCGGGCGATCCACGAGGCGAACTCGCCGGGCGTCGTCACCTGCTGCATCAACGCCTCGATGAACACGCGGTCGGTGTCGGTCGGCAGGTAGTCGCCGCGGCGGTTCTCCCAGGTGGCGGCGTCGACGACCGATCCGTCGGGGGTCACGTGAAGGCCGGCGAACTCGCCGATCTGGCGGTGGAAGGCGACGTGGGGGAGGGTCAGTTCGAAGTCGACACCGGCGTCGGCGATGTAGCGGTTCCACCGCCGGACCCCGCCCATGCAGTCCTCCACGTAGTCGTCCCGCAATCGGGCGTTCAACGCGTTGAGCGCGGGCACGTCCACCTGCCTGAAGGCGCCGTCCACGAGCTTCGTGACCGGATAGGTCGAGTCGAGGAGCTGATGGTCGTCCTCGATGGCCGTCTCGTGGAACCGGCCCTTGAGCCCGGCGTGGAACGCGTTGGCGGCGTTCGTCGATTCCTCGGAGCCGAACAGGTCGAGGGTCAGGGAGAAGTGCAGGTTGAGCTTGCGCTGGATCAGCGGCAGGTCGATCACGCCCAGGGACCGGATCCGTTCGACGTCGTACGGATCGTCGATCCCGGCGTCGCGCATGGCCTCGGCGGTCGCCTTGACGATGCGGCCCACGCCGGTGGCTCCGACGAACATGTGGTGGGCTTCCTCGGCGAGCATGAACCGGCAGGTGCGCGACAGGGGATCGAACCCGGATTGGGCGAGCGCTTCGAGCTGCATCTTGCCGTCACGGTCGGTGAAGTACGTGAACATGAAGAACGACAGCCAGTCGGGGGTCTCCTCGTTGAAGGCGCCGAGCATGCGGGGCCGGTCCGGGTCGCCGGAGCGGCGCCGGAGGAGCTCCTCGGCCTCCTCCCTGCCGTCGCGTCCGAAGTAGCGCTGGAGCAGGTAGACCATCGCCCACAGGTGCCGGCCTTCCTCGACGTTGACCTGGAACAGGTTGCGCATGTCGTACAGCGACGGCGCGGTCCTGCCCAGATGCCGCTGCTGTTCGACCGATGCCGGTTCGGTGTCGCCCTGGATGACGATGAGGCGCCGGAGCATGGCCCGGTACGCGCCCGGGACCTCCTGCCACGCCGGCTCGCCCTTGTGCTCGCCGAAGGGAACGGTCCGGCCCTCCTCGGCCGGCGCCAGCAGGATGCCCCAGCGGTAGTCGGGCATCCGCACGTAGTCGAACTTGGCCCATCCGTCGCGTTCGACGCTGACGGCGGTACGGAGCCACACGTCGGCCTCCTGGAACGGTGTCTCGTGGATGAAGCCGGTGGGGCCCATGTCCATCCACCAGTCGAGGTACTTCGGGTACCACTTCTCGAGGGCCCGCAGCAGCTTCTGGTCGTCGGCGAGGCCGACGTTGTTGGGGATGAGCGTCGAATAGTCGACCTTGTCCGCGATGGTGGTCATCGTCCTCTCCTCAAGTGCGGTTCCGGTTGAAGTCGGGTCGCAGCCCCGTTCCGTAGCGTTGCAACGCCCCGTCGGGGCCTGATGCGTTCTCTCGGGTGAAGATCCAGTTCTGCCAGGCCGTGAGGCGGCCGAAGATCTTGGTCTCCAACGTCTCGGGACCGGGGAAGCGGAGGTTCTGCTCCATCCCGGTCAGCGCGTCGGGCGAGAACGAGGCGCGCTCCTCCAGGGCGATGCGCAGCTCGTCGTCCCAGTCGATGTCGTCGTACGCGAACGTGACGAGCTCGGCATCGTGCGCCTCGACGGCGTCGAGCTCCTTGCCGGTGAGGCTCTCGGCGTTGCGGAGGGCGTCGTCTCGACCCCAGAAACGCGTGGCGAGGCGGGTGAGGTGATTGTCCATCGTCAACGGCCCGAGGTTCATGCCGGTGAGGCGGAGCCGGGCCTCGGGGAGGTCCGAGGCCTCGAAGGTGCCTTCGAGCATGTAGCTGCGGTCGGCGGCGAAGACCATCTCGGCGAGGCTGCCGGCGAAGCAGCTCCCCGGTTCGACGAGGGCGAAGATCGATCGGGACGTCTCGTCGATGCGGCGCAGGGTGCGCTTCAGGTAGAGCGTGATCTCCCGGGTGGCCCAATGGTCGGGGTGATCGAGGAGGAAGGCGTCGTGGGCGGTGACGAGATCGGCGTCGCCTTCGGTCTTCAGCAGCCACGTGCCGATCTGGCGCTCGTTGGTGCGCAGATGCAAGATGGCGTCGTCGAGGGCCCGGGTCATCGCCAGGGGCCAGAACGCGGCCCCGAGGGCGACCGCGGCGGCGGGATCCGCGGGAGGCCCGTCGCTCGGGCCGGCGACGACGATCGTGGCGGTCCCGAGGTCCCGGTCGAGCTCGACGCGGAGGTGGGGGTAGGTGATCGTCGTGTCGGTGATCTCCCGTTCGAGGGGGGTCAGTTCGATGCCGGGGCCCTCCGCGGGCCGGTCGCTCGTCGCGGCCAGATCGCGGAGTCGTTCGTCGACGGCGTCGGCGAACCGGGAGGTCGGGACGACCTCGTCGACGAGGCGCCATTCGACCGCCCGTGAGCCCTTGACCCCCTCTTCGATGGTGGAGAACACGTCGGCGAGGTCTCTGCGGACGAAGCGCTTGTCGACGAGCCGGGTCAGCCCGCCGGTTCCGGGGAGCACGCCGAGCAACGGCACCTCGGGCAGCGCGACGGTCGCGGTGCCGTCGTCGACGAGCACGATGTGGTCGGTGGCGAGCGCCAGCTCGTAGCCTCCGCCGGCGGCGCTGCCGCTGAGCGCCGCCAGGTAGCGCTGACCCGAGTGGCGGGAGGCGTCCTCGATCCCGTTGCGGGTCTCGTTGGTGAACTTGCAGAAGTTGACCTTCTCGGGGTGGGTGGAGCATCCGAGCATGCGGATGTTCGCCCCCGCGCAGAAGATCCGCTCCTTGAGCGACTCGATGACGACGGCCTTCACCTCGGGATGTTCGAAGCGGAGGCGCTGCACCGCGTCGTAGAGCTCGATGTCGACGCCGAGGTCGTAGGAGTTCATCTTCAGCTCCCACGGCCCGAGGCCGCCGGCCTCGTCGACGTCCATGCCGAGGCGGGCGACGTTCCCGTCGATGGTGAGCCGCCAGTGGCGATAGCGGTCGGGATGGGTGCGGAAGTCGACGTTCATGGTGCGATCGTACCAGGAACGTACGTGCAAGTTGACCAACCGGTCAGGTTCGTTCTCGCGTTCTCGCGGCGTCACACGCCGAGATGGCGGGCCCGGGCTTCCTCGTCGGCGGCGAGCTCGGCGGCGGTGCCCTCGTAGACGATCACGCCCTTGGACATGATCGAGCAGCGGTCGGCGACCGCGAGGGCCATCGGCAGGTTCTGCTCGACGAGGAGGACCGACAGCCCGCGATCCCGCAGATCGGCGACGATCTCGCCGATCTGTTCGACGATGATGGGGGCCAAGCCCTCGGACGGCTCGTCCAGGAGGATCAGCCTCGGGTTCGTCAGGAGCGCCCTGGCGATGGCCGCCATCTGCTGTTCCCCGCCGCTCAGGCGCCCGGCGGGGACCTGACCGCGCATCTCCAGGATGGGGAACATCTCGTGGATGCGGTCGAGGGTCCACGACGCGCCGCCGGAGGTCCGCATCGCCAGGGTCAGGTTCTCCCGCACCGTGAGCTCGGGGAACAGCCGCCTGCCTTGGGGAACGAGCCCGATGCCGAGACGAGCGATGTCGTACGGTGCCCGGTCGACGAGCTCGTCGGAGCCGAACCGCACCGAGCCGCGGCGGGGAGGGACCAGCCCCACGATCGCCGAGATCGTCGTGGTCTTGCCCATGCCGTTGCGTCCGAGGAGCGCCACGACCTCGCCCTCGCCGACGACCAGGTCGACGCCCTGGAGGACGTGGCTGTCGCCGTAGTAGGCGTGGACGCCGTCGAGGCGGAGCATCAGCCCGCGCCCCCGAAGTAGACCTCGACGACGTTGGGATCGTCACGGACCTCCACCGGGGTGCCCTCCGCGATGACCTCACCGTGGTGCAGCACCGAGATGCGGTCCGCCAGGGTGAACACGACCTCCATGTCGTGCTCGATCACCAGCAACGTCACCTCTCGGGGGAGACCGGCGATGATCTCGGTGATCGACGAGGTCTCGGCCGGGGACATCCCCGCCGTGGGCTCGTCGAGCAGCAGGAGCGATGGCCGTCCGGCCAGCGCGAGCGCGATCTCGAGCTGGCGTTGTTCCCCGTAGGACAGCTCGTGGACCTCGGTGGTCGCCCGGTGCGCCAGGGCGAAGTCGTCCAGGAGCTCGTCGACCCGATCCTCCACGTCGGCGAACCGTTCCACCGGAACCAAGATGCGTCGGGCTCGATCGGTCTGTGCCAGGACCGCCAGGCGGATGTTCTCGCAGACGCTCAACGACGGGAACAGGTTCGTCCTCTGGAACGTCCGGCCGATACCGAGCCGGGCGCGCTGATGGGGAGCGAATCCGGTGATGTCGGTGTCCCGATAGCGGATCGTCCCCTCCGACGGGGAGAGCTTGCCTGCGACCAGGTTGAAGAGGGTCGTCTTGCCGGCCCCGTTGGGTCCGATGATCGCCCGGCGTTCCCCTTCGGCGACGTCGAGGCTCACGCGATGCACCGCGACCACCCCGCCGAAGCGACGGGTCAGCCCCTCAACCCGGAGCGCGTCCACGGTTCCTCCTCCGACGGATGACGCCGACGATACCGCCGGGCGCGAACAGCACGAACGCGACGAACAGCAGCCCGAGCAGGGTCTGCCAGCGGTCGGTGTAGCTCGACACGTACGACTCGAACAGCCGTACCAGAACGGCCCCCAGGGCCGGTCCGTACATCGTGCCGGCACCCCCGATGATCACCATCAACAGCACCTCTCCCGAGACGACCCAGAACAGGTTCTCGGGCGCGGCGTGGCGGTTGAAGAACACGAACAGGGCGCCGACCACTCCGGCGACGACACCGGCGAGGACGTACGCGGCCATCTTGTAGCGCCAGGTGTCGTAGCCGAGCGAGGCGAGGCGCTCCTCGTTGTCCTTGATCCCCACCAGCGCATGCCCGAAGGGGCTGCCGACGACGCGGATCAGGAACCAACCCAACGCCAGGACCGCGACCACGACCAGGTAGTAGAACCGGACCCGCCCCGTGAAGGCGTACGACATCGGGCCGATCCCGACGAACGGGGCGGGGACGCCGGCGAGCCCATCGGAGCCTCCCGTGACCGGGGTCCACTTGACCGCCAGCCCGAAGAGCATCTGGCCGAAGGCGAGGGTCAGCATCAGGAAGTACACGCCGGTGGTGCGCAGCGCCAGGAACCCGAGCACGACGGCGAGCAGCGCCGTCCCTGCGGCGACGACGGGGAGGACCACCAGGAGGTTCCCGGTGAGGTGGATCGCCGTGTAGGCCGCGACGTAGCCGCCGAAGCCGAAGAAGGCGGCGTGACCGAGCGACACGAGGCCCGTGTATCCGACGAGGAGGTCCAGGCTCATGGCGAGCACGGCGAAGATCAGGGCGGTGGTCGCCAGCGAGACCTCGAACGTTCCGAGGACGAAGGGGACGGCGACGAGCGCGAGGACGAGTGCGGGGACGGCCCACCGGTTCCGTCGTGCCGCCCGGGCGACGCTCGTGGTCATGTCGCCTCCCTCGTCCCGAACAGCCCCTGGGGGCGGACGAGGAGGACGATGGCCATGATCAGGAAGATGGCGAACAGCGAGAACTCGGGGAAGTAGGCCTTGCCGAGGACGTCGGTCATGCCGACGAGCAGCGCGCCCCAGAACGCGCCCTTGAGGCTTCCCATGCCGCCGACGACGACCACGACGAGGGCCAGGATGAGGAAGTCGAAGTCGAGACCCGGGTACAGGCTCGTCACGGGGGCGGCGAGGAGGCCGGAGAGCCCCGCCAGCGCCGTCCCCAGGGCGAAGACCCCGGCGACGACCTTGTCGATGTCGATGCCGAGGGCGGCGACCATCTCGCGGTCCTGTACGCCGGCGCGCACGATGGCGCCCAGTCGGGTGCGTTCGAGCACCACCCACATCGCTCCGGCCAGGAGCAGGCCGAAGCCGATGATGGCCAGCCGGTACAGGGGCACCTGGAAGACGCCGCCGAAGTCGACGAGCCCGGCGAGGGCCGCGGGAGCGTCGACCGACTCGACGTAGGCGCCCCAGTTCCAGCGCATCAGGTCGGCGGCGATGAGGGCCAGGCCGAGGGTCAGGAGGACCTGGATCAGGTGGCCGCGGGTGTAGGTGCGCCGCAGGACCGTGACCTCGATCGCCAGGCCGACCGCGCCGGTGACGAGGGGGACCACGGCGACGGCCAGCCAGAAGTTGCCTGTCGATCGGATGACGGTCAACCCCACGTACCCGCCGAAGAGGAGGAACGATCCGTGGGCCAGGTTGATGACGTCCATCAACCCGAAGATGAGCGAGAACCCCGCGGCGATGAGGAACAGCAACAGCCCGAGCACGAGCCCGTTCACGAGTTGGGGGAGGAGCTGGTCCACGTCGTTCACCCTCGAAGGGACCCGAGGGTGGGGCCGCAGGCGACCCCACCCTCGGATCGTGTGTCGGCTCGATCAGCCCTTGGAGTCGTCCCCCGGGTCGGCGAACTCCCCGAGGTCGTCGATGACGACGTTGTGGAGCTCACCGTCGACGTTCTGCACGTCCCGGACGTAGACGTTGTTGATCACGTTGTGGGTGGCCGGATCGAACTTGAACGTCCCGCGTGGGCTCGGGAACTCGACGGCCTCGATGGCGCCGATGAGCTGGTCGACGTCGGAGGTGTTGCCCTCCACCGCGTTCAGGCTCTCGGCGATCACGCGGGCCGTGTCGTAGCCCTGCATCGCGAAGACGTTCGCGTCCTTGCCGGTCTTGTCCTTGTAGGCGGCGGTGAACGCGTTGTTCGTCGGGTTGTCGAGCTGGAGCGCCCAGTGCAGGCCGCTCTTGGCCCCGAGGGCTGCATCGCCCTCCGACGGCAGCACGTCCTCTTCGACCGTGAACCCCGCGCACACCAGCGGGATGTCGCCGGTGAGGCCGAACTCGCCGTAGGCCTTCACGAACGTCACCGCGGCGCCGCCCGAGTAGAAGCAGTAGACCATGTCGGGCTTGGCCTGCTGGATCTCGGTGATGAACGGCGCCGGGTCGCCCATCTGGGGGAACGGCGTGAACTGGGGTTCTGCGACGATCTCGCCGCCCATCGCCTGGAACGAGTTCAGGAAGCCGCTGACCATGTCGTGCCCGGCGCCGTAGTCGGGAGCGGAGACGAACACCTTCTTGGCGACGTTCTCGTAGGCCCACCCTCCCAACGGCCAGTTGGGCTGCCAGTTGCTGAACGAGGTCCGGAAGATGTAGGGGCTCTTCTTCGCCCTGGTCAGCACGTTGGCGCCGGCGTTGGCGATGATCAGGAGCTTCTTGTTCTCGTGGAAGTAGTCCCGCAGACCGACGGCGACACCGGAGCTGACGACCCCGGCGACGAGGTCGACTTCGTCCTGCTCGACGAGCTTGCGGGCCTTCTCGAGGCCGATGTCCGGCTTGAGCTGGGTGTCCTCGGCGATGATCTCGATCGTCCGACCGCCCACCTCGTTGCCGATCCCCTCGAAGTACATCTTCATCGCGTCGGTGATGGACTCGCCGAGCACGGCGTAGATGTCCGAGTAGGGCAACAGGAGCCCGATCTTGAGCGGGCCGCTCGTGCCGCCCCCGCCTCCGATCGCGCCGCAGGCCGACAGGAGCGGTCCCGCCGCGACCGTCCCGGCGAGGATCCCCGCCGACTTGATGAACGTGCGCCGGCTCACACCCCGTGGGGTGGTTCGCCGACCTTCTTCCCTCTTGCTCGTGGTCGTTCTCGGATCCATGTGGACCTCCCTCCGTCGCTTTCCGGCGACTGACCGCCTGGACAGCTACGATAGCGTGGCGGATCGGAGCCTGCCGGGCCGACGGAAGGAGCGTGAACGTGAACGACCACACCGTGACCGTGACCCCCGAGGAGCTGATCTTCGCTCCCACCTTCAACGTGGCGGTCCCGTTCATCGATCGCCACCTCGCGGAGGGACGCGCCGACCGGGTCGCCATCTCCACCAACCACGGCGTCGACGTCACCTACGGGGAACTCGCCGACCGTGTCAACCGGGCCGGGAACGCCCTGGCCGGTCTCGGCTTGTTGCCCGGGGACCGGGTGCTGATGGTCGTCAAGGACGATCCGGCCTTCTACTACGTGTTCTGGGGCGCCATCAAGGCCGGCTTCGTCCCCGTCCCGCTCAACACGCTGCTGAGGGCGAAGGACTACGAGTTCATCGTCGCCGACTCGCAGGCGGCAGCCGTCGTCTGGTCCCCCGAGTACGACGCCGAGCTCATCCCCGCCCTCGATGCCATCGACGGCGGCCCGGCCCATCGCATCCACACCGAGGGAGAGGGGACCACCCTGGCGGACCTGATCGCCGCCGCGCCCGCCGAGTTGGAACCGGCCCCGGCCAGCGCCCTGGACGACTGCTTCTGGTTGTACTCGTCGGGGTCGACGGGGAACCCGAAAGGCGCCATCCATCGGCATCGGGACATGGTGGTCACGTCCCAGCGCTACGGCGTCGACACGCTCGGGGCAGGTGAGGACGACGTGTTCTTCTCGGCCGCCAAGCTGTTCTTCGCCTACGGGCTCGGCAACGGGATGACCTTCCCGTTGTGGGTCGGCGGCAGAGCCGTCCTGTTCGACGGGCGGCCGACGCCCGAGTCGACCTTCGAGGTGATCGCGCGCTTCTCCCCGACCCTGTACTTCGGTGTGCCCACCCTGTACGCGGCCCAGCTCGCGGCCTTCGAGGAGCTGGCGCCGGACACGTCGTCGGTGCGGATGTGCGTGTCGGCGGGCGAGGCGCTGCCGCCCGACATCCTGAAACGCTGGAAGGACCGCACGGGGCTCGACATCCTCGACGGCATCGGCTCGACCGAGCTCCTCCACATCTTCATCTCGAACCGGCCCGACGACATCAAGCCCGGCTCGAGTGGGAAACCCGTCCCGAGCTACACGGCTCGCATCGTCGACGAGGACGGCAACGACGTCCCGCCCGGCGAAGGCGGTCGGCTCCTGGTCCATGGCCTCTCGGCGGCGCGCGCCTACTGGAACAACCCGGAGAAGACCGCGGCGACGATGCTCGGCGACGATTGGCTGGACACCGGCGACACCTACGTCAGGGACGCCGACGGGTACTTCTACTACCAGGGCCGGAGCGACGACATGCTGAAGGTCGGGGGGATCTGGACGTCGCCGTTCGAGATCGAAGCCAAGCTCATGGAACATCGCCTCGTCCTGGAGGCGGCCGTCATCGGACGCGAGGACGACGCCGGCCTCGTCAAGCCCGCGGCCTTCGTGGTGCTGACCGAGGCCGAGGCGGCGGGTGAGGAGCTCGAAGCCGAGCTGCGAGCGCTGTGCAAGGAGGGCCTCGCCCCGTACAAGTACCCGCGCTGGATCGAGTTCGTCGGCGACCTTCCGAAGACCGCCACCGGGAAGATCCAGCGCTTCCGGCTCAGGGCCTGACGCTCCGGTCGGGGGCACGTCGGCAGCGTTCCTTGCGCGGGCCTCGGGTCCGGGCGTTAGGGTGCTCGCGTCATCCAATCGAAGGAAACGCATCATGCAGACCCGCGTCGTCCGATCGGGCGGCGGTTCGCGACGACGGGGCCTGCTGGGTACGGCCACCTTCGCCGCCATCGCCCTCGTCGCTACCGCCTGTACACCCGCAGGAGCCGATCGATCCGGAGACGGTTCCGTGCCGCCTGGCGGTGACGGCACGATCGTGGCGTCGGCGGACTGCCCGATCGGGACCACGTCGGAGGCCGACGCCGACGGCGACGGCGTCCTCGACGCCGACGAGGGCAACGGCGACGACGACTGCGATGGCACCCCCAACGTGCAGGACAGCGACGACGCCGACGGACCCTGTGCCCAGCAGCCGGCGCTCACCTACCAGTCAGGCGCGTGCGCTGGTGCGAACAGCACGGCGCTGCCAGCCGGCACGGCCGGGATCGCGCTGCTGTTGCTCGGGCTCGTCGGCCTTCGGCGCCGGCGCGAGTAGGGGGGAGCGACCGCTCTCCCTACCGCCGCTCGAGCTCCGCGCGCCGCGCCTCCACGCCCTGCAGGTGCTTCTGCGCCTCGCGGGCGTGCTGCCCCAGGTTCACCACGTCCTGCTCGCACGCGGGGTCGCTCTCGGCGACGACCTCGGGCGCGGCACCGGGGCTCAGGTTGTTGACCGTCACCAGGTAGCCGAGCCCGGCGCCGCCGAGGGCCAGGCCGACCAGGACCGAGATCTCGGCCGGCCTCATGGCACCACCTTGCGGGACCAGCTCTCGGCGGCGCTGACGGTGCGACCCTGGATCTGGTCGAGCACTGTGCCCTCGATCTGGGCGTGGTCGGGATCGACGGGGTTCTTGGCGGCGGTGTAGTCCTCGGGTGCGTACCAGGCCATTCCGAAGACGCTCACGCCGTCCTGGTCGGTGTGGAGCCGACCCTCGGCGAAGAAGGGCAGGTCGGCGTAGGGGCCGTCGCCCTGTAGCTGGGCGAGCAGGCGCCCCGGCATGTTGGCGCGACCGTCACCGGCGTCGATGAGCCCGTCGTCTTCGGGCAGGTGGTCCCACGACAGGGCGGCCACGCACGGATACCCCGTGCAGTCGAGCTCCAGGAGCTCGGCGGGCGTGTCGCGGACCGCCTCGGTCAGGTGCTCGCGCAGGGCATCCGGCGCGAGAGGGGCCAGGATCCCAGTTCGTCCAGCGTCGCTTCATCGACGGCAACGATCACGATGTCGCCGCT
>JALVQZ010000081.1 GCA_027036355.1 Acidimicrobiia bacterium | reverse complement strand
CCGCTCGAACCGGCACCATCGTCCTCGCCACGTCCCACGGATACGAGATCCTCTCCGGCTCCGCCGAAGGCTGGCAAGGCACATTCGCCCACCGCGACGTCGTCGCCGGCCCGGCGTTCCCCGCCGGCGGCCTCGTCGTCTACCAGCGGGTCGATGGGGAGATCCGCTTCGGTCCGGCCGGCCCCGGCGGCGTCGATGAGCTCCTCGTCGAGACCGACGCCGTCCTCGAGGACGTCGCCTCCGACCCCTCAGGCTCCGGTCCGGTCCTCATCCTCCTCGGAGCCGACGGCGAGGTCCTCGTTCGCACCCCCGACGGCGTCGCCACGCGGCTCCCGGTCGGGACCGGCCTCGACGTCGCCTCGGTGGCGTACGGGGGAGGTCGATACGCCCTCGTCGTCGCCCGGGAGGGCACCGACGCCGCCGTCGAGATCCGCGACGCCGGGGGCGGAACGCTCCCGGGGCCGTCCTTCGCCCTCCCCGTCGCCGCGGCGGCGATGGCGCCCGATGGCCGCAGCGTGGCCGTCGTGCTCCGTGGACGGGACGGCTCGGCCGTCGTCGTCCACGACCTCGTCGAGGGTCTGGTCGTCCGGTGGAACGACCTCCCCGTCCTCGACGACGTCGACTTCGACGGACGGACCGTCCTCGCCTCCGGTCCCGACGGACAGGTGGTGGTCGGTGACCTGGACACCGGCACCGTGGCGGTGGCCGCCGTCACCCCCGGGGTGCGGCTCCGCTGGGATCGCAGCGAACGTCCGTTCCTCGCCGCCACGATCGACGAGGGCCTCGGCGACGGTCGGATCTTCGCCCAGGTCCTCACCGTTCGTCCCACCGCCGAGGGATGGGAGGCGGTGATCGATCCCGCCGAGTGGCTGACCGGCGAGGACGCCGCCGAAGCGGCCGCCGAAGCCGGGGCCGACGCTCCCGGCGAGTTCTTCATCCGCAACCCCGACCACGACCTGTTCACCGTGCCCATCGCCCCCACGGCGGCCATCACGCTCATCGGCCTCGTCGACGGGAACCCGGAACCGGAACCGGCCACGATCGACGACCTCGCCGAGCAGCTCGCCGGTACCGCGCCCAACCGCTGGTACGCCACCGGCGTCTACTGGCTCGACATCGACCACGGCGAGATCGTCGCCATCGACCAACAGTACGTGCCGTGATCGACGGCGCTGCTCAGCCGACATCCCCGAGCCGACCTGCGGTCCTCTCGGCGCGGGCCGACAGGTCGAGCCAGAGGGCGGCCGAACCCGGGTACTCGGCGGACCGGCGGCGCCAACGAGCCGCGGCGAGCTCGTAGAGCGACACCAGGTCGTCGCGATGGCGGTCGATCCGATCGGCCGACAGCACCCGGGGCGCGTCGGCGACACCGGCCAGCGACGCGATCGTGGCCTGGAACAGGACCGTGCCCGACCACAGCGAGTCGAGCCACAGCTCGGGAAGGGTCGGCACCTCCACGGGCCCGTAGGCGTCCTCCCCCGGCGGGTACACCCCCTCGGTGCCGGTCAGCCTCGGAGCCGCCCGGTGCTCCTCGCCGAGGGCCAGCAGCTCGTCCCTCGCGTGATGCGCCGCCGGGCGGGACTCGGGATGGCACCGACCGGCCGCGTCCAGCCATGGCACGGCCCAATGGAGGATCCGGTCGGCCAGCAGGAACCGTCGCGCCTCGTAGGCCCGCAGCGCCACGTCGGGAGCGTCGCCACGCCAAGCGTCCGCCTCGGCGGCGGCGAGCCCGGCGGCGAACCGACACAGCGTCGCCAGATCGCCCGAACCCGGGTCGAAACCCCACTCGGCGCCCCGCCGGACGAGATCGTCCACCGGATCGTGGAACCGGACCACCGACGCCTCCGTCGGCGGACGGTCGGCGAAGACCCTCCAGGGACGCTCCAACGACCAGTCGTCGGCGATGCGCACCCACCGGACCGCCTCGGCGTCGGCAGCCGCGGCCGCCCCCGGCTCAGGAACCGCGGTAGACGTAGGCATCGGGCGTCGGCTTCACCGGCCGGGCCAGCCACATCGGCCGCCTCGTCCCGTCGGGCCCCGGTCCCGGCTTCGTCATCGCCAGCCACTGGCGGTACACCTCGGTCGACTTGTTGGTGTCGACCACGACGTCGCCGTAGCGGTCCCCCGGCTCGGCCTTCACCAACCGCACCCGCTGATGCCAGCAATGCATCCCCGACACCGGATCGGGATGGACCGGGAACGCCAGGTTCTGGTTCACCCCCGGATCGCGCCACCAGATCCGCTCCGAATCGGGATCGTCGGAGACGAACGGCTCGATGCCCTTCCGCTGGCGGAGACGCCACCGGCCGTCGCCGAGACGTTCGATGTCGACCAGCGCCGACGACCACCGTTCGTTCCCCGCGTCGTCGGCCAGACGCCAGCGCCCCAGATGATGCGACGCCGCGACCACGCCGGGACGGATGCCCTCGGTCCGCCACGCCCGCATCACGAACCAGCCGATGTCGGTCGTGACCCGCACCATCTGGCCCGTCTCGAAGCCGAGGGCGTCGGCGTCGGCCGGGTTCACCCACAGCGGGTGACCGTGGCTGATCTCGTAGAGGTACTTGGCGTTGCCCGACCGGGTGTGGATCAGCGTCGGGAGCCGGAAGATCGGCAGCAGGATCCGCTCGTTGCCGGCCATGTCCATGTCCCGCCAGTAGACATGGGTCTTCAGGTACGTGGGGATCGCCTCGTCATGCCATCCCCAGTCGTCCATCGTCTTGGAGTACCACTCGAGCTTCCGGCTCGGAGACCCGAACCCGACCTTCGCTTCACCGTCGATCGCCACCCCGACGACCGAGCCGTCCTTGCGCACCAGTCCGTCCGGTTCGACCTCGCCGCCGGCGACGGGGCGCTCATGGACCTCGTAGACGTCCCTGGCGACCTCCACCACCCCGTACTTGCGCATGTACTCCAGCGGCGTGATGCCCTCGGCCGCGGCCTTGTCCGGCAGGCCCGGAACGGAGTTCTCGAACATCCATCCGTAGTACTCGTCGACGGACACCGGCCGGGACGGGTCGTTCGGTGACGTGAACCACCGTTTGATCCCCAACGACCCGTCGGGATCGACCCGCCACGACAGATCGATCCAGAACTCGGTCTCCTCCCACACCTCGCCGGGGTTCGTCTCGTAGGTGCGCTCGACCGTCCGGCCGTCCCGTTCGGCGGCGACCCGCAGCACCGGCTGGCGGAAGCCGAGCCACTGGCCGGCGTGCGTCTCGTACGAGTGCGTGTCGTGACGCTCGGCCGACACCCCCATCGGCAGCACGTAGTCGGCGTACCAGGCGGTCTCGGACCAGGTCGGGGTCAACGCCACGTGCAGACCCACCAGGTCCTCGTCCGTCAACGCCTCCAGCCACGAGAACCCGTCGGGGTTCGTCCAGATCGGGTTGTAGACCCGGGAGAAGTACACCTCGAGGCGGCCTCGCCCCTCCTTGAGGAAATGGGGAAGCAGGATGCTCATCTCGTGATGGGCGAGCGGGTACTCGATCGGCCACAGCAGCTCGTTCCAGCGGTTGTGCGGCGGCGGCATGTTCCAATGCGCCGGCTTGAACTTGTCCCAGGCGCTGGGCGAACAGCCTCCGACGGTCCCGACCGAGCCGGTGAGCACGTGGAGGAACCACAGGCTGCGAGCGCCCTGCCAGCCACCGAGGTTGCCCGAACCCACCGACCGCCACGTGTGGGACGAGAACCGATGGCCGGCCTCGGCGATCTCCCTGGCGATGGCCTCGATCTGGTCGGCCTCGACCCCGCATTCCTCCGCCGCCCACTCGATGGTGTACTCGGCGTACGTCTCCTTCAAGGCGTCGACGAACGCCTCGTAGGTGCGGGGGCGATCCGGGAACCGGTGCTCGAGCGCCTCCTCCCAGTTCACCCAGCGGCGCATGAAGTCGTGATCGACGGCGTCCCACTCGAGGAGACGCCGGGCGATGGCGAGCAACATCGCCACCTCCGTACCCGGCCACGTCGACAGCCAGTAGTCCGACATCGACGCCGTGTTGGACAGGCGGGGATCGATCGTCGCGATCTTCGCCCCGTTGCGCTTGGCCTCCATGATGCGCTGGGCGTGCGGGTTGAAGTAGTGGCCCGTCTCCAGATGCGCCGACAGCAACAAGATGAACCGGGCGTTGGCGAAGTCCGACGACGGCCGGTCGTGGCCCATCCACATCGCGTAGCCGACCCGGGCACCCGACGAGCAGATGTTGGTGTGCGAATTGTGCCCGTCGACGCCCCATGCCTTGAGCGTGCGGTCCATGAAGCCGTCTTCGCCGGGCCGGCCGACGTGGTACATGATCTCGTCGTTGCGCCCCTCGGAGATGGCCGCACGCATCCGTCCGGCGATGTCCTGCAGCGCCTCCTCCCAGGTCACCTGCTCCCACTGGCCCGACCCACGGGCGCCCGTGCGGCGCAGCGGATGGAGGATCCGTTCGGGGTCGTAGACCTGGTTCAAGGTGGCCGGCCCCTTGGCACAGTTGCGTCCCCGCGACCCCGGATGGGCCGGATTGCCCTCGAAGCGACGGATCTCGCCGGTCTCCTTGTCGATGTAGGCGAGCAGCCCGCAGGCGGACTCGCAGTTGAAGCAGGTCGTGGGTACCAGACGCACGTCGTGCTTGACCCGCTCGGGCCAGGCCTTGGCGTCCCACTCCTGCCAGTCGTCCCAGCGATCCGGCGGCGGGTAGTTGGTCAAGCTGCTTCCGGGAACCAGCCTCGGGATGTCGGTCGTCATGGTGTCACCTCAGCTCAGGGGAACGCTCTGGCCGGCTCGCACGAACGCGTCGTCGACGAGCCAGATCCCTACCGATGCCGCCAGCCCGCCGAGGGCGCCGACGATGGTCGGTCCGCCGGCGAGCACGACGACCCCGGCCACGAGCGGGAGAACGACCGACGCAACGAGGCCCAGCCAGTACTCCCCGGCGTAGCGGCCCCGGGTCATGTGATGCATCGCAGCGGCGATGTTGGCGGTGGGATGGCGCGACGCGATCTCCCCGGCCGCCAGGAGACCGAGCGCGGCGGCTCCGATGACCATCGTCCAAGCGAAGGCGGTCACCCCGATGGCGCCCCGAGGTGCCGTCGTCAGGGCAGCCGTGGCCTCCAGGGGCGGACCGACGTCGGAGAACAACGCCGCCACCAGCGAGACACCGCCGCCGACGGTGAACGCGCCGGCGAGCATGTGCCACAGCAACATGGGGCTCTGCCACAGGTCCCGGCCCTCGGCCTGGCCGAAGAGAAACGCCGTGTAGCCGGCGAGGCCGAGCGCGAGCACCGCCGAAACCCAGATGAGGACCGGAACGACGTTGGTCATCCGCAGGATCCCGGCCAGGAACCAGAGGCCGTCGACCACGGCGAAGGCGGAGAGGATCCACGCGCCCTTGACCAGCCACGACGACGGGTTGCCCTTCGTCAACAGGTAGTAGAAGCGGTCGGGCCGCTTCAGGTCCCACACCAGCAGGACACCGGTGAGCGCCAGGAACAGCCCGGACACGAGCGGCGCCGCCCACGACATCCAGCTCGAATCGACCCCGGCGCCGAACAGGAGCGCCACGGCAGCCGCGATCGCGATCCCCGCCGCGATGCCCTTGGTGAGGAAGTAGCTCGACACCCGCCATCCCCACGGCATCGGATGATCCGTGTTGTACACGACCCGCGGCGGGGTGCCTCGCCTGCCGTGCTCGATCCGCGGAGGCGGGCTGGGATGCGACTCCACCGCGCCGAGGTTCCCGATGGGGCCCGCCGGCGCCTGCGATCCTCCACCGAGGTCGACCGACAGCCACGACTGGAGGTCCGGCGGATCGCGCCAGATCCCGCCGTCGGCGAGCTCACCGGATCGCATCGGATCGAGGTTCGACGACTCGGCGCCGGTGTAGAAGACGTTCGGGCCCGTGCCCTGCTCGGGGGCGCGGACCATGGTCTGTTCGGTCGCCACGATCTCGGCGATGCGGGAGGAGGGATCGTCGAGGTCACCGGCGATGATCGCCTGCTCGGGACAGACGACGACACATGCGGGCTCCAACCCGACGTCGACCCGATGGGCGCAGTAGTTGCACTTCTGGGCGGTGTGTTCGTCCGGGTCGATGTAGAGGGCGTCGTAGGGACACGCCTGCATGCACGACTTGCAGCCGATGCACCGGCTCGTGTCGAAGTCGACGATGCCGTCGTCGCGCTTGTACAACGCGGTGGTGGGGCAGATCTGGACGCACGGGGCGTCGGTGCAATGGTTGCACCGCAGCACCGAGAAGAACCGCCGAGTGTCGGGCCATTCGCCCTTCTCGACGTACTTGACCCACGTCCGGTACACCCCGAGCGCGACGCCGTGCTCGGTCTTGCACGCCACCGTGCAGGCGTGACATCCGATGCACGCCTTCTGGTCGATCACGAATCCGTAGCGCAGGTTCCCCGCTCCCTTCGATCTTCCCTGGCCTCACGCCGCCGGTTCGTCGCGAACGCCGAGGCGTCATATGCACGAATCCGCATATTGGTGGGGCTCGAGACCCCGTGTCAAACACCCCCGTCCAGGACCCCGTTCACCGCTCGCCACCGAGCACGGCGGCGGCGATGTCGGCGGCATCGAGACCGGGAGCATCGACGGTCTCGAGGAGTCCCTTGGTCACGCGAAGCACCGCCTCCTCGGTGTGAGGCACGCCGACCAACGCCTCCTGGAGGTCCCACAGCGCCTCGGCCGGTTCGATGAAGAAGTCCCCCGAGATCACGAGCCCATGGATCCGACCGTCTCGAACCGCCACGGTCGCCCGCACCAGCCCACCGGGCGCCTTGTGTGCGGCTTCCCTCACGTGAACGCCCTCGGCGACCTTGACGATGTCGCCGGAGGCGGGCAGACCCTCGAGGTGGAGCCATGCCTCGGAGGCGATCCGCTCCTCCTGCGCCTCGATCGCCGCCAGCTCGTCGGCCCGAGGCTCGTCCGGAACGAGCTCGGCGCCGAGCGCCTCGGCGAAGCCCTCGACGAGGAGCCGCTCGGCCTCCTCGCGAGATGGAGCGGTGTCGCCCAGCTCCCGGTTGATCGTCGTCAGGTACTCCTGGAGGGTCGAGTAGAGCTTGTCACGGAACTTCTCGGAGGGAACGTTGAGCACTCGGGCCATGAGCTCGTAATCGAAATCGAACAACAGGCTCCCGGCGACGACCATGGCCTGACCGATCGTGGCCGCACCCGTGCCGCCGATCTTGCGACCCTCGACCTGGATGTCGTTGACCGGTCGATGCACCGCAGGGATACCCATCCGGTTCAACGCCATCACCGGCCCGGCCAGGAACCTGGCGTACACGTCCGTCAGCGTGGCGGGGACCCGGGAATGATGGAAGATGGTGTGCCAGAACGTCTGGCCTCCGTCGAGGTAGACCGCGCCGCCTCCGACCTCCCTCCGGTACACGGGGAGGCCCGCCTCATCGCAGTACGCGAGGTCGACCTCGGTGCGGGCGTCCTGATGGTGACCGATGCACACGTAGGGTTCCATCGGACGCATCAGGGTGATCACGTCGGGATGCTCGCGACGCATCGCGTAGGCGATGCCGTGGTAGACGGCCTGGGAGCGGAGCGCACCCACCTGGCCGAAATCGAGCAGTCGTATCGTCATCGGGTCCTCCTCGTCACTGGTTCGGCAAACGTCAGTCGGCACACCGGAAACAGCTCAGGTCCAGCTCGTCGATCCTCGCCACGTACGCTTCGACCGCCTCGGAACCGCCGAGAAGGCCCTCGCCCGCGCTCGCGGGGTCGATCGGACGGACCACCGAGATCCACCCCTCCCCGTACGGATCCCGGTTGGCGATGAGGATGTCGGCGGCGAAGGCCTCCTCGTTGGTGTCGACGATCTCGCACGCGAAGGGCGTGTGGATCGGTCCGACCCACTTGGCGCTCTCCACGGTGGCGACCGAGCCGCCGGGCCGAACCGTGCGGCCGGGCCGTTTGAAGCGGATCGACACCATCTTGCCCATCCTCGTCTGGGCGACATCGGTGAGCCCGAGCCTGGCGGTGCCGTCCTCGAATCGGACCCACAGGTCGTTGGGAACGTCGTAGAGACGATCCTCGGGAACGTCGCAACCCCGGTAGACGGTCACGAACCCTCGCCGCAGGTGATCCCTTCGGCCTCGAGGAACGCCTCGTATGCAGCCACGCCCTCGTCGCCGGTGACGAGATCGGCGACGTCGGACTCCCAGTCGGAGGGTCTGATCCGCACGTACCATCCCTCACCGTAGGGATCACGGTTGATGACGCCGGGATCGGTGGCGAGCAGGGGATTCGTCTCGACGATCTCGCCGGCGACGGGTGACGTGACGGGACCCACCCACTTGCCGCTCTCGATCGTGCCCAGGCTCCTCCCCTTCTTGGCCGGCTTGCCGGCAGGTTTCGGAAGCGCCGAGATGATGGCGTGCGCCAACGACTGGGCGACGTCGGTGACGCCGACGGTCACGGTGCCGTCGTCGTCGGGACGGACCCAGACGTGCTTCTCGGGCCAGTAGTACAGGTCGGACGGGACGTTGCAGCCGCGGATCTCAGGCATCGGTCTCTCCTTCGTGGACGCCTTGCCAGTGGTACAGGAACATGTCGAACGCGACGATCCGGATCTCCCGAGCGTACTCGTCGAGGAACGTCGGATCCTTGAGCCTGGGCTTCACTTCCCGACGATACGACTCGTCGCATGCCGGGCAGTCGAGCTGGAGGAACTTGCGGCCCCACCCGTCGCTCTCGGTGACGACGCGGTCGGCGTGGATGTCCGTCATGTGGGCGTGGAGCGCGGACCGGGTCCCCGTCGTCTCGCAGAAGGCACATCTCATCGAGGGTCCTCGAGACGACGATCCGCCGACTCCACGATCTGATCGACGAACGCCACCAGGGCGCGCCCGGCGCCGGTGCCGACCACCTGATCGGCTTCGGGGACCTTCGCGGCGAGGCCTGCCGAGACGAGGTCGCCGACCCGATCGCCGAGGGCGACACGACCGAGTCCCGTTCGGGCCTCGAGCTCCGCGGTCGCCATGCTCTCGTCTCCGGCGAGGGCCCGCAGAACGCCGAAGTTGACCGGATCGAACCCGATCTGCAACGCCCGCAAGGTCACCTCGCGAAGCGCTTCGGAACGCCCGGCGGTGTCGGCCAGGAACGTCGACGTCCACGTGCCCGTTCCCACCTCGAGACGATCCTCCCGGTCGATGACGGCGATGCGGTACCGGACCATCGCGGCGACACCCTCGGCGATCTCTTCGGCGGAACGATCGTTGCGCCTCGTGCGGCCGATGTGAACGGGCACGACGTGCTCAACCAACGGGCACCGCCTCCAGGGCTCGTTCGAGGAGCTGAGCGATGTCGACGACCTCGAGACGGTCCTCGTTGCCGGTCGTCTTGACGGCGTCCGAGTACATGACCATGTCCTTGGGGCAGGCCACGACGAAGAACCGGACGTCATCGCCGAGCGCGACGGCCTCCCGGATCCTGTTCTCGGCGGGGCGCTCGTCGAGGCCGGTGTCGTCCATCCAGATCCGCCCGCCGCCCGCCCCGCAGCAGAAGCTGTTCTCCCGGCAGCGACCCATCTCGACGAGCTCGAGACCGGTGGCGGCGATGAGCCGGCGGGGTGCCTCGTACTCGGAGGCGTACCGGCCCAGGTAGCACGGATCGTGGTAGGTGGCCTTGCCCGTGAGCCCGCCGGGAGCGAGGGTCCCGGAGGCGACCAGCGTGTCGAAGAGTTCGGTGTAGTGCAGGACCGGCACGTCGATCGGGTACTCGTTGCGGAGGGCGTTCAGCGAGTGGGGGTCGGTGGTGACGATACGGCGGAAATCGGCATCTTCCAGCGCCGCCAGGTTGTTGTCGCGGAGCATCTCGAAGAGCCCCTCTTCGCCCGCCCGCCGGACGTCGTTGCCGGAGTTCTGCTCCCCCTCGTAGAGGATCCCGAAGTCGACACCGGCCGCGTCGAACAGACGGGCCACGGTCCGGGACACCTCCACGGCCCGGGGGTCGAAGGCGGCATGATCGCCGAGGAACCACAGGTACTCGGCGGGCTCCTTGCGGACGTCCTTGACCGTGAGATCGAGGCCCTTGGTCCAGCGGGCTCGCTGCTTGGCGGACTTGCCGAAGCTGTTCCCGCCCCGGGCCAAGGACTGGAACGCGGTCTGGAGCCCCGCCTCGACGTCGCCGACGTCCACGAGCCGGCGTCGAAGCTGGACGATCGTGGGCACGTGTTCGATCCCGACGGGACAGGCCTCGATACACGCCATGCAGGTCGTGCAGGCCCACAGCGTGTCGGTCCCGACGACCTGGCCGGCGATCTCCGTCGCGTCGCGGTGATCGGGCTCGGCCCCGGGGCCGTACCAGAGACGGAGCCCAGACACCGCGTCCGAGTACTCCCGTAGATCCAGGACGAGGTCCCGAGGCGACAGTGGCGATCCGGAAGCCCGGGCCGGACACACCTCGTGGCATCGGCCGCACTTGGTGCAGGCGTCGAAGTCGAGCAGCTCCTTCCAGGTGAAGTCGTCGAGGGTGCGGTAGCCCGGTGCCATCGGATCGACCGGGGCGGCCAGAGCGCGAGCCGACCCACGGTCGGTCAGCATCAGATCGGCGGCGTCGTCCACGATGTGCATGGCCTTGGAGAACGGGATGTAGGCGACGAACGACAGCGCCGCCAGACCGTGGATCCACCAGGTCGCCACCCGGGCCAGGTCGTTGCCCCGCTCACCGAGCGGAGACGTGAGCAGGGCCACGAGCCATCCGGCGATCGAGACCTTCTCGAACGCGGGGAAGTCCGTCGCGGCGATCCGGAACCCTTCGAGCAGGAACCCGGAGACGCCCAGGAACAGGAGGATCCCCAGGAAGACACGGTCGTCGAGGGAGTAGCCGGACCGATCGTAGGCGTCCTCGGGGAGATCGACCCTGGTGTAGTCGAGACGGGCAGGGTGCGAGCGCCTGATCCGACCCAGTACCAAGAGCCCAACGACGAAGCCGATGCCGAAGACGTCGAGGATCAGCGAGTACCCCACGTAGAACGCGCCGCGCCAGAACTGCCATTCGGGCTTGCGGAGGAGGATCCCGATGATGTCCTCGTCGATGGCGATGATCGTCGTGCCGATGAGCAACACGATGAAGCCCCAGAACACGAAGAAGTGGGCGATCCCCACCGCCGGCTTGCGTTTCGCGATCGTTCGCTGGGAAGCGACGAGGCCGATGCCGCGCATCAGCCGTCGCAGATCGATCCGGTCCGCCGGACGCCCTCGCTGGTACTTGGCGATCCGCCTCCAGAAGCCGAAGCCGAAGATCCCGATGACGCCGAACGCGAGCAGGTAGAAGAGGATCTTCGTCTCCGTGCCGAAGCCGAGGAAGACCTCCCGCCCGGCGACATCGCTCGCCGCGAGGACGATCACTCGCCCTCCACCCGATCGACGAGCTCCGGTACGAGGTCGAACAGGTCCCCGACCCAGCCGTAGTGGGCGACGCCGAAGATCGGGGCCTGCGGATCCGTGTTGACGGCGATGATCGTCGCCGCGTCGCGCATCCCCTCGACATGTTCGGGGGCGCCGCTGATCCCGAGCGCCAGGTACACCTTCGGCTTGACCTTGAGCCCGGACTTGCCGACCTGGCGGGTCTTCGGCAGCCAGCCTTGATCGACGATGGGTCGCGATGCGGCCACCGCGGCGCCCAGCGCGTCGGCCAGCTCCTGGACCTCCTCGATGTTGTCCTCGGACTCGATGCCCCGACCGACGGCAACGAGGACCTCCTGGGTCGCGATGTCGACGTCGCCCGCCTCCGGGAGCGTGACGCCGGCGGCGCGGATCGCCAGATCTCCGACGTCGACGGCCACCTGCTCGACGTTGCCCGCTCCGCCGGACCGGCCATCCTCGGCGGAGGCGGCCCCGGAAAGGACGGCGAAGACCGCTCGGTCGGCGTCGACGACGACGTCGGCCTCGACCTTCCCGCCGTAGAGCTGCACCGTGGCTCCGAGCTCGCCGTCCGCCCGGACGGCTCGACAGAACGACACGAGGGGCAGATCCGCGCCGACGGCGACGTCGGCGGCGAGGTCCATGCCCTGAGAGGTGTACGGCACGAGCACCATGGCAGGTTCGCGGTCGCGGACGAGGGTGGTCAGCACGCGGGCGTTGCCCTGTGGATCGAAGATCGCCAGCCGCTCGTCGTCGACGACGAGGATCCGGTCGGCGGCGCCGAGCTCACCGGCCAGGCTCTCCACCCCGGACCCGACGAGGGCGGCGACCAACTCGCCGCCCTTGACCGAGGCCAGGCCGCGCCCGAGGGCGAGGAGCTCGAACGTGCTGTCGGTGACGGCCCCTTCGAGATGCTCGACGTAGACGAGGACATCATTGCTCATGGTCGCTCCTTCCTCACACCACACCCGCGGCTCGCAGGATCTCGACGATCCGTTCGGCCGCCGCTTCCTCGTCGCCCTCGATCATCTCGGCGCCTTCGCCGGCCTCGGGGATCCGCATCTCGACGACCTTCACCCGCGCCGTGCTCTCGGGGGCCTCGACATCGATCTCCTCGAGGCCGCCCGCCTGTTGCGCCTGACGGATCTTGGCGACCGCCACGTACCTCGGTGCCTCCCTGGCCGCCTGGATACCGAGGACCGCGGGGAGGTCCACGTCGTAGTCGGCGGTGATGCCCGCCCAGTACTCCTTCGTGACCCGGATCGACCCGTCGCCTGGCCTGGTCCCGACGACCACGGCCACGTGAGGCCGGTCGAGCATCGCCGCGACGAGCGTCGCCACCTGACCATCGAGCTCGTCGGAGGCCTGGACGCCACAGAGCACCAGGTCGTGGTCCCCGCCCGAGAGGGCATCGGCGAACAGCGCCGCCTGGGCGTGAGCATCGAGGAGACCGAGGTCGTCGCCGAGCTTCTTCGCCGCGTCGGCCCCCTTCGCCAGGGCGGTGTAGAGGATCTGGTCGACCTCGTCGGCGTTCCCGGGCGCGAACACCGTCACCGTGCCCCCGACATCCTCCTTGATCAGCAGCGCCTCCTCGAGGGCGTGGTCGTCGAACTCGTTGAGCACGTAGCCGAGGAAGTCCCGATCGAGGTCCGTGCCCTCGTCGTTCAACTCGAGTTCCTCGACGGGATCCGGAACCGCCCGAAGCAGCACCGCGATGTTCATCCGTCTTCCCCTTCCCTGTTCCGCTCGTCCCCGAGCACCCGTTCTTCAGTCGGTAGGAAGCCCCATCGCCTTCGCCAACAGCTCGGCGATGTCGAGCACCTGCAGATTGCCGTCGTTGTTGGTCGACTTGACCGCGTCCTCGAAGCGGGACACCTCGTACGGGCAGACGACACAGAGGGTGTCGGCCCCGGTCTCCACCGCCTCGAGCACCCGCTTTTCGGACAGCCGCATCGTCTGGTGTTCGGCGGCGAAGCCGTCGAGCCACATCCCACCTCCGCCACCGCCGCAGCAGTAGCCGTTCTGGCGGTTCCGCCACATCTCGACGAAGTCAGCACCGGGGAGCGCACCGATCAGTTCCCGGGGGGCGTCGTACTCGCCGTTGTGACGACCCAGGTAGCACGGATCGTGGAAGGTGATGGTCCCGCCCACCTCCTCGGACAATCCCATGTCGGCGAGGCGCTCGGCGAGGAACTGCGTGTAGTGCACGACCTCGTAGCTCCCTCCCCGCTCGGGATACTCGTGCAGGAAGGCGTTGTACGCGTGCGGATCGGTGGTCATCAGCACGTCGAACTCGTAGCGGTTCAAGACCTCGATGTTGTGATCGGCCAGCATCTCGAACAGCCCGCTCTCGCCGGCGCGGAGCATCGAGTCGCCGTCGTGGCGCTCCTCGGCGCCCAGGATGGCGAAGTCGACCCCGAGCCGGGTCAGGACCCTCGCCAACGCCCGCGAAGCCTCGATCCCACGCGGGTGATAGGCCGGGTAGTCGCTCACCCACCACAGGACGTCCACCTTGCGGCCCAGGTCGGCGATGAGCGGCACCTCGACGTCGAGACCCTTCGTCCACGCCACCCTGCGCTTGGGGTTCTTCCCGAGCGGGTTCCCGTAGCGAGCGGTCTTCTCGAACACGTCCTGCAACTCGGCGGGGACGTCGCCCTCCAGCACGGCTTCCTTCCGGACGGCGGGCATGACCTCGAGCATGTTCACCTCTTTCGGGCACACCCGCAGACAGTTGGCGCATGTCGTGCACAGCCACAGGTCGGGGTCGGTGAACAGGTCGATGCCGATCTGGAGCTTGCGATACAGCTTGCGAGGTCCGTAGCTGCCGACGTGATCGACGGGACACACGGCGATGCACTGGGCACATTGGTAGCACCAGCCCATCGACTCTCCGCCGTCGAGTTCGGTCACCCGCTCCAGGGCGGCGACGTCGTAGTCGAAGATGACGCGCTGTTCGAACATCCGGTTCCAGTGGCCGGAGATGTCCATGCCCTCGACGACGGCATGCTCGAGCTCGATGACCCGTTCGGGCTCGACCTTGGGGCTCGGGGGTCTGGTCACGATGCCACCTCCAGGAGAGCGGGAAGACGGTTGACGCCGAGCAGGCGCCGGACGAGCTCGTCGAGGTCGGGGATGATCTTGTTGAACTCCTGGGTCATGCGCATCCGCAGGGTCGTGTACATGTACACGCCGTAGACCGACGCCAGGAAGATGTCGGTGCCGAACATCCCGGCGGTCAGGCGGAACCCCGCCGCTTCGCCGACGTCGTTGAGGAACGTCATCGCGACCCCGATCCGCATGTAGGTCTCGGGGATGCTTCCGCCGTCGAGGTCGACCTCCTCCATGACGACCAGCGGGAGTGCCCCGGTGCCGGTGTCGGGGTTCCACATCCACCGCGTCCACAGCCAGTGCCGGTCGGGATCGGTGAAGTGAAGGAGCTCGGAACCCAGGTCGTAGCCGATCGAGGGGGGCACACCTCGCCCGACCGAGGCGATCACGTCCGCGAACGCACCGAGGCGGTCCCCCACCGGAGCCGATCCCCACAGGAGATCGGCCACGACCGCCGCCAGACCGACGGTCGAGAGGGACTCGAGGATGAGCTTCGCCTTGCGGCGAGAGGAGAACACCGACTTGAGGACCACCAGGGCCTCGCCGTCGCCGAGTTCCTCGATCCGGGTGGGATCGAGCAGCCGGCGGAGAAGACCCGCCTTCGCCTCGAGGAGCTCGGCGACCTCACCGAAGTCGTGTTCGCCGACACGCTCGAGGGCGAGGCGCGTGAACTCCTGGGCCGTGGGGGTGTCGACGACTTGACCCTTCAGGATCGGGTCGGTGCTCAAACGAGGACCTCCGCGTTCCGCAGGAAGGCCACGGCCTTGGCCGCCGCCGCTCCCGCTGCGGAGATGGAGTCGTCCAGGTCCGACGGCCCGGTGGCGGCGCCGGCGACGTACACGCCGGGCACGGTGGTGGTCACCGTGTCGAGCCGATCGTGGTCGGTCTCGACGAACCCGTACTTGTTGGTGGGGAGTCCGAGGACCTCGGCCATCCTCCGGGTCCCCTGGCTGGGCTCCATCCCGACGGCGAGGACGACCACGTCCATCGTGACCTCCATCGGGCGACCCATCGTCGTGTCCTCGCCGCGGACGACGAGCCGGCCGCCCTTGGAGAGGATCTCCGTCACGATGCCCTTGACGTAGTTGACCTTGTGCTGCTCCTGGGCGGGCCAGTAGATCTCGTTCTCCCAGTAGCCGTACATCCGCATGTCGATGTAGAAGATGAAGACCCTGGCATCGGGCACCTGCTGGCGAACTTCGATGGCCTGTTTCGACGAGATCCCACAGCACACCTTGGAGCAGTACTCGTTCCCGATCTGACGATCCCGCGATCCGACGCACTGGATGAAGGCGACCCGCTTCGGTGGCTGACCCGTCGAGGGGACCACGAACTCGTGGGCCGACAGCATCGACTCGGCGTCGGCGATGGTGATCACGTCGGGGAACTCGTAGTACTGGTACTGCTGGGTCTCCCGTCCCGGATCGAAGTGTTGGAATCCCGTGGCGAGGATGATCGCCCCGGCGTCGATCCTCTCGGCGGAGCCGTTGCTCCCGATGGTGACCGCGAAGTCGCCCGCCGAGCCCTCGACAGCCGTCACCTCGCTCCCCAGGCGAAGATCGACCCTGCCGGTCCCCATCGCCGCCTCGATCATCTCGCCCATGGCCGCCGCGGCGGGACGGAACCCGTGGGTGAGCGCCGCGTAGTTCGCCTGGATCGGCATCCCACCCGGGCTGTCGTGCTTCTCGACCAGGGTCACGTCGGAGCCGAGCTCCGCGGCGAGCCGAGCCGCTTCGAGACCGGCCGGCCCTGCCCCGATCACCACCACCCGATCACTCGGCATCCGCATCCTCCCAGGTCAGGTACTCGATCTCTCCGCGTTCGAGTCGTTTCAGATCGTCTTGGAACTCGGCCCAGGCCTGCTCCCAGTCGATGCCCATCTTCTCGAGCAGCCCCGTGTAGTCGGTGGCGTGCCAGTGGAGCTGGGCGACCCGGTAGGGATGCGCGCCCATGGCGAGAGCGGCGAACTGGGCGTCCGACATGACCGGCACCCCGACGTTGCGCTCGTGGGCCTGGACGGCGAACTGGCTCTTGTCGAGGGTCGTGACGCATCCGGTGTCGTGGGTGATCACCACGTCGGGATCGGCTTCCTCCTTCATCACCTCGATCTTGCGCTGGGTGGCGAAGGAGCGGCTGAAGTCCCGCTGCACGAGGATGTGACGGAACCCGAAGCCACAGCAGTCGAAGAACGTCGAGTAGTCGGCGACGGTGGCCCCCACCGCCTGGATCGTGCCCGTCACCGTCGCGGTGCGTTGGCCACCGTAGATGTCCGGGTCGTAGATGGCGTCCTCCTGAACGAGCTTGTAGTAGTGACACGCCGGGTGCACGCACGCTCTGATCCCGGAGAAATCGCGAACCTGTCGTTCGGCGATGCGGTCCCGCATGGCGTGGATCCACTCGCTGTAGTGGACGATCTCCTCAGGCACGACCAGGGGCTTGTCGAGCTTGCCCATGATCTCGCGTACCTTCGCCCGCAGCTCGGGATGATGGACCAGCTCTTCCCGGGTCTCCTTGTAGTGCCCGTAGGACGTGCCACAGTGGATGAGCGGGAAGTAACCGGTCGAGTAGGCGGCGGCGAAGTTGCGGGCCGCCACACCCGCCTGCGCGACGGCGTTGGAGGTCGCCGAGGCGTAGTAGTTCCAGGCCGTGCACGAGGTCTGATCGGTCGGATCGACGTAGTCGA
>JALVQZ010000080.1 GCA_027036355.1 Acidimicrobiia bacterium | reverse complement strand
GTCGATCCCGTCGCCGTCGAAGTCGCCGACGAAGGGCACGTCGCCGGGGTTCCCGAAGTAGTACTCCCTGTCGGCCGCCCCGAGGCCCGTCGCCGCCGACCCCAGCTCGTCGATGACGTACACCTTTCCCTCCGAGGGACGCCAGATCGACACGGTGTCGCACCCGTCGCCGTCGAAGTCGCCTGCGAGGGGCAGGTCGCCGGGGTTGCCGAAGAAGAACCGGACGTCGGCGACGCCCTGGTCGTTGGCGTTGCGGAGGTACACGAAGCCGTCGGAACGACGGTAGAGCCCGGGCGTCTCGACCCCGTCGCAGTCCCAGTCGCCCACGAACGGCACGTCGCCCGGGTCGCCGTAGAAGAACGAACGGACCGACCCTCCCGACTCCCTCAGCCACCACACCCCCGTATCGGGGTCGACCAGGCCGACGGTGACGGCACCAGGGGCCGCCGCCACCGGCGGCCCGTACGCGGGGCGAGGACGCCCGAACTCGACGGCTCCCAGATCGGGGGCCCCGACGATGCCGAACGGATCACCCAGGTTGGGAAGGGGTGTCCCGGCGTCGATCGCCGCCGATCCGGGAACGAGCCTGAGGTCGGCGGCGCCCGGAACGGCGGCGACGTTCCATGCCCCCGGAAGGTTCGCCGCTCTCAGGTCCCCGAAGGCGACCTCGATCCCGTGATCCTCGACCCCCGGCGGGAGATCGCCGATCCGGTCGTAGCGAACGTCGTCCCACTTGAACCATGGTGCGGTCGCTCCGCCGATCTGACGGCTGGTGCCCCAGCCGTCGTAGTCGAGGTCGCGGAACCCTTCGTCGGGGACGGTCGTGAACTCGAAGGCGTAGCGGGTCCCGATGAAGAGGTTGTTGCGTAGCACGGCGTTGCGCCACATCGCCCCGTTGTCGCCGTACCCGTTGCCGTGCATGACCCCGGTGTTGTTGGCGACGATGAACCCGGTGGTGAAGTTGTGCATCTTGATCGGCGCGCTCTCGAGGTTGAAGAACTCGTTGCGGAAAATGTACGCGGGTCCGCCGCGGATCGGTTGCACGCTCACCCCGGTCCGGGCGTTGGTGACGCGGTTGGCCCACACCCGGACGTTCGCCTGGTTGTAGTCGATCTCGATGCCGTCGTCGACGCAGTAGGCGACGTCGTTCCCGAACACGTCGTTGCCGTACGACGGACCGGTGGCGGGCTGCACCGAGATGCAGTCCCCGAAGAACTGCACCCGGTTCCGCGACACGATGTTGCCCCATCCCCTCAGGTCGATGCCCCGCTCGGACGGGATGCCGCTACCTGGCCATCGGACCCGGCCGGTGATGACGTTGCCGGTGACCGTCTGGTTCGATTCGAGGGCGCCGCCGCGTCGATTGGTGACGCCGTCGTCGACGTCGCGGATGACGTTGTCGGCGACGACGATGTCCTGCGTGTTCTGCGCGTCGACGCCCCAGTGACCGCTCTGGATGGTGAACCCGCGGACGATGACGTAGCTGGTGGTCCGGTCGTACCGCCCGATGGTGACGATGCCCCGGTCGGTGCCGGCCCCGTCGATGGTGGCGGTCCCTCGATCGGGACCGACGAAGACGATCGGGCGCCCTTCGGCCCCCGACCGATCGATGGTGAACGGGGTGTAGACGCCTGCCGCGACATGGAACACGTCGCCCGGCCGAGCCGCGTCGGCGGCGCTCTGGAGACCGCGGAACGGATCGGCCGCGCTCCCGCTGCCTCCCCCGTCGCCGGGCACCACGTAGCGGTCGGTCCCGGCTGGATCGGCGACGAGCGGGACGCGGGTCGTCGCCACCGTCTGCCGGATCTCCCCCCCTCCGTCGGGGTCGGTGAGGGTCACCCGCAGGTCGTAGGTCGCCCCCGGCTCCAGGAACATCGCGCTCGCGCCCCACGCGTCGATGCCGAGGGGCCCGTCTTGGACGCGGAGGGTGGGATAGGCCCGTACGGCAGGGGCGCCCGGCATCCACGTCGCGGTTCCCGTCTTCCGGTACTCCAGCGTCATGGTCGAGTCGAGGTCGGTGTCGCCGTCGACGGACCACACGACCCCGATGTGCTCGACGGTGGCGTCGACCCGCAGCGTTCCGGGCACGATGGCCTCCGTGCCCGCCCCCGTCGCCGGCGCGCCGCCGGTCACGACCACCCCGAGGGCGGCGACGAGCCCGAAGGCGAGCCATGTCACCACCACGCGTGTCCGTTGGTACACCATGTGTGGTCACGCTACCCGGAGGCGCCGGCAACGCCAACGGTGCGCTACCCCAACAGGCTCCCCTGCCCGGCACCGGCGTCGGGAGGCGCGACCCCGAGATGGGCGTACGCCCGTGGGGTCGCCACCCGGCCCCGCGGTGTGCGCCGGAGGAAGCCCTGCTGGAGCAGGAACGGCTCGTAGGCGTCCTCGACGGTCTCGGGCTCCTCCCCCACCGCGATCGCCAGGGTCGACAGCCCGACGGGCCCTCCACCGAACTTGTCGATCACCGCCGACAGGATCGCGCGGTCGACCTTGTCCAAGCCCCGCTCGTCGACCTCGAACACCTCCAAGGCTCGCGCCGCCGTCTCGGCGTCGACGACGCCGTCGGCCCGAACGTCGGCGTAGTCACGCACCCGGCGAAGGAGGCGGTTGGCGATCCGCGGGGTGCCGCGGCTGCGAGCGGAGATCAGCTCGGCGCCATCGGACGTCAACTCGCATTCGAGGATCCCGGCCGACCGACGGACGATGGCGGCCAGGTCCTCGGCCTCGTAGTAGTCGAGCCGGGCCACGTAGCCGAATCGGTCCCGCAGGGGAGGCGCGACCCGCCCGACCCTCGTGGTGGCACCGATCAGCGTGAACCGCGGCAACTCGATCTTGATCGAACGCGCCGCCGGGCCCTTCCCCACGACGATGTCGAGGGAGAAGTCCTCCATGGCGGGGTACAGCACCTCTTCGACCTGCCGGGGCAGGCGGTGGATCTCGTCGATGAACAGCACGTCGCCGCGGTCCAGGTTCGTGATGACCGCGGCGAGGTCGCCAGGACGATCCAGCGCCGGACCCGAGGTCGCCCGCATCTGGGCGCCCATCTCGGCCGCCACGATCCCCGCCAGCGAGGTCTTCCCGAGTCCCGGAGGCCCCGAGAACAGCACGTGATCGACCGGCTCGCCCCGGCCCATCGCCGCCTCGATCAGGATCGACAACCGTTCCTTGAGGGCCGACTGGCCCACGAACTCCCCCATCCGGCGGGGGCGGAGGCCGGCTTCGATGGCCGCCTCCTGCGGGTCCAGCGCGGCGGTCAGGAGCCCCTCCTCCCTCATCGCTCCCGCCCCAGGAGCCGGAGCGCCTGTCGCAGGCCCTCCTCGACGCCGGTGCCCGGAGTGATCGTCGAGACCGCCTCCCGGATCTCCTCCGGCCGGTACCCGAGAGCCTCGAGTCCGGCCCGGATCTCGGCGGCGCCGCCGGAGCCGACGACCTCGGCGTCGGGCAGCTCGAGGCGGGGCCGCAGTTCCAGGAGGAGCTTCTGGGCGCTGCGTTTGCCGATCCCCGGCACCGCGGTCAGCGCTCCGACATCCTCGGCGACCACCGCGCGCCGCAGATCGTCGGGCGACAAGGTGGCCAGGATCGCCATCCCCACTCGCGGGCCGATCCCCGAGACGCCGAGCAGCACCCGGAACAGGTCCCTGGCGTCGGCCGAGTCGAACCCGTACAACGCCATGACGTCCTCTCGGACGTGGAGATGGGTGTGAACGACCACCTCCTCCCCGATCGCCGGGAGCGCCGCCACCACGTCGGGGGACATCACGATCTCGTACCCGACCCCGCCCACATCGACGGTGGCCGTCTCCGCCGATCGGGCGACGAGCATGCCCCGGAGCCGCCCGATCATCGCAACACGCCCCGCCGGATGGCCGGAAGGTGCTGCAGATGGCACAAGGCGATGGCGAGGGCGTCGGACGCATCCGCCGGCTTCGGTGCCGAGCCCAGACCCAACCGCATCTCGAGGACCCGCTGGACCTGTGCCTTCGGAGCGTCACCGGAACCGACGAGCGCCTTCTTGACCCCCGACGGCGTGTACTCGGTCACCGGGATCCCGGCCTCGGCGAGGACCAGGAGCGCGACCCCCGAGGCTCGAAGCACCCCCGTGGCGGTCTGGAGGTTCCGGTTGACGAAGACCCGCTCGATGGCCGCCGCGTCGGGACGATGGTCGGCGACGATCGCGGTGAGATCCCGATACAGCTCGAGGAGCCGGCGCTCGACGGGCGTCCCGGCGGCCGTCCGCACGACACCGGCGGCCACGGCCCGTTCCCCCGAGGCCGCGCCCGAGACCAGCGCGTACCCGGTCGTGGTGAGGCCCGGATCGATACCCAATACGAACATGTGTTTGGTCATCCTAGGGCCGCCGTCGGACGCCGCAAAGCATCGCCCCCGACTGGAGAGGGGGCGGGAGCTCAGCCGACCTGAGCGAGGATCTCGTCGGGGATGTCGAAGTTGGCGTAGACCGACTGCACGTCGTCGAGGTCCTCCAGGGCGTCGACGAGACGCAGGACCTGCTGGGCCTTGGAGGCGTCGAGCTCGACGGTGGTCACCGGCATCTGGGTGATGTCGGCCGACTCGATCTCGATCCCCGCCGCCTCGAGAGCCGCTCGCACCGACTGCAGGTCCGACGGGTCGGTCGTGATCTCCCACAGGCCGTCCGAGCCGTCGACGTCCTCGGCGCCGCCCTCGAGGGCCGCCTCCATCACGGTGTCCTCGTCGCCCTTGGCCAGGATCGATCCCTTCGTCTCGAACAGGTAGGAGACCGAACCCGGCTCGCCGAGGCTCCCGCCGCCGCGGGTGAACGTCGAACGCACGTCGGAGGCCGCCCGGTTGCGGTTGTCGGTGAGGACCTGCACGTACACCGCCACCCCGCCGGGCGCGTATCCCTCGTACCAGATCTCGTCGTAGGTGACGCCCTCGACCTCGCCGGTGCCGCGGGCGATCGCCCGATCGATGTTGTCCTTGGGCACCGAGGCGTCGCGAGCCTTCTGGATCGCCTGGGCCAGGGTCGGGTTGGCGGCGGGATCTCCGCCGCCCGAGCGCGCCGCCACCTCGATGGCTCGGATCAGCTTGGCGAACAGCTTGCCCCGCTTGGCGTCCTGCCGGCCCTTCCGGTGCTTGATGTTGGCCCACTTCGAATGTCCGGCCACGGCTCAGCCTCCCTCTCCGAGACCCAACGCCAGGCGATGGATCCGATCGTCGTCGGTCAGTTCGGGATGGAACGCCGCGGCCACGATCGCGCCCTGGCGCACGAGCACGGCATGCTCCCGGCCCTCTGCGTCGGGGATCGACGCCAGCACCTCGACGTCGGCGCCGGTCTTCTCGATCCAGGGGGCGCGGATGAACACGGCGTGGAACGGACGATCCAGCCCGGACACGTCGAGGTCGGCCTCGAAGGAGTCGACCTGGCGCCCGAAGGCGTTGCGCGCCACGACCACGTCCAGTACCCCGAGCTGCGGCTGATCGGAACCGACCGCTCCCGCCGCCAGGAAGATCAACCCGGCGCAGGTCCCCAAGGTCGGCATCCCGGCCTCGATCCGCTCCCTGAGCGGATCCATCATGCCCCAGGCCGTCGCCAGACGCCCGATGGTGGTGGACTCCCCTCCGGGGATGATCAACGCGTCGATCGACTCCAGCTCACCGGGAGTTCGCACCTCGACGGCGTCGGCCCCCAGGGCGCGGACCATCGCCATGTGCTCCCGGAAATCGCCCTGGAGGGCGAGCACACCGACGGTCACTCAGAGACCTCGATCCTGCATCCGGTCGGTGGGGGCGAGGGTGTCGATGTCGATGCCGACCATCGCCTCACCGAGGTTCCTCGAGACCTTGGCCAAGGTCTCCGGGTCCTCGTAGAACGTCGTGGCCTCCACGATGGCCCGGGCCCGTTCGGCCGGATCCCCGGACTTGAAGATGCCCGAACCGACGAAGATCCCGTCGCATCCGAGCTGCATCATCAACGCCGCGTCCGCCGGCGTGGCGATCCCTCCGGCGGCGAAGTTGACCACCGGCAACCGCCCCGTCTCGGCCACCTCCTTGACCAGCCCGAAGGGCGCCCTGAGCTCCTTGGCCGCGGCCATCATCTCGTTGCGATCGACCGTCGTGAGCCACCGGATCTGGGCGTTCATCTTGCGCATGTGGCGCACGGCCTCGACCACGTTGCCGGTACCCGGTTCCCCCTTCGTCCGGATCATCGCCGCCCCCTCCCCGATGCGGCGCAGTGCTTCGCCGAGATCCTTGGCGCCACACACGAAGGGCACCGTGAACGCCCGCTTGTCGATGTGGTTCTCGTCGACGGGGGTCAACACCTCGCTCTCGTCGATGTAATCGACACCGAGGGACTGGAGGATCTGGGCTTCGACGAAGTGGCCGATCCGGGACTTGGCCATCACCGGGATCGACACCGCGGCGATGATCTCCTGGACCTTCGCCGGGTCGGCCATGCGGGCCACGCCGCCATGGGCACGGATATCGGCCGGGACGCGCTCGAGGGCCATCACCGCGACGGCGCCGGCCTCCTCGGCGATCTTGGCCTGCTCCGCGTTGACGACGTCCATGATGACGCCGCCCTTCAACATCTCCGCCAGACCGCGCTTGACGCGATCCGTTCCGTGTTCGACGCTCGGTTCCACGTTCACATCTCCTCGGGGGACACCGGAAGTGTACCGACCCGCCGATCTCGCTCAACAGGCGGCCATCATCGCGAGGCGCGGTCGATCGCCTCCGCATACGCCTCGAGGTAGCGACCCGCCACGACCGGACCGTCGAACTGCGTCGCTCGCCGGCGAGCAGCCGCCCCGAACCGCTCGACGGCCTCGGGGTTGCGGAGGAGCCGAAGGAGACGATCGGCCAGGGCCACCGGATCGCCGGGCTGGGCGAAGATGCCCACCTCGCCGAGCACGTGGGTGAACGCCGGGATACGGGACGCCACCACGGCGCACGACGCCGCCATCCCCTCCAGGACCACCAACCCGAAGCTCTCCCCTCCCCGGTTCGGGGCGCAGAAGATCCCTGCAGCTCCCAGCTCTGCCCGTTTGCGTTCCTCCGAGACCGGTCCGAGGAACGTGACCCCCTCGGGCGCCCGCTCCCGCCGCGCTCCCACGACGGTGAGCCGGGCCTCCGGTTCGGCCTCGATCACGTACGACCACGCCTTCAGGAGGACCGACAGGCCCTTCCGCGGATCGTCCCGACCCAGGAACGCCACGTGGCGTGGGTCGCCGCGGCGGTCGGGGTAGTCCGACACGTCGATGCCGTTCGGCACGATCCGGCAGTCCGGAGCGACCTTGGCGATGGCCGACGCGGCGACCGGACTGACGGCCGTCACCACGTGCGCCGGCCGCAGGATCGCGCGAGCGACCGCCGACATCGACCGGTAGGCGCGCCGGGCCCACCGTGGCGGATCGGCGTGGAACGTCGCCACCTTGGCCGGGCCCTCCACCTGCAGTGCGGCGGGACCGACGACGGGCATCATCGGTTCGTGGACGTGGACGACATCCATCGACCCGAGATGGTCCTGGAGCCGTCCGAGCATGCGGATATCGACCCCGATGGGCGTGGCCGCCCGGTTGGCGGGAACCGTCGTCGTCCGGCCGAGGAGCACGGCGCCGTCGGGCCCCACCTCGCCGGGCCCCACCAGCGTGGCGGCATGGCCCGCCGCGGTGAGCCACCTCGTGAGGCGGATGGCCTGATCCTGCACCCCTCCGAAACGACCCAGATCGTACGGGCAGACGATCCCGACCTTCATGGCTCGGTGCGCTCCGGTCCCGGGCCACGCCAGCCAGGATCCGACGGCCAGTTGGGCTGAACGACGTGCCACTGGGTGGGGTGCATGGAGATGAGCGTCTCCAGCTCGTGGGCCAGACGCTGGGTCCCTTCGGCGATCCGGGCGGTCCGATCCCCTTCGCCGTCGGGCATCTCGAAGGTGTCCCTGACCACGATGTCGGCGCCGGGCCCGTCGGCGAAGAACGGCGCCACCGTGAGCAAGGTGGCGCCGGTTCGGTCCGCCAACGCCACCGGGCCGGCCGGCAACAGGGTTCGCTCACCGAAGAACTCCACCTCGACCCCGCTCCCGGTCACCGACCGGTCCGCCAGCAGCGCGACCGCCCCGCCGGAGCGGAGATGCCCGATGAGACGGGTCGTGGTCCTGCGGCCATCGCCGGCGAACACGATCTCGATCCCCAGGCTCCGACGCACCTGCACGAACCACTCGGTGATGCGCCGGTTGGGAAGCCGCTCGGCGACCGCCATCAACGGCAGATCGAGCTCGTGGGCGATGACCCCCGGGGCATCGAAGTTGCCGACGTGGGGAAGGGCGAACACGACCCCCCTCCCCCGATCCCGGGCCGCGTGGACCGGGCCCAGGTCGTCGACGCGGGTCCGTTCGAGCACCTCGTCCCATCGACGTGGCCGGTACCAGAACAGTTCGGCGTAGTAGCGCCCGTAGCTGGCGAACACCTCGCGTGCCGCCGCCTCGATGACGTCGTCGGGGGTTTCCGGTCCGAGGACGCGGCGCATGTTGCGCCTGGCGATCTCGGCCCGCCGGCCGCCCACCGGGTAGGCCGCCATGCCCAAGGCCCGTCCGATCGATCGCATCGCCGGTTCCCCGAGCAATCCGAAGGCGCCGGACAGCCCTCGATAGAGCAGGTACCCGGGAAGGTCGCTCACCCTGGAAGCTGCTGCCAGGTCCTACGGATCCGCTGAGCGACCGTCAACCCGACGAGCACGACGAAGACGACGAGCATGGGGGTGAGTACCTGTGGGAAGAAGCCGGCGACCAGGATCCCCGACAGCGCCAGGATCATCCGCTCCGCTCGTCCCATCCAGCCCCCCTTGCCCTCGGCGCCCCACGACTCCGCCTTGGCGCGCACGTACGGCACGAGGAGCGACGCGGCCAGGGCGAGGGTGCACAGGAGCAACGACACGGCGTCGTCCCGCAGCGACACGGCCAGGCCGACCCAGACGGCGATCTCGCCGAACCGGTCCGACATCGTGTCGATGAACGCCCCTCGCACGGTGGCGGTCCCGCGGGCCCGGGCCAGCGGCCCGTCCAGGGCGTCGAGGAACACCCCGACGCCGGCCACCACGGCGCCGACGGTCAGGTACGACAGCGCGATCAGGGACGCCCCGGCGAACGTGACGGCGAGACCGATCAACGTCACCGCCGTCGGCGTCAACCCCACCTTCCCGAGCCCGCGGGCCAGCGGGTCGAGGATCGGGGCCACCTTCTTCCTGGCTTTGAGATCGAGCACTTCGTCCTTCCTCGAGCCGAGGTTACACACGATCTGGGCCCCGATCGTGGTCACTACAATCAGGCGGTGCGGGCCAGACCCGTGATGCACCTCGATCCGAAGGAGGCCGATCCGCGATGAGTGACCGCAAAGGCATCTTGACCACCGATGCCGGTGACCTCGAACTCCCGGTCATCGAGCCCACCACGGGGAACGCCGGCCTCGACATCCGCAAGCTCCGCGGAACGCTCGGCTACGTGACGTTCGACCCCGGCTTCGCCAACACCGCCAACACCCGCAGCGCCCTCACCTTCGTCAACGGCGCCGCCGGCGAGCTCCGCCACCGCGGCTACCGGATCGAGGACCTGGCCGGCAACTGCACCTTCCTCGAGGTCGCCTACCTGCTGTTGTTCGGCGACCTGCCCACGGCCGAGCAGCTCGACGAGTGGACCACCGAGATCAAGACCCACACGCTGCTCAGCGAAGAGATGAAGCGCTTCTTCGACGCCTTCCCCCGCTCGGCACACCCGATGGCGATCCTGTCGTCGGCGACGAACGCCATCTCGACGTTCTACGAGGAGTACTACAACCCGTCCGATCCCGACGCCGTGGGAGAGTCGGCCAAGCGGCTCATCGCCAAGATGCCGACGATCGCCGCCTGGGCGTACAAGAAGTCGATCGGACAGCCCTACGTCTACCCCCGCAACGACCTGACGTACGTCGAGAACTTCCTCCACATGATGTTCGCGCTCCCCGTCGAGGATCTGAAGATCGATCCGGTCGTCGCCAAGGCGCTCAACGTGTTGCTCATCCTGCACGCCGATCACGGGCAGAACTGCTCCACCGCGACCGTCCGAGCCGTCGGCTCGAGCCAGGCCAACCTGTTCGCCTCGGTCGCCGCCGGCATGAACGCGCTGTGGGGACCGCTCCACGGCGGCGCCAACCAGGCCGTGATCGAGATGCTCCAGAACATCCTCGACGATCCCGACGCCGACGTCGCCTCGGTCGTCGCCCGGGCGAAGGATCCCGACGACCCGTTCCGGCTCATGGGGTTCGGTCACCGGGTCTACAAGAACTACGACCCTCGAGCCAAGGTACTGCGACGGTTCGCCCACGACGTCCTCGAGCGCACCTCCGGCAAGGACCCGATGCTCGAGATCGCCCAGCAGCTCGAGGACGTCGCGCTCAACGACCCCTACTTCCAGGAGCGCAAGCTCTTCCCCAACGTGGACTTCTACTCGGGGATCATCTTCCGGGCCCTCGGCTTCCCGCCGCGGATGTTCACCGTACTGTTCGCCATCGGCCGTCTTCCGGGTTGGATCGCCAACTGGAAGGAGATGACCGAGGATCCCGACACCCGGATCATGCGTCCCCGTCAGGTGTACGTGGGTCCCGTCGAGCGGGAGTTCGTCCCCCTCGACCAGCGCTGAGGGCCGCTCAACGCTCGGCCGGAGGCACCTCCTCGGCGTAGACGTCCACGAGAGATCGATCGAGCGCGTCGATCCTGACGAGTGCCCGCTCCGAAGGGGGCTCGTCGGCGGAGAAGACCAGCACGTTCCAGATCGGCTTGGCCCGCGGCCCCGCGAAACCGAGCTGCGCCGAGGCATGTCCGACCGGGAACGGAACGGCCCGGTTGGCCTCGACCAGGGCCTCGGACTCCCGGACCGCCAGATGCCAGCCCGCGGCGACGTGATAGAGCGCGATCGCCGCCAGCGGGGCCACCGTCGTCCACCACATCGCGGCCGGGAGCGCCCCGGCGACGAGGCCGCCGGCGACCGCCGCCGCCGCGAGCAGATAGACGGCTCCCGCCTGCCGGCGCCGGCTGGTGTCCGGGACGCTGTACGGGCCGACCGCCGAGGCGTCGAGGTCCTCGGGCACGGCCGCGGCCCGAGCCACCTCCTCGGGGATCTCGATCCCCCGCCGGTCGGCCTGCGCCTCGTCGCTCATGGCCTCGCCGCCTCCAAGGCCTCGGCCAGCGCCTCGGTATCGACAGGATCCTCTCCCCTGCGCCGGTGCCACCGGTCCCACAGGACGAGGTAGGTCGGCAGGACCAGCACCGCCGCGAGCAGGGCCAGCAAGATGGTGTACGCGGTGACGATGCCGAACTGCCGGAACGGGATCGTCGATGATGTCGCCAGCACCCCGAACCCGGCGATGGTGGTCAGGGCGGATCCGGCCAGCGCCCCGCCCGTGTGCACCAGGGTCTGCTCGACGGCCTCTTCGGCCGATGGCGTGCGGACGCGATCCTCCAGGTAGCGGTGGGTGACGTGGATCATGTAGGGCACGCCGATGCCGATGGCGAGCGCCGAGATCGTCGCGGTGACCGGACCGAAGGGGATCCCGGCGGCGGCCATCACCCCGAACGACCACAACACGACGAGCACCACCGGCAACGTCGTGAGGACCCCGAGCATGGGCCGCCTCGACTCGTACCAGAAGTTGATCACCAGGAGGATCAGCGCCGCCACCAACGTCAACAGCAGCGAGGAGAGCTGCGAGTTCTGGAGCGTCGTCACGACGACGTTGGAGACGATCTCGTCGGACGTCGGCACGGCGTCCAGGCCGGCGTCGTGCACCGGAGCGAAGTCCTCGGTGAGGGCGTCGCGGAGCCGGGCCGCCCCACGCTCACCGGCTTGGGTGGTGATGGTGAACAAAGCGGCGTCGTAGCCGGAGTCGGAGCGGTGCAGCACCCGAGTGGCCCGTTCCGGTGCCTGGGCGAACAGGGTGTCGTAGAGGGCGGCGACATCCGCGTCGGAGGCGACCGTCAGCGAGCCGGGCTGCATCCCCGCCGCCCCGGCCGCCTGCGCGACGACCGGATCGAACGACGGGGACTGCGGGTTGGCGAGCTGAGCGACGAGCGCGACCGGAGACTCGGCGGCGGGGAAGCCGTCGACGAGCACGACGTCCTCGTCGTCGACCATGTTCGAGGTGGCAGCGACCATGGCGTTGAACGCGGCGGGAGTGGCCGTGTCCCCGGTCACCAGCACCTGGGTCTGCTCACCGAACCCGCCCCCGTACTCGGTGAGCAACGTCTCGAACGTCTGGCGAAGCGGTGAGGTGACCGGGATGAAGTCCAGGAACGAGAACTTGGCCTCCACCTTGGAGGTCCCATAGGCCCCCAACCCGCCGAGAACGAGCGAGACGACGAGGGTGCCGACGGCGGCGTGCTTGGGCAGCCACGCGGCACGCCCGACGAGACGGGGCAGGCGCTTGGCCTGACCACCTTCCAGCGACGCCGCATCGAGCGCTCCTCGGCGCTCCGCGCGGCGGTCGAGGAGCTCCCGGACGGCGGGCACGAAGGTCAGCATCAGCAGGAACGAGGCGAGGATCCCGAACGCCGCCAGTTCCCCGAACTCGCGCAATGCAGGGATGTCGTTGGTGAGGTTCGTCAGGAACCCGACGGCCGTCGTCACGGTGGCCAGGACGAGGGCGATGCCCACGGTCCGGATGGCGGTCGAGATGGCCGCATCCACGGTCGCCCCGGTCGACATCTCCTCGCGATAGCGGGTGTTGACGTGGATGGCGTAGTCGACGCCCAGACCGATGAGGAGGATGGGGAGGATCTGCACCATCTGGGACTGTGCCCCGAAACGAAGGTAGCCGTAGCCGTTCATCCAGGTGATGGCGGCGGCGATCGTCAACAAGGTGATGAGGGTGTCCGCCGTCGTACGCCGAAGCCCGCGCGACGAGAACGTCCACACCAGGTAGACCACGGCGAACACGGCCGCGGCGAACAGCAGCAACGGGCCCGTCTGGAGGTCGGCGAGGGAAGCAGGGAGCAGGTCCGGGAACAGGATCGCCAGGCCGGGGAGGAGGAGGACCACGACCGCCGCCGACATCCCGACCAGCCCGACGATCGCCAGGAGCCGGTCCTTCCGGTCCCGGGGACGGACGAGGAAGATGATCGACAGGACGAGGAAGATGATGAAGCCGGCGGTGGCGAACAGCCGGCCGATCTCCTTCTGGAACTCGGAGTCGCCGGCGAACAGCAGCTCGAAGGAGAACGGCTCGACGCCGATGCCGTCGGGAACGGGCGCCGCCTTCATCGCCTCCGCCCCGGATGCCGCGGCGGCGACGAACGTGTCGAACTCCTCCGGCCCGGCGGCCCCGGTGGTGAAGACGATCACGAGCCCCGACGGCGCCGAGGGAACGGCGGGATCGGCGCTCGCCGGAAGCAGGCCCCGAACGAGGCCGGCCTGCTGGGAGGGCATGTTCTCGAGGGCGGCCCGGTAGATCGCCTTCACCTCGGCGTCCGTCGTCGGCCGGGGAGCGCCCTTGGCGATGGCGAACTCGACAGGAGTCAGGAAATGGACGATCGGAGGGGTGTCGCCGTTGCTCACCAGGTAGGGGGCGAGATCGCTCTGGGCGACCGCCGCGGAGACCGCTTCGACGGCGGCCAACCCGTCGAGGGTGATCACGTCGCCGCGGTCGGACGAGATGATCGCCTGCATGACGCTCTGGTTCGATTCGGCGCCGAACAGCTCGTTGATCTGGCGTTCCGCGACGATCTCGGGAGCCTCGGGGGCGAACCCTTCGTTGGCGTTGTCGGCCGGCTGGAACTTGGAGCCGAAGAACCCGAACACCAACGAGAGCACGATCGTGACGGCGACCACCAGCCAGGGGAACCGGCGGACGGAGGCCGAGAGCACATGGACGAGGGTCTTCACGGGTTGCTCCTGCTCGCGGGGGAACCGACAGCGTGTCGGCTGAGACGTTGTCGGGAGCGGAGCCTACCGTGCGGCCGCGCCTTGTCCGCCACTCCGGAAGGCTCCTCGCGTCGCCAGAGAGACGGTCCGACCACCCCGCTCATCGGGGAGGAGCGGTCACGTCCTCGAGCTCCGCCAGCGCCTGATCGATCGTGACCCCGCGCCGTTCCTTGTCCTCGCCCCGAAGGCGCAAGCCGACGGTTCCCGCCTCGACGTCGTTGTCGCCGACCACCAGGACGGCCGGGTGCTTGTGGGTGATCGCCCGGCGGATCTTCTCCCCCACGGTCTCGTCGGCGACGTCGACCTCGGCCCGGATCCCGGCCTCGCGCAACCGCTCCCCGACCGATCGGGCGTAGGCGTCGTGTCGGTCGGCGACCGGGACGACCGTCGCCTGGACCGGTGACAGCCATCCGGGCAATGCGCCGGCGTAGTGCTCCACGAGGATCCCCACGAACCGCTCGATGGAACCGAACAGGGCCCGGTGGATCATGACCGGTCGCTGGCGGTCGTTCCCCGAGGTGGTGTAGACCAGCCCGAAGTTCTCCGGTTGGGCGAAGTCGACCTGGATGGTCGAGATCTGCCAGCGCCTCCCGATGGCGTCCCTGACGTGGATGTCGATCTTCGGCCCGTAGAAGGCGCCTTCGCCTTCGGCGACCTCGTAGGGCAAGCCGGCCGTCTCCAGCGCCGCTCGCAGCGATGCCTCGGCCTTGTCCCACAGCCCCAGGTCACCGACGTACTTGTCCGGCCTGGTCGAGAGGTCGGCCTCGAAGGTCTCGAACCCGAAGTCCCGCAGGACCATCAGCACGAAGTCGAGGAGGGTCTGCAGCTCGTCGCCGAGGCGCTCCTCCGTCGTGAAGATGTGGCTGTCGTCCTGGGTGAAGCCGCGGGCCCGCAACAACCCGTGCAGCACGCCCGAACGCTCGTACCGGTAGACCGTCCCGAGCTCGAACAGTCGCATGGGCAGCTCCCGGTAGCTACGCGCCCGGGAGCGGTAGATGAGGATGTGGAACGGGCAGTTCATCGGCTTGACGAAGTACCGCTGACCGTGGTCGAGCTCCATCGCCGGGTACATCCCCTCGGCGTAGAAGTCGACGTGCCCGGACGTCTCCCACAGGTCGGCCTTGGCGACGTGCGGCGAGACCACCGAGTCGTAGCCGTGGGCGGCGTGGGTCCGTCGGGAGTAGTCCTCGATGGTCCGACGCAGGATGCCACCCTTGGGGTGCCAGACGGCCAGGCCCGCCCCGAGTTCGGACGGGAACGAGTACAGGTCGAGTTCCTTGCCGAGCCGCCGGTGGTCGCGCCGTTCGGCCTCCTCGAGGCGGTGGAGGTACGCCCGGAGGGCCTTCTTGGACTCCCATGCGGTCCCGTAGATGCGCTGGAGCTGCGGGTTGTGCTCGTCGCCGCGCCAGTAGGCCCCGGAGGTGCGCAGCAGCTTCACCGCGGGGATCCGACCGGTCGACGGGACGTGCGGACCGCGACACAGATCGACGAACCCGTTGTTGCGATAGACGCTCACGGCGGTGGATCCGACCCCTTCCCCTTCGTCCACGCCACGGATGATCTCGACCTTGAACGGCTGATCGGCGAAGACCTCGAGGGCGTCGTCGATCGACATCTCCTCGCGGACGAAGGGTTGGTCTTCCTCGATCAGCTCGTGCATCCGAGCCTCGATCCGCTCGAGATCCTCGGGAGTGAACGGCCTGCCGATGTCGAAGTCGTAGTAGAAGCCGTCGGTGATCGCCGGGCCGATCGCGAACTTGGCCCCCGGGTACAGGTCGAGCACGGCCTGAGCGAGGACGTGGGCCGCCGAGTGCCGCAGGACCGACCGTCCGTCGTCGGTGCCGTCGGTGACCACGGTGAAGGCGCCCCCATGGGGAAGGGGACGGTCCAGGTCGATCCAGTCGTCGTCGACCTTGACGGCCACCGCGGCTCTGGCCAGCCGGGGCCCGATCTCGGAGGCGACGTCGCGTCCCGTCGTGCCGTCCGGGTACTCGCGGACGGTGCCATCTGGGAGGGTCAATCGTATCGCCACGGTTCCTGCCTCGGTGTCGGTGGTGCGGAAGGCTACAGCGGTCACCGCGGTTCGCCGAACATCGTGCGACAATGGAGCCGACCGAGCGTGAGGGGGCACGATCGTGGATGCATACGAACTGGCTACACGGCTCGCCGTCGGCGGGCGTGTTCAGGATCTGACGGGTCCGAACCGTCGGGTGGGCGCGAACCACCTGTACCGGATCTGGACCGACGGGGACGGATCGAGGATCCTGAAGGTCTACGGGACGCCGGCCCGGGAGCGCCGCGAGCGTCATGCCCTCGATGCGCTGTCGTCGATCGATGGGATCCCTCGGATCATCGACCGCGGGATCGTCGAGGGCACCGTGTGGGCCACCTTCGCCGACGCGGGTCGCTGGAACCTCGCCACGCTGCCGGAGAACAGCGGACTGGCACAGAAGGCGGGCGAGATCCTACGCACGGTCCACGACTCTGCCCCGAACCCGCTGTCGAACCTCAGCCGGGGCATCGACCAGGAGTGGGTCACGATCGACTTCGCGTCGACGATGCGGCGGCTGCTGCGGTACCGCGGCAAGCTGGGCGTGCCGCTGGACCTGATCGAGGCAGCGTCCAACGTGACGCCGCCGTTCGCCTCCGAGCCGCGTGCGGCCCACACCGATCCCGGCCCGCGGAACTTCCTGGTCGACGACGACGGCAACGTGACGCTCATCAACTGGGAGTGGGCCACCTTGGCGCCTCCCGAGTGGGACCTGTCGAAGGCGATCTGGTTGGTCGGCCGGAGTTCCGGGCCCCAGGCGGCCGAGGCGCTGCAACGAGGCTACGGCAAGTCGATGGATCCGGCCCAGCTCGACCGGTGGGTCGTCTACCACGCGGCGATGAACCTCGTCTACGAGGCCGAACAGCAGCTCTCGGGCGTTTCCAAGGAGCCTTACCAGGATCTCGTCGCCGAGCTCCAACGAGCCGTCGCGGGCGCCACGGGACCCCGCGTCTGACCGCCAGGCCCGATCCTCCGAACCGGATACGCCGAACCCAGGGTTCGCCGAGCCCTCACAGGGCGCCCACAACCCAGGGTTCGCCAGACCCCACTGAACCGTGGGCTGGCCAAGCCCTCAGAGGGCGCCACCAACCCTGGGTTCGCCGAGCCCTCACAGGGCGCCCACAACCCTGGGTTCGCCGAGCCCTCACAGGGCGCCCACAACCCTGGGTTCGGGAGGGGGTTCCGAGGGGGTGGGG
>JALVQZ010000079.1 GCA_027036355.1 Acidimicrobiia bacterium | reverse complement strand
GCTCCGAACCTCCCCCGATCCGACGTCGCCGAGGCCTACGACGAGCCGGCCCTCGAAGCCGCCGGGTTCGGTCTCGACGTGCCTAGCATCGAGATCGACGGCGGGACGCAGATCCAGGTGTTCGCCATCATTGGCGGTGAGCGAGCGACGGAGCTTCCGCTTCCGGCCGGCGCCTTTCCACGATGAGGGCGTGCCGGACGGGTTGGCCCTGCCGCCGTCTCGCGCGAGGTTGTAGAAGGATCCACCAGTGGCGATAGACGTCCGACCCACCGGCATCCCAGAGGTCCTGGTGATCGAACCCGAAGTGTACGGAGACGAGCGGGGGTTCTTCTTCGAGAGCTTCAACCTGGCCGAATTCGAGGAGCGCACGAACGTCGTCCGGTCCTGGGTTCAGGACAACCACTCGCGATCGTCGCGGTCCGTGCTGAGAGGTCTCCACTACCAACTCGGGACGGGGCAGGGAAAACTCGTACGGTGTACCCGGGGCGCCATCTTCGATGTGGCGGTCGACATCCGCAGATCGTCACCGACCTTCCGCGGATGGGTCGGCGTCGAATTGTCCGAGGACAACTTCCGACAGCTCTGGGTCCCCGAGGGTTTCGCTCACGGCTTCCTCGTGTTGAGCGACCTGGCCGACGTGCAGTACAAGACGACCACCTACTACGACCCGGAGAACGAACGGGGCATCCGGTGGGACGATCCGTCGATCGGCGTCGAATGGCCCCTGACGAGGGCGCCGAACCTGTCCCCGAGAGACCAGGTGCTTCCCCTGGTCGCCGACGCCGACGTGTTCGACTGAAGCGCTTCGATGGAGGTTGGAGCTCAGGAGGTATCCAGTCGGTCTAGTACGATCCTGTCACCGCTCCACGACACGGAAGGTCAGCATGCCTCGGCGGTATCTCGTCACCGGAGGAGCCGGCTTCATCGGTTCCAACTTCATCAGGACGCTGTTCGAGCGCGAACCCGACGCGGTCGTGACGAACCTCGACGCCTTGACCTACGCCGGGGTTCCGGCGACCGTCGCCGAGCTCGATGCCCATCCGGGCCACCGGTTCGTGAAGGGCGACATCCGGGACGTGGCGTTGGTCGACGAGATCATGCCCGGCCACGATGTCGTCGTCCACTTCGCGGCAGAGAGCCATGTCGACCGTTCGATCGTCGGTCCTCAGGAGTTCTTGGAGACCAACGTCGTCGGGACCGGAGTCGTTCTCGATGCCGCGTACCGGAACGACGTCCCCCGGTTCATCCACGTGTCGACCGACGAGGTCTACGGGTCGATCACCGAGGGTTTCGCTTCCGAGACGGCGCCGCTCGATCCATCCTCCCCGTACTCGTCGTCGAAGGCCGGCTCGGATCTCCTCGTGCATTCCTACGGCGTCACGTACGGCTACGACGTGGTGATCACCCGCTGCACCAACAACTACGGCCCCTATCAGTTCCCCGAGAAGGTCATCCCGTTGTTCGTGACGAACCTCCTCGAGGGCAAGAAGGTGCCGTTGTACGGTGACGGCAAGAACGAACGGGACTGGATCTACGTGGAGGACCATTGTGCGGCGATCCACCTGCTGGTCGACGCCGGGGAGTCCGGAGAGATCTACAACATCGGCGCCAACGAGCAGCTTCCCAACATCGACCTCACTCGGTTCATCCTCGATGCCTTCGGCCTGGACGACTCGTGGATCGAGTACGTTCCCGATCGACTCGGGCACGACCTCCGCTACGCCGTGGACTCGTCCAAGATCAGGGCCCTCGGCTGGACTCCCGAGCACGATTTCGCCTCCCGTCTGGAGGACACGATCGCGTGGTACCGGGAGCGCGAGGACTGGTGGCGCCCCCTCAAGCGGAGCGGCTCGTGAAGGGCATCGTCCTGGCGGGAGGCGCCGGGTCGCGCCTCGATCCGATCACGCGGGTGGCCAGCAAGCAGCTCCAGCCGGTCTACGACAAGCCGATGGTCTACTACCCCTTGGCGACGCTGCTCGACGCCGGGATCAACGACATCCTGCTCATCAGCACGCCTCAGGATCTGCCTCGCTTCGAAAGCCTGCTCGGCGATGGGCGCCAGTGGGGGATGACGATCCGCTACGCCGAGCAACCCGCCCCGAAGGGCATCGCCCAAGCCTTCCTCATCGGGGCCGACTTCATCGCCGGAGATCCGGTGGCGCTCATCTTGGGCGACAACATCTTCTACGGCGCAGCCGGGTTCGACGCGGTTGTCGCGTCCTTCCGTACCGGGGCGCTCGTGTTCGGCTACCCGGTGCGCGACCCGGAGCGGTACGGGGTCGTCGAACTGGACGACGACGGCCGCGTGGTCTCGCTCGTGGAGAAACCCGAGCATCCGCGATCGAACCTCGCGGTTCCCGGCTTCTACCTCTACGACGGGAAGGTCGTCGAACTGACCGAAGGGCTGCGTCCGTCGGCGCGGGGCGAACTCGAGATCACGGACCTGAACAAGGCCTATCTCGATCGTGGCGAGCTGCGAGTGAAGCGCCTCCCTCGTGGGCTCGCATGGCTCGACAGCGGAACTCACGACAGCCTGCTGGAGGCGGCGAACTTCGTCGCCACCATCGAGCACCGGCAGGGTCTCAAGGTGGCCTGTCTGGAGGAGATCGCCTACCGCAAGGCGTTCATCACGGAGGCCGAGCTCGCTGCGTTGGTGCGAACGATGCCGAACAGCTCCTATCGCGCGTACCTCGAGACCATGGTCCTGGGGGAGGGTGGCCTTCGGTGATCGCCGTCACCGGAGCGAACGGCCAGCTCGGTTCGGCGTTCCGTCGGCTTCTCGGTGCGGACACCGTGCCTCTGACTCGCGCCGACCTCGACCTGTCGGACGTCGGATCGATCGCGGCGGTGCTCGACGAGGTTCGGCCGTCCACACTGATCAACTGCGCCGCCTATACCGCTGTCGATCGGGCCGAGGACGACGCGTCGACGGCCCGAACGGTCAACGCCGATGCGGTCGGTGAGATGGCGCGATGGACCGCTCGAGCCGGTGCCCGGTTCGTGACGTTCTCGACCGACTATGTCTTCGATGGCACCAAACGGGGCCCCTATGTCGAGAGCGACCCGACGCGGCCGATCAACGTCTACGGGGCCACCAAGCGCCAGGGTGAGATCGCCGCCCTGGAGGCCGATCCGCAGGCCCTCGTCGTTCGGACCTCATGGGTCCTGTCCGGTACCCATCCCAACTTCGTGGCCACGATGGTGCATCTCGCTCGGGAGCGGACGTTGAAGGTCGTCGACGACCAACGCGGGCATCCGACGTTGGTGGACGACCTCGCTCCCGCCACTCTTGAAGCGATCCGAGCCGGGGCGACGGGGGTCTTGCATCTCGCCAACGCGGGGGTCACCACATGGTACGGCCTGGCCCGCGAGGCCGTCGCGCTGGCGGGACTCGATCCCGCCCGCATCGAACCATGCACCACCGACGAGTACCCGACGCGCGCTGCTCGACCCCGGAACTCGGTCCTCGAGTCCGAGCGGATCGCGGAGCTCGGTCTGCGCCCGATGCCCCACTATCGCTCTGGGCTCGCGAGGATCGTGGCGGAACTCGTCCCCGATCGATCATGAGCGGCTCTACCCGAGCCCGAGCCGCATCTTCGTCGCCGCTACCGGATCGGATGGTCCTCATCGTTGGGGAGATCGACGACGAACGGGTGGGCTCCCTGGTGGGTTCGGCGGCGGAGGCCCTGGCTCAGGCAGGGGTCGAGGTCACCGTACGGAGAGCACCCGCGCGGGGTCTGCCGGCAACCGCTACCGAATATGACAAGGCGCCGTCGTTCGTCGAAACGCCTGGGCCACTCGTCGAGTCCTGGCGGTTCGCTCGTCACGTCGAGGCGCTGACGGCCCCGGGGGACCACGTGATGATCGCCGACTTCCACGGCCTCGGAGGAGTCGCCGCCTTGGAGAACGTGGCCAGAGATGCTCGGTCCGCTCGGAGCATCTGGACGCTGGCGGGAGCCGGCCATGTCCTGGAACTCATCGAAGCGAGCGGGTCCTGCATCGGGATGTCGGAGGACGAGGACTCGACGGTCGATTGGGAGCTGACCCAGTACCGGTGGTCGGACCATGTTGTGGCCCTCGCGGAATCGGCCCGTTTGGCAGTGGAGGAACTCGGAGTCGACGTCGGACTCGTCCCGCCCCGGCCCGTCGCCGTCATCCATCGACCGGCGTGGGATCGGTCCTCGATCTTCCTCCCCGAGCCGGTGTCCCGCAGGGACGCGGGTCCGGCCATTCTTCGGGCGCTGGCGGATGTCCTCGACGCTCGTCCCAACGTGCGACTCTACGTGGCCGACGATCCGGTCGAGGACCGCTACTGGTCCGGTACGACCCTCGAGTGGGCGGTCGATGTCCTGATGCCGTGGAGCGACCGGGTGGTGATCGGTCGCGGCCCGGTCCCCGACGATGCGCTGATCGTCCTGGGAGATCCGTTCGGGGTGCCATCCGATGACGTCGTCCGTCGCTACCGGGCCGGTGCCGTCGTGTTGGCGCGGGCCGGCAGCCTCGCGGCGGCGATGCTGCCGGCCGCCAGGGTATGGCGAGAGGCGCAGGACCTCCCGGCTGCGATCGGCGACCCGGGCGCTCGCCGCGGCGCTCCCAGCGATCCGGATGGGATCACGGTACCGGCCTCGACGATCGTCGCAGCACCCGACCGGGCGAGTCGAGTGTCGGTGGGGATCCCCGTGTATCGTGACGTCCGCTTCCTCGACGAATGCGTCGAGTCGATCCTGGCGCAGGACCAGCCACCCCACGAGATCCTCCTCGTCGACGACGGGTCGCGGTCGGCCCAGGTCGACGCGGCCCTCGAACGCTGGCGGCGCGCCCGCCCGGATCTCGTGCGGGTACTCCGCCAACCCAACCGGGGTGTGAGCGAAGCCCGCAACCGGATGATCGCCGAGATGACCGGAGACGCCTTCGTCCTGGTGGACCAGGACGACCTGCTGGACCGCGGCTTCATCTCCCGTGCGGCATCCTTGCTGCGACGGCGGCCAGACGTCTGGGCGGCCGCCGTCTGGACGGAGTTCTTCGGCGCCTACGAGGGCGTGGAGGCCAAACCGCCCTTCGACCGAAGGACCGGGTCGAGGGAGAACACGATCATCTCGACCGGGGCGTTGATCGACATGGCCGTCCGCGACCGAGGGATCCGGTTCGCCCCGGATCTCTCCTTCATCTACTGCGAGGACTGGCACTTCTGGTCTCAGATCGTCGCTGCTGGAGGTCGCATCGGGCTCGTTCCCGAGGTGTTGGCTCGCCACCGTGTCCATCCCCGGTCGGGCGGCCACCGTCGGACCGAGTTCGCCCATCGGGTCGGCAGGTCGAGGGCCGTCGCTCCAATGCGAGGCGACGATTGTCCGTGACCGGCAGCCGTCAGGAGGTGACGAACTCGTTCCAGGCGGCCACAGCGGCCGGATCGAAGGTGTCCATCCACGCGTTGGCGAGCGCAACGGCTCGGTCCGCCTCGGCGAGCAGACGTCGGGCGGCGGCGGCGATGGCACGAGGATTGTCGAGTTCGTCGACGGTCGCCAGGTCCCACAGCGTCTCATCGTCGCGGAAGATCGACGAGGTACGGGAGGCCAGGCAGGGCACCCCGAGCCGGTAGGACTCCATCGGAGTGAGCGGGAAACACTCCGACAGCGTGACGTAGAGGTTCAGGTCGACGGAGGCCTGGAGCGCCATGAACTCCTCCCATGGGAGCTCGCCGTGCTCGTGGATCGTCATCGCGTCGAGGTAGCTCACGTCGGGCTTCGACATGACGTGCGCTGCGGCTCCGTCGAGCAGGGCAACGGCCCCCAGCTGAGGAGCGACGTTCTTGCGCCAGAACGGTTCGGCGAAGACGCCGATGTGGGTCCCGTCGCCGAGATCGAGAGGAGCGACCTCGGGAACTTCGGGAGGGCGGTTCGGTACCCACACGGCGTCGTGTCCGAGGGCAGTGAACATCTCCGCGACGCCCTCCTTAGAGAAGCCGATCCTCCGGACGAGCCCTGCATCGGCGAGCCCGAGCACCGTCTCGACGACGGTCGCCTCTCCGGCTTCGGCTCCATGCTGGGTGGGCGACGAGTGTAAGAGCACGGTCGCCGCGAGGC
>JALVQZ010000078.1 GCA_027036355.1 Acidimicrobiia bacterium | reverse complement strand
AGGGTGTTGACATCCACGGCGCCGTTGTTCGTGACGTCGGCGAGGACCGTGGCGAAGGTCGCCGGCAGCGGCCGGGGAACGACGCGGACCGTCGCCGCCCTCCGCTCGATCGGTACGGCGTCGGTCAGCGGCGGGTACGCCATCGGGAGCTCCGCACCCGCGGTGAACGCCGGACCCTGCCACGAATAGTGCATCGCATCCTTCGCCCCGAACCAATCCCCGCCCCAGCAGAAGCCGGCATCCTCGAACGCCGATACCCACCACGAGGGCATGTCGGTCACCAGGCGGTTGTCCCCTCGATACGGGTTGCGATGCGCGTTGAAGTCGATCGCCAACCCGAAGGTATGCCGGGAGACCCGCGTCTTGCCGATGAGCGTCCTCGCCGCCACCGCGTACGTCTTCGACCGGACGATCCGGTACTCGTCACCGGCGTCGAGGCGTTCCTGGACGTCGGCGGCCGCCGCCTCGAGGGCCGGGATCATCCGTTCGTGCACGCTCAAGCGTTCCGACGACCCCGGAACGGTCCACGCCGCCAGGTCGGAGAACACCTGCGACACCGTGCGGCCGAACATCGCCGCGAAGGGGCCCCGCAGGATCGACTTCTTGCTCAGCCACCCGCTGAACCCGGCGTGCGGCGTCACCACCGCACGGGCGCCGCAGGCGCTCGACTCGGTGAACGCGGGCCACGACTCTCCTTCGCCGCCCGTAGCGAACGCGGGTGCCGCGGGAAGCGAAACCACGATCGCCACGGCGGCGACCAGCGACGAGATCTTGCGCATCACCCCTACGGTATCGGCTCGCGATGCGCTCGGCGTGAACCGGATCTGTCGCGGATCGTCCCGGTCACACCGGCGGGATGCCCTCGTCGCCGAGGACGTCGACGAAGTAGCTGGTGTACTTCGTCCCCGAGTCGGGGGAGATCCCGACGGCGACGCCACCGTCGTCGACGGACATGGCATGCACCACCGCACCCGTCGACGGCCCGACGATGAGCGCCTCTTCGCGGAACAGCCGCTTGGTCATCGCGTAGGCGGCGTCGTCGCCGACCGTCACCACCTCGTCGATCACGTCCCAGTCGAGGATCCCAGGCTGCTTGGCCTCGGCGAAGCTCTTCAAGCCGGGAAGTCGATGACCCGGTTCCGGTTCGATCGCGACGATCCGGATCGACGGATCGCGCTCCTTGAGGAAGCGACCCACCCCCACAACGGTCCCCGTCGTTCCCAGCCCCGCGTAGAAGGTCCGGATCCTCCCGTCGGTCTGCCGCCAGATCTCGGGACCGGTGGTCTCATAGTGGGCTCGGACGTTGTCGGCGTTCTCGTACTGATCGACGTGCACGTAGCGGGATCCTCCCTCCGACGCCGCCAGCGCCCGGGCGACGGCGATCGCCCCGTCCTTGGGATGATCGATCGGGCACAGATCGTCGGGGGTCTCCCACACCTCGGCGCCGAGCATGCGCAGCAGCACCTTCTTCTCCTCCGGCACACCGTCGGGAACCGCCACCGCGATCTCAAGGCCGAGACGGGCGGCGAGGGCGGCGAGGGCGATGGCCGTGTTCCCCGAGGAGGCTTCGACGAGCGCCCGCCCGTCGAGCTCGCCGCGTGCGTCGAGGCCACGGAGCATCGCCGCGGCGGCGCGGTCCTTGACCGAGCCGAACGGGTTCATCCACTCCAGCTTCAGGTAGGCGCGGCGGTCGCCGAGGATCCGGCCGAGCCGGACGATGGGCGTCGGGTTGGCGACGTCGGGGAGCAGGTCCCGGACGTCCTCGTAGCGTCGGACCGTCGGGTCGGAGATGTCGGTCGAGCGGTCGATCTGTGTGGTCATCGTGTCCTCCAGGAACGAGAAGGACCCGCATCGGGGATCCGGTGCGGGTCCTTCTCGTTCCTGGAGGACACGATGACCACACAGATCGACCGCTCGA
>JALVQZ010000077.1 GCA_027036355.1 Acidimicrobiia bacterium | reverse complement strand
GTTCCGAGGGGGTGGGGAAATACCGGGGTTTTTCGCGCTCTCGCGTAGCCTTCCGGTCGAGAAGGAGGAAGCAGTGATCGAGATCATCCTGGCCCTCGGCGTCGTCGTCCTCGGAACCCTGGCCATCACCGGCCGGCGGCCACTGTCGCACTCCGGCCCTGCCCTCGACCTCCCCGGCGCCATGGCCTTCGACGACGACCCGGGCGACCTCCCCTGCCCGTGGTGCCTGGCCCCCACCCGGGAACAGGATCCCCGCTGCCCGTCCTGCGGACAGCCTTTCGGCTGACGTTCGCCACCCCCGGACGGCCCTCAGTGGGCGTACTCCACGTTCTCGGCATCCTGCGTGAACCCCAAGCGTCGATAGAGGCCCACCGCTCGCTCGTTGTCGGCGTCGGTCCACAGCCGGGCCCAACGACCGCCGCGGCGGTGGATCCGCTCCAAGCCCGCGAGCACGAGCGCCCGACCGAGGCCCCGGCCCGCCACCGCCGGGTCCACCGCGATGACATGGATCTCCCCCTCCTGTGGCGTGACCGGTCTCGTCCAGCAGAAGCCCACCGGCTCGTCATCGATGGCGGCCACCACGAGGTCGCTCGGCTCGGTCCCCATCTCCCTGGTCGCCTCGACCAGTTCGTCGACGGTCATCGCCCCCTGCTCCCGATGATCGGCGAAGGCGGCCCGGTTGACGGCGACGATCGCCTCGTCGTCGAGACCCCGACGCCACGGGCGGAGGTCGACCCCTGCGGGCACCTGCGCCGGCGGAGCCGGAAGCGGTCGACGCATCCGCACGACCGTCCGGATGGGCACGAACCCCGCCTCCTCGAGAACCGCCCGCTGGGCCGGTCGCCACGCCCAGACCGTGAACGGGGAACCCTCGGGAACGAGACCCAGGGCCAGATCGAGCACCTGCCGCTCACCCTCGGGGTGCGCCAGACTCGGCGCCACCGCCGTCTCCAGCGCGTACCGATCTCCGTGACGGGCGACGACCCCATGGGCCTCGATCCGCCCGTCCCGCCCCCACGACGCGACGATGACCCCGTCTCCGCCCGCGGCGGATCGGCGCTTGTGCCCCGACAGCGCCGGAAGCTCGCCTTCGGACGCCAACCCGTCGAGGAACTCGGCGATCTCCGTCGCGTCGGGGGTCAGCCGTTCCATGGGCGGGAGCCTACGGCTCCGAACGCGCCTCGGCTCGAGCCACACCGCTGGTTCCCCCACCGTCGGCGTCCCCCACCGGCCGATGGTGACCGGCCCCCGGTCCCGGTGCCGTATCCTCCGACGCCGTGAGTGAGATCGGACTCGTCCTCGGAGGTGGCGGCATCACCGGTGCCGCGTATCACTTCGGCGCCCTCCTGGCGCTCCGCATGGCGACCGGATGGGAACCCGACGAGGCCTCGGTGATCGTCGGCACCTCCTCGGGCGCTTTCGTCGGAGCGATGGTCCGCGGCGGCGCGCTCGGCATCGGATCGATGATCGGCGAAGGCGAGTCCCGTGAGGCCGTCGCCCGCTGGCTCCAAGAGCGTATGTACCCACGGGCCCGACCGGGCGGCGTCGGCCGCTGGTTGACCAAGGGCATCCTGCCGGCACTCCGCCGGCCGAACCTCAACATCGTCCTCGGCAGCCCCGGCATGTACCGCACCGACGGTCTGGAAGCCTGGGTCGAGGAGCGCCTCGGTGACCTCTCCCGGGGTTGGCCCGAACGCCCGACGGTCATCGTCGCCTACGACCTGGAACGTCGTGCGCGAACCGCCTTCGGCACCGACGCCGCTCCCGACGTTCCGCTCAAGCGCGCCGTCGCCGCCTCCAGCGCCGTCCCCGTCGTCTACGAGCCGGTCGAGATCGACGGACGGTGGTACGTCGACGGAGGCGTGGCCTCGGGAACCAACGCCGATCTCGTCCTCGGCAGCCCCCACCCCCTCGACCTCGTCATCATC
>JALVQZ010000076.1 GCA_027036355.1 Acidimicrobiia bacterium | reverse complement strand
ATGCGGGACGTCCTCGGCGGGTCCTGGGACGATCCCCGATCGCGATGGCGGACGATGACCGACGCCATCGACGCCTGGCGGCCGGACGACAACACGATGCCCACGCTCCCGAGCCACCCGATGCGTATCGTGGGATGGGCGACCTTCACCCTCGCGTCGGACTCCCTCGACGAGGCTCGTACCTACGCCGGCCACGCGGCCATCCACGTTCGCGTCTCCCGCGACGCCCTCGAGTGTTGAAGGGCCGGTCCTCGCCGCCACGACAGGCGGTCGCACGCCTCGTCCCTGTGACGACCTAGCCTTGCGCCCATGACGACCACCGCCGCTCCACGCCGCGAGTACATCGATGGCGCCACCGCCATCGTCCGCGGGGCGATCGACGCCGGCTGCACCTTCTTCGCCGGGTACCCGATCACCCCCGCCTCGGGCATCCTCATGGCCATGATGCGTGAGCTCCCCAAGGTCGGGGGCGTCGCCATGCAAGGCGAGGACGAGATCGCCTCGATCGGCATGTGCATCGGAGCGGTGATGGGCGGCGCCAAGGCCCTCACCGCCACCTCCGGGCCCGGCATCAGCCTCTACTCGGAGAACATCGGCCTCGCCGTCATGGGCGAGGTACCGTTGGTGATCGTCGACGTCCAACGCCTCGGCCCGGCCACCGGCGGAGCCACGACCGTCGCCCAAGGGGACGTCCAGTTCGTCCGCTGGGGGACCGCCGGCGGCTACCCGATGATCGTCCTCGCTCCATCGAACACCCCCGAGTCGTACGAACTGACGGTCAAGGCCTTCGAACTGTCGGAACGGTTCCGATGCCCCGTCATCCTGCTCACCGACAAGGAACTCGCCATGACGCTGTCGGCGGTCGACGTCGACGCCTACCCGGACGTCGAACCCGTCGCCCGCACCATCAAGGACGCCGGGCTGCCCTACAGCTGGGTGCCCGCGGATGCAGTCGAACCGATGCGCGCCTACGGTGCGGGCGATGCGTTCCGGTTCACCGGATCGACCCACGACGAAGGCGGCTACATCACGAAGCTCCCGGCCAAGGTCGGCGCCCTCAACGAGCACCTCGTCGCCAAGATCGAGGACCATCGCGACGAGATCGAGATGGTCGACGTCGACGCCGACGGACCGGCCGACACGGTCGTCGTCTCCTACGGCGTCACCGCCGGCGCCGCCCGCGCCGCGGTGCGGGAGCTCCGGGCCAAGGGGACCGCCGTCACCGGCGTCGTCGTCAAGAGCCTGTGGCCGATCCCCGAGACGTCGCTGTCCGCGGCCTTCGACGGAGCCGCCAGGATCGTCGTCCCCGAACTCAACGTCGGCCTGTACCGGCGCGAGATCGAACGCATCGCCGCCGACCGCGACGTCGTCGGCGTCAACCGGATCGACGGCAAGCTCATCACCGTCGCCGAGATCGTCGAGGCGGCGCGATGAGCACGATCACCATCACCCCCGTGGCCACGTTCCGCACCGACGATCCGTACCCCTTCTGTCCCGGCTGTGGACATGGGCCGGTCCTCGACCGGGTCAACGAGGCCATGGTCAAGCTCGATCTCGACCCCGCCAAGGTCGTCATCGTGTCCGACATCGGATGTTCCGGCCTGTCCGACCAGTACTTCGTCACCTCGGCGTTCCACGGGCTCCACGGACGTTCGGTCACCTACGCCACCGGGATCAAGCTCGCCAACCCGGACCTCGAGGTCGTCGTCATCATGGGGGACGGGGGCACCGGCATCGGGGGCACCCACCTGCTGTCCGCGGCGCGGCGCAACATCGGCGTCACCGTCATCGTCATGAACAACCTCAACTTCGGCATGACCGGCGGCCAGCATTCCACCACCACACCCGAAGGGGGAGTCACCTCGACCACGCCGCTCGGCAACCTCGAGCATCCCCTCGACATCTGCGCCACCGTCGGGGTCAACGGCGCCGCCTACGTCTACCGCGGGTCCTCCTTCGACCACGACCTCGCCGATCGGATCGCCGAAGGCATGCGCCGTCCCGGTTTCGCCCTCCTCGACATCTGGGACCTGTGCACCGCCTACTACGTGCGATCCAACAAGTTCACCAGGGCCGGTATGGAGGACTCCATGCGGTCGTGGGGCCTCGAGCCGGGCCTACTGTACGACCGCCAGACCGCCGAGTACGCCACCGCCTACCGCCGGATCCACGCCGACATCGCCGGCAAGCCGACCCCACGGCCCCGGCCGATCGACATCACCCACGAGGCGGCCCTCGACGAGCCGATGGCCCTCGTCGTGGCCGGATCCGCCGGCGGGAAGATCCGCTCGGCCGCCAAGATCGTCGCCCTCGGCGGCATCCGGGCGGGCCTGTGGGCGGCCCAACGCGACGACTACCCGGTCACCGTCAAGGCCGGGCATTCGGTCACCGAGCTGTGGCTCGCGCCGCACGAGATGCCGATGGCCGCGGTCGTCGCCCCCGACGTCATGGCGGTGATCTCCGCCGACGGCTACGCCAAGGCCGGACCGTACCTCGCCGCCATGGGACCCGACGCGCTCGTCCTGACCATCCCCGACTTCGCCGACCTCGACACGAAGGCCCAGGTCCGCGTGATCGACCCCAAGGCCGCGCCGAAACGCATCCCGAAGACCTCGCTCGGGCTCGTCTACCTGTCGGCGGCCATCGCCCTCACCGAGCCGTACCCGATCGACGCGCTGCGGGAGGCCGCCGCCGCCGGATCGTTCGCCGAGATCAACCTCGAAGCCGTGGACACCGGCGCTCTCCTCGCCGGAGCCTGACGGAGCCTGGCGCCGAACGTCGGGCCACGCCGGTAGCGTCACCGACGACGCGAACGACCAGGGAGGACCTGATGGGCGTACGGCGGGTGATCATCATCGGAGCGGCAGGACGGGACTTCCACAACTTCAACACCCGCTACCGGGACGACGAGTCGGTGGAGGTCGTCGCCTTCACCGCCGATCAGATCCCCGGGATCGAAGGCCGCACCTACCCTCCCGAGCTCGCCGGACCCCGCTACGACAACGGCATCCCCATCTACGCCGAAGCGGAGCTGCCCCGCCTCATCGCCGACCTCGACGTCGACGAGTGCGTCTTCTCCTACTCCGACGTCCCCTACGACCACGTCATGCACCTCGCCGCCGTCGTGCAAGCCGCAGGGGCGACCTACACGCTGCTCGGGCCCGCCGCCACCCAGCTCGTCAGCACCAAGCCGGTCATCTCGGTCTGTGCGGTCCGGACCGGCGCCGGCAAGAGCCAGACGACCAGGCGGGTCATCGAGATCCTGATGGCCTCGGGACTCAAACCCGTCGCGATCCGCCACCCGATGCCCTACGGCGACATCGAGACCCAAAGCGTGCAGCGGTTCGCCGAACTCGCCGACCTCGAACGCCACCGCTGCACCATCGAGGAGATGGAGGAGTACGAGCCCCACATCGTCCGCGGCAACGTCATCTACGCCGGCGCCGACTACGAAGCCATCCTGCGGGCGGCCGAGGAGGATCCCGGCGGGTGCGACGTCATCGTCTGGGACGGCGGGAACAACGACTTCTCCTTCTACCGCAGCGACCTGTACATCACCGTGGCCGACCCGCACCGCCCCGGCCACGAGCTCAGCTACTACCCGGGGGAGGTCAACCTGCGCCTCGCCGACGTGGTGGTCATCAACAAGATCGACACCGCCGATCTCGACGGCATCGAGACGGTTCGAGCCAACGTCAGGGCCACGAACCCAGGGGCCGTCGTTATCGACGCCGCCTCCCCGGTCGTCGTCGATGATCCGGCGTTGCTGCGCGGCGCTCGGGTCCTCGTCGTCGAAGACGGTCCCACCCTCACCCACGGCGGGATGAAGATCGGCGCCGGGGTGATCGCGGCCGACAAGCACGGGGCCGCCGAGCTGGTCGATCCCCGGCCGTATCTCGCCGGCAGTCTCATCGACACGTTCGCCACCTACCCCGAGATCGGGACGGTGCTCCCCGCCATGGGGTACGGCGACGAGCAGCTCCGCGACCTGCAGGCCACGATCGATGCCGTCGACTGCGACGTCGTGGTCATCGGCACCCCCATCGACCTGGCCAGGGTCATCGCCATCGACAAGCCTCACGTGCGCGTGTCCTACGACCTGCAGGAGATCGGCAGCCCCGACCTGGCGGAGATCGTCGATGCGTTCGTCGCCGACCACGTCGGGTGACGTGACCGAGCCGGAGCGATGAGGGCGCTCCGGATGCCTATCGTGCCGACCATGGGCAAGGGGAGCACTCCTGCGGTCGAGGTGCTCGTCCGACGCGGCATCGCCTTCACCCTGCACTCCTACGAGATCGACGATGCCGCCGGCTCATACGGCGAAGCCGTGGCCGCTGCGGTGGGCATCGAGCCGGAACGGTTGTTCAAGACGCTCGTCGCGCTCGTCGACGGCGCTCCCGTCAATGCCATCGTTCCCGTGTCCGGCCGGCTGTCGCCGAAGAAGCTGGCTCGGGCGGCCGCCGGCAAGCACGCGGCCCTGGCCGACCCGGCCGACGCCCAGCGGCTGACCGGATACGTGGTCGGGGGGATCAGTCCGATCGGGCAGCGTCGCCCGATCCCGACCTACGTGGATCTGACCATCGCCGAGCACGACACCGTCTACGTGTCGGCCGGGCGTCGCGGTCTTCAGCTCGAGATCGATCCCGACGATCTGCTGGCCGTGACGGGAGCCACCCTCGCCGATCTCGCCCGCTGAGCGATGGTAGGTTGCCCGGCGAACGGCACGCGTCGACCAGCGAGGAGGCAGCGATGAAGGGTGCATCGACGCGGGTCGTCGAGGTCGCGGCGGGGGAGCGACGGCAGATCCTCCGGCGCTTCTCCAACAGCGTGGCGATGGCCTATCGGTTCCGTGCCGAACCGGTCGACGACGGCGGGCGTGTCTCGGGGCTCGTGGAGGTGAGAGGATCGAACTGGATCTTCCCCAAGCCGCCGACCACCCAACCGCTCGAAGAGGACAACACCGTCGACAAGGGCGCGTGGGACACGTTCTTCTCCGTGGTGGTCATCCCCGACCGCGACGTGCGCATCGCGATGGAGGATCGGACCATGCACTCGGGCCGGCTCCTGGCAGGGATCGTCGCGGCGATCGTGGTGCTCGCCATCGCCGTCGCGGCCCTGGCGGCGATGTGGTCATGACCGGGCCCTTGGGATTCCCGACCTCATCGTCGGCCCAGGCGACCGATCCCGCGAGCCTGGAGCGGCTCTTCGGTCACGCCGATGGGCTCCTGCCGCTGTGGATCGCCGAACCGTACGTTCCGCTCGCCGATCCGGTCGTCGAGGCGCTGGAACGTCGCGCCGCGTCCGGGTGGTACGGCTACGAGATCCGCCCTCCGAGCGTCGTCGAGGCGTTCTGGCACTGGGCCGGCTCCCGTCACCGCTGGGACGGTTCGAGTCTCGTCACCCACGTCAGTCCCAGCGTCGGAACGTCGATCGCGGTCGTGATCGACCTCGCGACCGATCCCGGCGACGGGGTGATCCTGCAGCCTCCGGTGTTCACCGACTTCAAGCCGATCGTACGCAACTCGGGCCGGACCGTGGTGACGAACCCGTTGGTGCTCGGCGACGACGGCTACGCGATGGATCTCGACGACCTGGCCGCCAAGGCCGCGGAGCCCTCCACACGGATGCTGATCCTCTGCAACCCGCACAACCCCGTTGGTCGGGTCTGGCGATCGGACGAGCTCGAAGCGGTGGCTCGGATCTGCGCCGAACACGACATCGTCGTTCTGTCCGACGAGATCCACGCCGACCTGGCGATCCCTCCGCATCGGTTCGTCCCCTTCGCGACGGCGGCCTCCGGGTCGGGGGTTCGATGGGCCGCGACCCACGGGCCGCTCAAGACGTTCGGTCTCGCCGGGGTCTGCGACACGTTGCTGGTGACCGACGACGAGGCGATCGGCGATGGGTTCGGGTCTCGGTCTTCCCGGTTCCACCTCACCCGCAACAACGTCTTCGGCCTCGCCGCCTTCGAGTCCGCCTACCGCCAGGGAGGCCCCTGGCTCGACGGGCTGATGGAGTTGGTCGCGGCCAACGTGCGGCTCCTGGAACGGGAGCTCCCGGATCCGATCGGCGTCATGCCCGTCGAAGGCACCTATCTGGCCTGGCTCGACCTCCGCGGCCTGGGCATGGACGTGCCCGAGTTGGCTCGGTGGCTGGCCGACGAAGCTCGTCTGGCGTTGAGTCCGGGCCACTGGTTCGGGCGTCA
>JALVQZ010000075.1 GCA_027036355.1 Acidimicrobiia bacterium | reverse complement strand
CAATCACCCGCCACGATCCGGGGGACCGGATCGTGGCGGGTGATTGGAACGGTGACGGGATGTTCTCCCCGGCCCTGTTCCGACCCTCGGACACCACGATGTACTTCCGGTTCACCAACAGCCAAGGCGTCGCCGACGACCAATGGACCGCCGGGGAATCCACCTGGCTCCCCGTCTCAGGACGCACGGGGAAGTAGCGATGGAACGGCGTGGGGGGAGCGCTCCGGCGGCATACGTCACGACGAGCTGGGACGACGGCGGCGACGGTGACGCGAGGATCGGAGCGATGCTCGCCGAACGCGGGATGAAGGGCACGTTCTACTGGCCCGTCGCCGCCGACCATCCGCACTACCAACTCCCATCCACCCGGGTCGCGACCGATCTGCTGTCGAGCGGGATGGAGATCGGCTCGCATACGGTCACGCATCCGCTGTTGACCCGGATCCCCGCCGATCGTGTGCGCTCGGAGCTCGTCGAGTCGAAGGCACGGCTCGAGGAGCACATCGGTCGACGGGTCGACGCGTTCTGCTACCCGGCGGGCTACTACGACCGCCGGGTGCGCGACGCCACCGAAGCGGCCGGCTATCGGCTGGCTCGAACGACCGTCGGGTTGCGGATCGACGCGGGGTTCGATCCGTTCCTCATGCCGGTCACCCTGCAGCTGTTCCCCCACGGCCGCCGCGTGCACCTCACCCACTCGCTGAGGCGCCGGAACCTCCGTGGCCTGCTCACCTGGGTGGGACGGTTCCATGGAACCGCCGACCTGGAGCGGCTGACCGACGCGGCGCTCGATCTCGTCGTCGACGTCGGCGGGGTGTTCCACCTGTGGGGCCACTCGTGGGAACTCGAGGAGAACGGTCTCTGGTCGATGCTGGCGGCCCTCCTCGACCGGATCTCGGAACGTCCCGGCATCCGGCACGTGACCAACGGCGAGGTCGTCAACGCGCTCGTCAGCGGTGGTCGGTGACGAGCCATGCGGATCCTGCAGGTCCACAATGCGTACCGTCAGTACGGAGGCGAGGACTCCGTCGTCGCGATGGAACGAGCCGCCCTCGTCGCCGCGGGTCACACCGTCGAGCTCTTCGGGAGGACCAACGACGTCGACAAGCTACGGAGCGCCGGACGGCTGCTGCTGGCTCCCTGGAACCCGTTCTCGGCCAAGGAGGTGGCGGAGAAGATCGCGGCCTTCCAGCCCGACGTGGCCCACATCCACAACACCTGGTTCGGCGTGACCCCTTCGGCGGTCGCCGAGCTCCACAAACACGGCATCCCCACCGTCATGACCACCCACAACTACCGGCTCGTGTGCGCCAACGCGCTGTTGTACCGCAACCACGCGACATGCGTGGACTGTGTCGGAACGGGTCCCTGGGCCGGGATCAGGCACCGCTGCTACCGGGACTCCGTCGTGGCGTCCGCGGCGGCGGCAGCCACGATCTCGTGGAACCGCCGGCGAAGGACCTGGGCCGAAGGCATCGATCGCTTCCTCGTGTCCACCGAGTTCGCCAAGGACGTGTTCCTTCGTGGTGGCATCCCCGCCGAGAAGATCGAGATCATGCCGCTGTTCGTCGCCGACCCGGGACCGCGCCGATCGCCGCCTTCGGCATCGAGGACCGTCATGTTCGCCGGCCGCATCGACCGGGCGAAGGGGCTCGACACGCTCCTTGCGGCATGGGAGAAGGCCTCTCCGGATCTGGAGCTCCTGATCCTCGGTGACGGCCCGCTCCGTGCCGAGCTCGAAACCGTGGCCCCGCCGGGGGTCCGCTTCGCGGGATGGAAGGACCGATCGGAGGTCGGTGAGACGATGCTCGCCGCCCGGACGCTCGTGTTCCCCTCCGATGCCTACGAGATGTTCGCGCTCACGATGGTGGAGGGCATGGCGGCACAGATGAGCATCATCGCCGGCGACGTGGGTCCCCGGCGGGAGGTCCTGGGATCCGACGACGGGGCGCTGCCGCCGGCCGGGGACGTCGACGCCTGGGCACGGTCGCTGCTGAGGGCCGAAGACGACGACTGGGTGGACGAGGTGGCGGCGATGGCCCGGAGCCGCTATGAGGAGATCTACTCACCGCAGGTGGGGGTTCCCCGGCTGGTCGCTCAGTACCAGGCCGTGATCGGGCACCGTGGTCGCCGAGTCGACGGCCCTCAGGCCGTCTGACGGCGCAGCTTCGTTCGGACGACCTGAGAACCGAGGAGGAACACGAACGCCGGGTTGTTCCACACGTAGCGTTTCCACAGCCGGCGTGGTTCCTGCAGGAGACGGAACAGCCATTCGAGGCCCGCCCGCTGCATCCAGGAGGGTGCCTGCGCCTTGGTGCCGGCCAGGAAGTCGAACGCGGCCCCGACCCCGACGAGGGCGACACCGGGCAGACGGTCCCGCACGGACTCCATCCACAGCTCCTGTTTCGGCATACCGAGGCCGACCCAGACGATGTCCGCGTCGCTGTCCCGGATCGCCTGGAGCGCGACGTCCTGCTCTTCGTCGGTCAACGGACGGAACGGAGGCGAGTACGCGCCGACGATCTTCGCATTGGGCGCGAACCGGCGGATCTCCGCGACGAGAGCATCCAGCGTCTCCTGGCTCGACCCGTACAGGTAGTGCTTCCATCCGCGACCGGCTTCGTCGACCAGGGCCCGCCGCATCAGCTCGGGTCCGTAGACTCGCTCTTGGTCGGGTCGGGCCGTCCACCTCAGCGCCCACACCAGCGGCACGCCGTCCGACGTGGCGATGTCCGACGCGGAGACGGCGCGGAACAGGTCGGGATCGCGTCGCGCGGACATCACCGAATGCACGTTGCAGACGTCCACGACCGTACCGCGGTCGCGGGGACGGCGGTCGAGAGCCTCGAGCACCTCGTCGTAGCTCGTCATGGAGATGGGGACCCCCACCACGGGAGCTTTGGCGGGCCAGCTCATCCTCGCGAACCTTCCGCCTTCCACCACTCCAACGTACGGCGCAGACCCTCTTCCAGAGGGACCTCGGCCTCGAAGCCGAACCATTCCTTGGCTCTCGTCGTATCGAGCATCCGCCGTGGTTGACCGTCGGGTTTGGTCGGATCCCATCGGATCTCCCCTTCGAAACCCGTCAGGTCCGCGAGGAGATGGACCAGCTCCTTGATCGTGACCTCGTGACCGGAGCCGATGTTGACCGGCTCGGGCCGGTCGAGGCGTTCGGTGGCCAACGCGAAGGCCCGGGCGGCGTCGTCGACGTACAGGAACTCGCGGCTGGCGACGCCGGTGCCCCACACGTCGATGTGGTCGGCGCCGGTGTCGGCCGCTTCGAGCATCTTGCGCATCAAGGCCGGGATGACGTGGCTCGACGCCTTGTCGAAGTTGTCTCCTGGTCCGTACAGATTGACCGGCAGGAGGTACACGCCGTTGAGCCCGTACTGGGTGCGGTAGGCGTCCATCATCACCATGAGCGCCTTCTTGGCGACCCCGTACGGAGCGTTCGTCTCCTCGGGATAGCCGTTCCAGAGATCCTCCTCACGGAACGGCACCGGCGTGAACTTGGGGTACGAGCAGACGGTACCGGCAACCACCAGCTTCTCGATCCCCGAGATGCGGCTCTGCTCGATGACGTTCATCCCCATCGCCATGTTGGCGTAGAAGAACCGGCCGGGGTTCTCGATGTTGGCGCCGATGCCGCCGACGGCCGCCGCGAGGTGGACCAGGATCTCGGGCCGGGTGTCTGCGAAGAGCTGGCGGGTCGCGGTCATGTCGGTGAGGTCGTAGTCGGCGCGACGCGGCACGAACACGTCGGCGCCGCGCTTCACGAACTCGGCGACGACGTGACGCCCGAGGAACCCGGCGCCGCCGGTGATCACGACCCGTTTGTCTGCGAGCTGGGTCGTCATCGACGATCGTCCCTGAGGCTCATCAGCCCGGCGTCGACGAGGGCCCGTTCGCGTCGCGCCAGCTCCATGTCGGAGTCCAGCATCATCCGCACGAGTTCCTCGAATCCGACCTTGGGCTTCCATCCGAGCTTGGATCGGGCCTTGGTGGCGTCGCCTTGGAGCAGATCGACCTCGGCGGGGCGGAAGTAGCGCGGGTCGATCTCGACGTGGTCCTCCCAGTCGAGATCGACCATCCCGAACGCCGTCTCGCACAGTTCCCGCACGGAGTGGCGTTCGCCGGTGGCGATGACGAAGTCCTCGGGCTCGTCCTGCTGGAGCATGAGCCACATCGCCTCGACGTAGTCGCCGGCGAACCCCCAGTCCCGTTCCGCGTCGAGGTTCCCGAGGTACAGCTTGTCCTGGAGTCCGAGTTTGATCCGGGTCACGGCACGGGTCACCTTGCGGGTGACGAACGTCTCGCCGCGGCGGGGTGACTCGTGGTTGAACAAGATGCCGTTGCAGGCGTACATCCCGTAGGCCTCACGGTAGTTGACGGTCTGCCAGAAGGAGTAGACCTTGGCGGCGGCGTAGGGGCTGCGGGGATGGAAGGGAGTGGTCTCGGTCTGTGGCGTCTCGGCGACCTTGCCGTACATCTCCGACGACGAGGCCTGGTAGAACCGGACCCCGTCGATGTGGCGGGCGGCCTCGAGGAGCCGCAAGGTGCCCAGGGCGTCGACGTCGACGCTGTAGATCGGGTTCTGGAAGGAGACGGCTACGTGGGATTGCGCGCCGAGGTTGTAGATCTCGTCGGGCGCGATGTCCATGAGGAGCCGGCTCAACGAGTTCCCGTCGGTCAGGTCGCCGTAGTGAAGGAACAGGCGGGCGTCCTCGGTGTGGGGGTCGACGTAGATGTGGTCGATGCGTTCGGTTCCGAAGGTCGACGAACGGCGGACCAGCCCGTGGACCTCGTACCCCTTGGCGAGGAGCATCTCTGCGAGGTACGAACCGTCCTGGCCCGTGATGCCGGTGACGAAAGCGCTCTTGTTCACTGTTCCCCCTTGTCGTCGCGGTCGGGGGAGCGCTGTCTCCGCGACGGTACCTGTCGGTCCGGCGCTTCGGTAGAAGGCCGTGTGCCCGGACCGTCCCTACCGATCCCCCACTGAACCGTAGTGTACGGTATGCTCGTCCGTGGCTCAACATGTTTCGTTTCAGGGGGAGAGAGCCAGATGATCCACGCACCGCGCCCGAGTTCGCCCGGCCGCCGTCGCGTCCGGATGGTCGGCGTGGCGGGCGCGGTCTCCACCTGCGCCGCGCTGCTGGTCGCGGTACCGGCGCCGGCCTGGGCCCAAGCAGGGATCGCCGAGGGTCCGAGTAGCACGACCACGCTGCTGATCGCCGGGATCACCGTGGTGGCCTTCCTGGGGGCCGTGGTGGCGGCTCGGTGGGCCTATCTGAACCCCGCACCCATCCGCACCGCCGCTCCGCTCGTCTCGCATGACCTGCTCGATGACACGCTGGCACCCACTCGCGAGTCCACGCTCGTGGCGTCCTTCGGGGTCGCGCTGCCGACGCTCCTCGTGTGGTACCTCTTCACCGACCATGGGGGGGCGTGGTTCCACATCCCCGGAACGCCGCTGTTCGTGGGCGAGATCGTGATCATCTGGGGCAGCGTGGCGATGATGGCCAGCTCGGTGCCGATCCTGCGGTCCCTTCGCCGGTCCCCGTCGCTGCTCGTGCTGGTGACGTACATGGTGTGGGGCACGCTGTTGCTGTTGCTCAACGTCACGACCTACGGGCTCGATGCCGTACGGGACTCGGCGATCTGGTACTACGGCATCACCGCGGTGTTCACGCTGTTCCTGCTTTTGTCCGATCCCTCACGACTCGGTCGGTGGTGGACGGGCTTCGGCAAGCTCATCCCGGCGCTGTTGTTGTGGTACCCGGTCGCGTTGGTCCTCGATTCGTTGATGGGACGCGCCGGCGGCCCGCAGGTACCCGACAGCAACGTCCCGTTGTTCTCACATCGCCTCGGGAACATCGGCGTGGTGGCGGCGATGATCATCGGGTTCCTCTGGCTCGTGGAGCGGGACTCGGATCGGGTGACCCCGAACCAGCGCATCGCCTACACGGGACTCGCGACGTTGCTGATCGTGGTCGGTGGGCTGCAGAACCGGGGCGGCCTCGTCGCCGGGTTCCTCGGGGTCGCGGCGATGCTGTTCCTCATGCGCCGGCGCCGGACGGAGCTGACGATGATGATGGTGGGCGTCGTCGTGCTCGGTGTCACCTTCGCCTTGGTCACGAACCTTCGTGTTCCGCTCTTCGACGATCGGGAGATCTCCGCCGAGCAGCTCGTCCGTAACGTGACGAGCATCATCACCCCGGACAAGGGT
>JALVQZ010000074.1 GCA_027036355.1 Acidimicrobiia bacterium | reverse complement strand
ACCCACGTCGACGGTGATTGGCTGCGGTTCCGAGGCCGGCGTGCAGGCCGCTGCCAGCAGCGTCATCGCCGTCGCCAGCGCGAGACCTCGCAGGCGGGTCGCTCGCGTCATCGGGTCCTCCTCATCGGCCGGGGATTCGGGCGGGCATCGGGCTGATCATGGGCGGCGCCGGGTCGCGTCCTCGGCCTCCTCGACGGCGGCGAGGAGGAGCTCGGGATCGGGGAGGTCGCAGCGGTGCTGGTAGCGGTAGGCGAGGCGGATCGTCCCGGTGGCGTCGACGACGAACTCGGCGGGGATGATCCACGGGTTGTCGACGCGGGGCATCCCGGCGGCCCGTCCCCGCTCCACGAGCTCGAGGCCGCGACGGCGGGAGTGGTCACGCTGGAAGGGCGGGAGGTCGAAGAGGACCTCGGCGAGGGTGCCCTCACGGAGTCCGTAGGCGTCGTAGGCGTGGAGGTCGGGGTCGCACAGGAGCGTGACCCGGTCGGTGTAGAGGGCGGCGAACTCGGCGGCCCGCACCGGATCGGCCTGGCAGATCGCCACCACCGAGGCGCCGTGGCCGGCGAACCGACGGGCCTCCCCGTCGAGGCGTCGCATCCGCTCGTAGGCGCAGCGGCACCCGAACTCGCGGAGGAAGACGAGCACCGCCGTCCCGCGCTCCCAGGATTCGGCGAGGCGTCGGTGGTCGCCCCGGGGCGTGAGGAGATCGAGGTCCGCCGCCGGGTCCCCCACCTGGGGCGGGAGGTCGGAGACCGCGACGTCCACCGGGCCCCGCACCCAGGTCTCCAGCCAGCGGAGCTCGGCGGCCCGGACGCTCCGGTCCAGACGATCGATGGTGCGGTCGGTTCGGTGGTGGCTCGTCATCAGTAGTAGGCGCAGCGGACCGTGCCCTCGAGGGTTCCCTCCCCGGGGGCGCCTCGGTAGTCGCCTGCGAAGGCGATCTCCGCGCTGGGGAAGCCGTCCTCGTCGACGCGTTGATCGACCTCGGCGGTGATCCGGGACTCCATCGGCTCGGAGGCGATGCCGCCGGTGGGGTGGTAGGCCACCTCGGCGTCGCCGGGGCCGAGGTCGAGGGGACCGGTGTGGTCCGGGGGGCGGATCCGCAGCACGACGGTGAGCGTCGGCTGTCCCGGTTCCTCCTCGGAGGAGGTGTTGAAGGCGGCGTGGAGGTGGGATCCGCCCGGTTCGTCCCGGATCATGCACCGGGCCGGGACCCGGTACTCGCCGTCGACGGGTCCGGTGACGCGGACCTCGGCGATCTGGTCGTTGTCGAAGTCGGCGCCTTCGGCGACGAGGGTGGTGTCGACGACCTCGTCGTCGCCGAAGACGAAGGAGGCGTCGGGCGGCACGGTCGTGACCGGCGGGCCCGCGCCCGGCCCGGGACCGCCCGAGCAGGCCCCGGTCACGAGGGCGAGGACGACGACCCCCCGGAGGGGGCGGATCAGACCGTGCACGTGAACCTCCCCTCGAGGCCGCTCTCGCCGGCGGCGCCGGACACCGCGGCGGTGAACTCGCCGGTGAGGATGCGGACGAGGTCCGGGCCCTCGGCGGTGGTGACGGTCATCCAACCGCTGCCCTGCGACGTCCCCGCCTCGGTCTCGATGGTGAAGGCGATGCCGTAGTTCGCGGACGCCGGGTCGTAGTCGGCGGCACGGAGCTGGTAGTTGAACATCGCGGTGGCGTTCGTCGGGACGAAGTCGATGACGAGCTCGGTGCCGCCGGCGAGCTGGCAGGCGGGGGTCCCTTCGTGTTCGAAGGCGAGGTCACCGGTCGAGGCGAGCTCGTAGGTGAGCTCGGGCAGTTCGTCGATCGCGCTCAGCCCCCCTGCGGAGGACGGGGGATCCGCCGCGGCGGTCGCCGGCGCCGCGGCCGTCGTAGGGGGCCCGGCGGCGCCCGTGTCGGCGGTGGTGTCGCCCCCACCGGAGCCGCCCCCACAGGCGGCGGTGATGAGGGCGATGGCGACGAGGATCGGCAGGGTTCGGTTC
>JALVQZ010000073.1 GCA_027036355.1 Acidimicrobiia bacterium | reverse complement strand
ACTTCCGGCCGATCCCGACGTCGCCGGCGGCTCTGAGTGTCTCCATCTGGGTCAACCGTCCGTCGAGATCGTCGGGGTGTGGCTGTACGGTTGCTCGCATGGTCTCGGCGGCCTTCCCCGCGTCGCCGTCGAGGCGGATCTCGACGGCCTCGTCGAGCCGCTGGGACAGGTGGGCGTCGGTGAGCGTGCGGCCGGTCGCGACGAGACGCCGTACGGTCGAGACGATGACGTCGCCGTTCTTCTCGGTGCCCTTGGTGGTCAGCGACAGGCCGGTGTCGGAGACCCGAAGGCCGGGGTAGGAGGCGAGGAGGCGCAGCAACGCCATCCTCCGGGCCGGTGTCAGGTAGGCGCGCAGGGCATCGGGGTCGTCGGTGCTGATCGCGAACGAATCGTCGAACCGTGCGTCGCCGATCGCGGTGTCGCCGATGCCGAAGATCTTGAGGACCTTGCGGATCCCCGATTCGTGGCGGAGCTCGAACGGGACGCCGAGGGGCGGGTAGGCGACCGCGTAGCGGGTGTAGGTGGTGGAGTTCTCACCGGATCGCTGGGAGTAGGTGTACACCTCCACGGGGAGCCCGTCGAGGGTCCCTTTCATCTGCGGCCGGCCGAAGAGGGTCGTCGGGCGGAACCCGAGGCCGAGCTCTTCGGCTGCCCGAGCCCACGCGGCGTTGGTCCGTTTGCCCTGGGCGGCGGCGACGCCGAGCACGGCGCCGAAGAACAGGAGGATCAGCAGGAACACGATGACACCGGCCACGTCGCCAGTGTAGATCCCGACCTCAGCCGTGGCCGTCCGGCTCGGCTTCGACGATGGGTGGGATGCGCCCTTCGAAGTAGGTGGCCAGCACGACCACGGTCCTGCTCCGGCCCGGAACGATCCGCCGGATGTCCTCGAGGAGCTGGCCGAGATGGTCGGACGAGCGGGCTCGGACCGTCAGCAGCAGGTCGAACTCGCCGGTCACCGCGTAGCAGTTCTGGATGTAGGGGACGGCGGCGAGCTCACCGGCGACGTCGCCGAGGCTGTCGGGTCCGGCGTACTCGACGCTGACCAGCGCGGTGACCGGGAGTCCGACGGCCTCCCAGTCGAGGGTGATCCGCGTGCCCCGGATGACGCCGGAGTCCTTGAGGCGCTGGACGCGATGGTGGATCGTCGTGGCGGAGACCCCCAACCGGGCCGCGATCTGCCGGTACGGCGTGCGGGCGTCCTCCAGCAGGATGGCGACGATTGTACGATCAAGAGCGTCCATGGAATAACGATAGTACAGGCAGAGTTGAGTATCATAGAACATTGTTCACACGATCGAAGACACGACGAAGAAGGGAGGGCCCCATGAACCCCGATGCCGCATACCTGCTCGACCGAGCGCGGCTCCAGGCCGCAGCCGTCCTGGCTCGCCGCAACCGCACCTGACCGCCACAGCCATCCGAGGGGAGGGACGCTGCCGAAGCGTCCCTCCCCTCGCGTCCGGGGAACCACCGCGCTCATCGGTCTATCTTCGGGGCATGTACACGCGGGCCGACATCGACCGGGTCAGGGATCGCACGGATCTCGTGGAACTCGCGCAGGAGATCACGAAGATCAAGCGCTCCGGTCGGTCGGTGATGGCCGTCTGTCCGTTCCACTCCGAGAAGACGCCTTCACTGTCGATCGACCCGGCCCGTGGTCTGTACCACTGTTTCGGATGCAGCAAGAGCGGCGACGTGTTCCGCTGGGTCCAAGAGACCCAAGGTCTCGACTTCACCGAGGCGGTCGAGCTCCTGGCCCGCCGGGCAGGGGTGACGATCACCCCGGAGAAGGGCGCTTCCCGACGCCGAGATCGCCGCGAGGCGCTCGTCGCCGCGACGGAGGCCGCGGTCGCCTTCTACACCGACACGTTGAAGACCGGCCCCGATGCCGGCGCCGCCCGGGCGTACGTTCGGTCGCGGGGATACGACGGCGACATCGTCGACCGGTTCCGCCTCGGGTACTCACCGTCGGATTGGGACCGGCTGGTCGCCCACCTTCGCGAGCTGGGGGTGCGAGAAGACGTGATGGTCGCCGCCGGACTCGCCTCCCGGACCCGCAAGGGCGGGATCGTCGACCGGTTCCGGGGCAGGCTGATGTTCCCGATCTTCGATCTTCGCGGCGACGCGGTCGGGTTCGGCGCCCGGCTCCTCGAGGGCGATGGACCGAAGTACCTGAACTCCCCGGAAACGGCGATCTACCACAAGTCGCGGCTGTTGTACGGGCTCAACTGGGCGAAGTCCGAGATCGTTCGGTCGGGGGCCTCGGTGGTCGTCGAGGGATACACCGACGTCATCGCCTTCCACCTGGCGGGTATGCCGGTGGCCGTCGCGACCTGTGGAACCGCCCTCGGGGTCGAGCACCTCGATCTCCTGCGTCGCTTCTCCGAGCGGGTCGTTCTCGCCTTCGACGCGGACGAGGCAGGGACCGGCGCCGCCCTGCGCGGCTTCGAGAAGGCGGTGCCGGGAGACCTGGACCTGCGGGTCGCCGCGCTCCCCGAGGGCCGGGATCCGGCCGACGTGGTGGCGGACGGCGATGTCGACATCCTCGTGAAGGCGATCGATGGTTCCATGCCGCTGCTGCGGTTCCGGATCGAACGGGAACTCGAGCGATTCGATCTCTCCGAGGCGGAGGGCCGGGGACGGGCCGTGCGGGCGGCAGCGGCGTTGATCTCCCTGCATCCCGACGCGGTCGTTCGCCACGAGTACGCCGTGGTCGTCGCGCGGCGGACCGGCGTCGAGCTGGCCGTGGTCGAGGCCGCGGTGCGCGGTGCGGGCCGCCCGGCGCCCGAGCAGGGCCCACCGGTGGTCACCGACGAGCCGTTGTCGGGGGTCGCGAAGGCGGAGCGGGAGGTGCTCCGACTGTTGCTCGCCAACGATCCCGAGATCCGAGCCGCAGAGCTGTCGGCGGACATGTTCACGCGTGCCGACCACCGGCGAGCGTACGAGATGATCGCCCCGGCGCTGGCCGGTCTCCGCCCCGGCGAGGCGCCCGACCTCGGATCGTTGATCGGCGCCGACGGCTCCCCGTTGGGGGCCATGTTGCGGTCCCTCGCCTTGGATCGGCGACCGCTGCCCGAGGCGGCCCCGGTGATGAATCGACTCAAGGAAGGTGCCCTTCAACGCCGAATCGATGAACTACGGGTCGAGCTCGACGGGCTCGACCCCTCCGATGAGAGGTATTCCGACACGTTCGCCCGCTTGATAGCGTTGGAGCGGCAGCGACGAGAACTGCGAGAGGTCGAGTGAACGAAACAGCCGAACGGGTCCTCGCCGAGCTCAAGGAGCGCGGGCGTCAGCGCGGGTTCCTGATCATGAGCGAGATCCAGCAGGAGCTGGAGGACGCCGACGCCCCCGCCGAGTCCTTCGACGAGGTGTTCCTGGCGCTGAGGGAGGCCAAGGTCCCGCTGCGGGAGGACTCCGAAGACGCTCTCGCCGCCACCGCGCTGTCGACCGACGAGCTGGTGCACGTGTCGGACCCGGTACGGATGTACTTCCAGGAGATCGGCCGGTACCCGCTGCTGACCTCCCAGCAGGAGGTCGAACTCGCCATGCAGATGGAGACCGGGGCGAGGGCGGAAGAGAAGCTGGCGTCGGGAGTCGAGCTCGACGACGCGGAACGCATCCTGCTCGAGCGGCAGGTGCGCCTCGCCGACCGGGCGCGGAAGCGGCTGGTCGAGGCGAACCTTCGGTTGGTGGTGTCGATCGCCAAGAAGTACGTGGGTCGAGGCCTGTCGCTGTTGGATCTGATCCAGGAAGGCAACCTGGGGTTGATCCGGGCGGTCGAGAAGTTCGACTATCGCAAGGGGTTCAAGTTCTCGACGTACGCCACCTGGTGGATCCGCCAGTCCGTCACCCGGGCCCTGGCCGATCAGGCGAGGACGATCCGGGTGCCGGTGCACATGGTCGAGACGATCAACAAGCTGGCCAAGGCCCAGCGGACACTGATGCAGGAACTGGGTCGGGAGCCGACCATCGAGGAGATCGCCATCGAACTGGAGCTGGAGCCGTCGAAGGTGACCGAGCTGCGCCGCATCGCCCTCGACCCGGTATCGCTCGAGACGCCTCTGGGGGAGGAGGCCGACTCGACGATCGGGGACTTCGTCGAGGACACCGAGGCCGAGGTGCCCGTCGAGGCGGCGTCGTTCCGGCTCCTCCAGGACTACCTGAACCTGGCGTTGGAGGACCTCAACGAACGTGAGCGCCAGGTGCTGGTGATGCGTTTCGGGCTGGCCGACGGGAAGGTGCGGACCCTCGAGGAGGTCGGCGCCCATTTCCGGGTGACGCGTGAGCGGATCCGCCAGATCGAGACGAAAGCCCTGGCGAAGCTGCGTCAGCCGGCGCGGGCTCGCAAGCTCGAAGGCTATCTCGAGGGGGCGTGACGCCCGTTCGTCATCCGCCGGCTCGGTCCTTGACGGCGCCGGCGGCGGTGACCATGGAGTCGCCGACGACCTTCCTGACGGTGCGTGTCCTGCGGTCGGCGACGTCGATGGCGTTGCGGACCTGGGGGTTGGCGGCGGCGGCGTCGAGGGCGGCCTTGAGTTGCTCGTAGCGTTCTCGCCCGGCCCGGGTGCCCAGGACGTAGCCGATGCCGAGGCCGAGAACCAGTCCGGTCTTGAACTTCATGACCCGATTCTGGCAGGGGTCGCGGGCCTGAGCGAAGGGCGGGCTACGAGAGTCGCTGTGATATCCTCCGGCCGCCCGTTGGCATCGATCCGGGATACGTCAATCCGCTCGACCTTGCCGGCGTAATCCCTGCCGCGGCATAGACCAGAACCCGACTGTTGATCGCGGTCGCCGATTCAAGTTTCTGCCCCATCGAAGCCGATGAACCCGACAGGGGAATGCGACATGGCTTCGATGAACACCTGACGGCCGAGGGTCTGTCCGAGTCGACGATCCGGGCCTACCACGGAGCCATCCGCCGCGCCTACGCCGCAGGCTTGGACCTCGAAACGTGCACCGCGCTCGAGCTCGCCGCGTACGTCCGCACCCACGTCCCGAACTCGGCGTCGTCGAGGAGGCACTTCCGGACGGCGCTGGTGCGGTACTGGGAGATGATCGGCCGGATCGACGGGCCGGTGCGGGCGGTGCCGGTGCCAGCGAAGAAGCGGGGTGTGTGTCGGGCTCTGGATCATGGTGACGCGAGGTTGCTGTTCGCTGCGGCGAAGGATCATCCGCCGCCGATGTCGACCGCCGTCTACCTGGGGTTGTTCCTGGCGTTGCGGCGGGAGGAGATCGCCAAGGCCAGGTGGGACGGGTTCGATCATCGGTTCGAGTGGTACACGTTCGTGGGGAAACGGTCGATCACCGCGACGCTTCCGGTGCATCCGAAGCTGCGGAGGCATCTGCTCGAGCTGGACCGCTCGGCGTATGTGTATCTGTTTCCGGGGGCGCGGCGGCGGGCGTTTGCTCATCCGTTCACGATCGCGAACTGGATTCAGCATGTGGCCGATCATGCGGGGATCGGGCCGGTGAAGCCGCACGAGTTGCGGCATACGGCGATCGCTGATGTGAACGACAAGACCGGTGATCTGCGGGCGGCGTCGGTGTTCGCTCGTCACGCCAGGGTGGAGACGACGATGCTGTATACGAGGACGACGGTGGCGAAGCTGCGGGCAGCAGTCGAGTCGCTCGACTGGGGTTGAACCGAGCAGCGCCGCGGGCTTCGTGTCTACACTCGACGTGTGAAGTCGCTGATTCCGATCCTCCTTGTCGTCGCCGCATGTAGTAGCACCGGGGTCAGCACCGTTCCGTCGACGAGCTCAGCCGCCGCATCGTCGATTCCCCCAGATACGACCACCACCACTGCGGCAGCTCCGGCCGAGACGACATCTTCGACGCAGGCTGGCTTGAGTTGCCCTGCCTATGCGGGGGAGATGAGTTCCGTCGCCGGACTGACGTCCGACCTTCTCACCCAAGCGCAAGCCGTCATGCTTTCCCTGAGCGAGGGCGGAATCTCCGTGGATGATGCGGTCAAGCTGCTCTTTGAGATTTCGGATGGCTTTGCCGATCTCGCTGGGCAGATCGATTCGCTGGGCGTTCCGCCTCCGACGTTGGAGGAATCGGCCCGGCTCTTCCGACGAGCCGAGCTGTTGGCGCAATCAGGCACCAAACAGATAGCTGTCAGTCTCTCAATCGGTGGCAACGATGGGCTCGACGAGTCGGCAATCGACTCCATCCTCGAGGCAGGGCAGTTGATGAAAGATGCTGTTGCCGTCGCGTCCTGCCCCTAACCGAAGACCGATAGCACGCGATGAAACCCCCACGGGCGCACCGTGGGGGCTTCAGTGTGCGGATCCGCTGATGCGACCGAGCTACTTGGGGCCGAGTTTGGCGCCGGCGTTCTCGAGTTCGTTCTGGATCCATGACAGGAGCGCGGCGAGGCCGGCGACCGCTGCGGCGACGACGGCTCCTTTGAGGATGTTCCAGTCGACGATGCCGGTGTCGCTGATGGCGGACAGGGCACCGGAGGCGAGGAACGCTCCGACGAACGCTTGGACGAAGGTGCGGGCGGCACGGATCAGGGAGTCACGCATGGCGGGTCCTTTCGTTGGGTGGGTACCAGGCGGCGATGAGTGCCCGGCGGCGTTGCTGGTAGGCGCGACGGCGGATGATGACGCAGGACAGGCAGGGGATCAGTTCGGTGTCTCGGAGCAGGCCGCAGTCGTCGCAGCGTTTCAGATGCGGGCCGTCTCCGGTGAGGAGGTCGGTGACGAGGACACCTCGGTAGACGGGGCAGTGGCATCCGCCGTGTTCGCATCGGGTGTAGCGGTTCGGTTCGGTCATTCGGGACGCTCGAGGAGGTGGTGAAGGAGCCAGGACAAGATGGCGGCGGCGGCCCACCAGGCGGCCCGGTGGCGGTGGATGAGCGACCGGAGATGGTCGGTGAGGGTGCGGCGGCCGGTGACGATGGCGTACGTTTCTGCTGCTGCTCCGGCGGCGATCCAGCCGGTCCACCAGCGTCGCATCAGTCGACCCGGTGGATGCGGAGTCGTTGCCATCCTTCAGGGCCAGCGAGGAACGTCAAGACACCCCGGCGGGTGCCGTAGCCGTACGATTCCCGGTACCAGTCGGAGGCGTCGAGCGACGGGGCTTGGATGTGGGTGCGTGCGCCGTTCTCGGTCACCGCGAGGTAGTGGTAGTGGCCGGTGACGAGCACGTCGGCGTCACCGATCAGCGACCGGCCGTGCGCCTGGTTCTTCCACCAGTTCCACAGCTTCGTATGCTGCAACCCTGCGCCGCCGCCGCGGGCTTGGTGGCCGTGAGCGAACCCGACGACGAGCCCGTCGAGGTCGACGGTGACGGTCAGGTCGTCGCCCGGGATGTGCCATTCGATGTGTCCGTACCGTTCGGGGTTGGCGGCGAGGATCTCCATGACTTGCTCGAACACTGCGACGTCGTCGTTGTCGCCGGGCGTCGTGAAGGCTCGGCCTCGTTGCCGGTTCTCGCCGTGGTTCCCCGGCACACATACAACGGTTGTTTCATCGACGAGCGGAACCCACGTCTGCAACGCCTTCAACAGCAGCCGGCGGGCGACTTTCACTTGGGTGCGGCGGTCGAGCTCGACGGACCATTCCTGCGCCGGATACTGGCCGGTGCATCCCTCCACCAGGTCACCGAGGCCGGCGGCGACGAGCCGGCCGATGCGCCACCCGTCTTTGCGGGCCTGCCGCAGATCCGCCACGACAGCGTCGATGCCGGCGAGGACCCGCTGCACGACCCGTTCGGTGCCGCCCTCGTCGGCTTTCCCCAGCTGCCAGTCCGCCAACGCCACCACATACGTCCACTCGCCGCCGGTTCCCGGCCGCTTCACTGGGCGGTGCCTTCGGATCTCGGCGACGAGCCGTTCGAGGTTCTCCCGTTTCGGTCGGCGTCGGATGCGGGCCTTGTAGTAGTAGAAGCGTCGGGTTTCGCCTCTCGAGATGATGGCGTCCCAGGTGCGGATCTCGATGCGGTCGTCTTCGATGACGAACTGGTCCGGGTCGAACCCCCACTCGGCGAGGAACTCGCCGAGCCGTTTCGTCACCGCGTCGTCGGGCATCGCCTCGTCGAACCGGGCGACGATCTCCCCGGTCTGCGTGTTCAGGCCGGGAACGAACCCGGCCGGATGGTTGGGTCGGGGCTTGCGGCCCGGTGTCCCTTCCGGCGACGCCGCCAGATCGTCGACTATGGACACGTGCAGGACCCTCGAAGGTGCCGGGCGAGCTGCTGCGTCGACACGGTCAGATCGTGCTCGGCAGCCAGATAGCGGGTGATGGTGGAGATCTCGAAGCCGGCTTCGCGGGCTTCGACGATCTCGGCGAACAGGTCAGAATGCGTCGATTGGAGCTTCCCGATCGAGCATCGAGGACCCGGCTGACGCCGGTACCGTTCGAGTTCGTCGATCATTGCCACAGAACTTCCGCCTTTCTCCGGTGCCCAGGCCCGGCGTCGGTCTGTCGGTGAGGTCAGAAGATCCGGACGGTCCGGACGACGTCGACCTTCTCCGTTTCGATCTGGACGTTCCGTTGCGTCGCGAGGTCCTGCATCGCCAGGTTGAACGCATAGGTCCGTTCGGCGGCGGTCGCCTGCCCATCGATGGGGCCTTCACCCCACGGCGGATCGAACTCGACCGTCCCGTCGCCCGTGGCGTAGTAACGCCAGTCGCCCTCGAGCGACCGGAGCTTCTCGAACCACAGTTTCCATGTCACGTCGGAGATGGCAGGCATGGTGTCCTCCTCGAGGAATCGTTGAAGCCGAGGGGCGTCGATGCGTCCCGGATCCCAGTGGGCTTCCCGGTCGGCGACGTCTGGCGGGAGCGTCCCGTCGGGTCGTTCCGCCGGAGCGTGACCGTGACCGAGAATCCCCGCGAACTGGTCCCACTGTCGATAGGTGAGACGCTGCGGGGCGTCCCATCCGGACCGCATGGTGGTGAAGTCGGCGAAGACGGCCGGGACCGCCAGGTCGGTGGTGAAGAATCGGATGGCGTTGGCGACGTCTTCGTACCATTCGTCGGGGTAGTTGTGGGTGTCTCGGGCGCGGCCGGCGATTTCGATCTGCCAGGTGTTGCGGTCGTCTTCGGCGGCGTTGTTGCGCATCGAGTAGGCGGCCCGGTCGAATGGGATGTGTTGGCGGAGCTGTGGGGTTGGGGAGAACGGTCTCGGCCACAAGGTGAGGTGCGGTGCGGGGCCGTAGTTGGGCCATCGGCCGGTGAATTCCCAGGTGTGGAGGACGAGTTTGGGGTTGCCTGACCCGCCGACCCATGGTTTCCCAGGGCGGTCGGGGACGGGGTACCGTTCGGCGTCGGGGTGCCAGAGGATCATCGTGGGATGCCTTGGAGGACGGCGGCGGCGACGCCGCCCATGGCGACGATGATGGCTGTCCAGATCTTCACCCAGTCGGATCTGGACAGGCCACGGTCGGAGCTGATGAGCCGGTCGAGTTTGTCTTCGATGCGACGTTGTGAGTCTTCGATGCGGCCGGTGCGTTTCACCAACCCGAGGTCTTCGCGGCGTCCGCCGCCTTCGATCTCGTCCCGCTCCGGGCCCCAGAGGGCGTCGGCGATGTGCCGCACTTCCGGATGGACGTGCTCCTCGAGGGCAACCTCGACGGCTTCGAGCCGGACCGCGAGTTCGGTATGGTCGGGCTGGTCGACGTTCCGGCGTTCAGGATGCGTCATCGGCCGCCTCGCTGGTTGCTGCGATCTGTGCTTCGAGCTTCGCCGCCCGGACTTCGAGGACCGCTGCGCGGATGATCTCGGCGATGAGTCGGTCGTCTTTGGCTCGGGCTTGCAGGACGTCCATGACGTCGTTCACCGACACGGTTTCGGTGGTCATCGTTCCTCCAGTTGGGTGACCCGATGGTTGAGGTGTTGGACGGCGGCGAGGAGGGGGACGACGAGTCGTTCGTAGTCGAAGGAGACGATGTCGCCGTCGGAGTTGCGTTGCACGAGTTCGGGCATGTGCTGGTCGGCGTCGTCGGCGACGATTCCCCAGTAGTGGCCGCCTTGGGGGTTGGATCGTTCGGCGAAGGTGATGGGTTCGAGGTCGTAGATGCGGTTCGGGTCGAAGCGGGGTCGCGGGTCGATGATCTTCGATGCTCGGGTCGACGAGTTGATGTCGAGCCGGTAGATGGATCCGGAGATGTTGACCCATTTGGCTGCGATGCCGCCACCACCAGATGAGACGGGGGCGTAGTCGAAGAAGTGTGCGCCGTTGTCGCCGCGGGCTTGGATCTCTGTGGTGGTGATGGCGAACCGGAGGGTGCCTCCGGCGGTGGCGCCGATCTGGTTCTCACCGGGACGGTAGAAGCCGGTGTTGACGGACCCGTCGTCCTTGAACGCGAACGACGGGTCCGTGGCGGAGCCGTCACCGACCTGGACCTCGTTGGGGATGATGACCGCACCGCCGGAGTCGATCGTCATGCGGTTCGTGCCGGCGGTTGAGAACCCGAGCGTGTCGGCGCCCGGGAACCAGATGCCGGTGTTGGTATCGGCCAAGCTCGCGATGGAAGGCGCCGCTGCGGTGCCGATATCTGAGGCCAGGATCTGGTCGTTGCCGACAACGAGATCGGAGAGAACGTCGACCTTGTCTTTGCCGTTGAGCACGATCGACCTGGCGCCCGAGACGCTCTGCAGGGAGATGCTTGGGGGGTCGGTTTCGCTGCTCGTGATTGGCGGTCGGATCGTTGCTGTCGAGATCGTCCCGGAGGTGTGGGCGTTGATCTCGATGGTTCCCGGGCTGGTTTCGGTCGCTTCGCCGGAGTAGAAGAACAGCCGGTTGAACGAGTCAGACGCGATCTCGATCCGTTTGCCGGAGGCAGCCGTCTTGATCGTGCCGGTTGATGTGAGGGTCAGGTCGCCGGTGACGTCGAGGTCGCCCAGTTCGCCGCCTTCGGCGTAGATGGTTTGGAACTGGGCGGCGCCGGCGGACGAGTCCAAGAAGAACCCGGCGGTCGCGCCGGTGTCTTTCCCGCCGGACAGGTCGCTGCCGCCGTCCCAGTTCGCCGCCACGATGTCGCCGCGGACGGTGATGTCGTTGAACTCGGCGTTGCCGGTGTCGCGTTCGATCTTCCACCCGGCCAACTCGGCGACGTAGTTGTCGGACTGGATGCTCGACGCCAACTTGAGGGAGATGACCGATTCGTCGGCGATGACACGGGTGATGACCGACCCGTCGCAGAAGTCGGATGAACGGAACAGACCGTCGGTGGTAGGCATGGGGCTCCTATGCGAACCCGGAGGTCGCGAACTCGGTGATCCACAGCGGCTGTTTCGGGTCGATCAGGTGGCCGACGCCTTCGATGAACGAGTACGACGTGAACGCTCCGCCGGCGACCGCCGACCCGTGGACGATCGCGATCTTGTCGTTGATCTCCCGACCCAGCGCCTGCGGCCACAGACCCGTGGGGTCGTTCTGCGGTTTGAGGGTCATCGACGTGACGTGCGCCTGCGGGTCTTTGTATCGGGTGAGGAGCGTCGACGCTGCAGTCGCCGCGTCAGCGTCGGACACATGCAGCGTGTCGTTGATCTTCAACGTCCTGGTACCGAAGGCGGTCTGCGACGCCGTGTTCTCAGCGACCTGGGCGGTGCCTCCTTCGGCGGTCACCTCGATGCGGTTCCACAGGTCGGCGTCGTCGAACGCGATCTCCCCGAGGCTGTCGAACCGGTTGTTGATCGTCGCCGGGTCCGCTTCGAACACCGCGACGGTCGCCGCGGTCGACCGTGAATCACGGTTGCGGAAGGCGACGTCGCCGTTGCCTTTGACGAACAGCAGTCCTGCTTCGGTGGTTTCGATGCGGCGGATGGCTTGCAGGACGGGTTGGCAGGCGTGGACGTAGTCGCGGATGGTGACGTCGCCGGTGGACAGGTCACGCCATCCGGTCATCCATCCGGCGTCGTCGAGGAGCGAACCGATGCGCAGGTCGGAGCGTTCCTGCAGTTTCAGTGTGCCGCCGGCGTAGACGAGGGCGAGGATCTTGAACGCGTCGGCGACTCGGATCGTGACGGTCGAGACGTTGCCGGCGTGGTCGTAGCTGGTGGACCACGATTCGATGAATCCCCACCAGATGCGGTAGGTGACCGAGTTGTGGACCGCAGTGATGCGGAGCTGTTTGAGGGGTTGGACGTTGGGTGCGTAGGGGCCGGTGGTGTTGAGGGGGTTGAAGCGGCCGTCTTGGTTGTCGACGACGACGGTGGCGACACCGACGGAAACGGTGGAGGTGGCGGACCGGCGGCCGCGGAAGGTGTCGATGAAGAGAACCCATGAGGTGATGTCGACCCATCCGGTTGGGGTTTCGGTCAGCGGGTCGTCGGTGAAGGCGACCTCGACGGTGAGGGTGACGTTCGGGTCGAAGGAGACGCTCACAGCATCACCGGTTTGATCGTGCCGCGTCGTTGCATCGACAGGATGGCTCGGGAGACGGCCTGTTCGATTTCGGCGTCGGTGGCGAACCGGATGTTGGAGAAGTCGATGGTGATGGGACGGCCGGAGAGGGTTTCGAGGCGGCTGACGAGGTCCTGCATGGCTCGGAACCCGGGCGACGTGTCGACCTGACCGAGACTCGAGAGCGCACCGGCGGCTTTGTCAGCTTCGGTGCGGGTCAAACCGAGGGCTTCGACTGCTGCGTCTTTGAACGCTTCGACGTTCTCGGCGTCGATCGCGGCGACGGCTGCTTGCATGTCGACGAACTTCTCGGTGACGGTTTCGATCTCGTCCTGGGTGAGTTTCCCGTCCGCTCGGGCGTCGGCGAGCGCCCGCGTGTAGGCGTCGGTGGCGCGTTCGGCACGGAACACCGGATCGGTGAGGGCCTTCATCTCGTCGGCCAGGTCCTTCGTCGATCGGGTGAGGTCGTCGGTTGCCTCGGAGGCGTCGGCGGCGGCTTCCTGATCACGTTTCCATGCAGCCTCGAGCGCGTCGGCCCGGTCGGTTGCTTGCGCCGCGGCGGTTTCCTGCACCGACAACGTGTCCGTGTAGGTGGCGGTCAACGCATTGAGCTCAGCGATCTGGTCGGTGGTGAAACCGAACGCGTCGGCGTAGATGAGGGCCCGGTCGACGGCCAGCTTCATCTGAGCGTCGGTCAACCCGACCCGTGTCTGCAGCTCACCGAGTGCCGTCTCGTTGAGTTGCGAGTTGACAGTCAACGTGGCGACCGCGTTCGCCAACGCTCCGGTCGGTGAGACGCCGTCCTTGATCGCCCGGATGTAGTCGCGAGCCACCAGCAGCCCGGTCTGTTGAGCCCGTTGCAGATCCTCGAGCCCGTCGGTGTACTTGCCGGTGATGCGACCGAAGAAGTCGAGTTGGTTGGCGGCCTTGTCGAGCTCGAGACGGCCGAGTTCGAAGTTGATGCCTGCGGTGCCGTCCTCGATGGCGTTGACCGCGGCGATGAACTTGGGGGCCTGTTCCTGGATGAACGGCAGCACCGCGTTGCCGATGGCTTCTTGGACTTCGTCCCAGGCTCGGGCGATCTGCGCGGTCGCGTCGGCGGACGCTTCCGCGGTGCCGCCGACCTGCGACTCGATCTCGTCGAGGATGATCTTCTGCGCTTCGAGGGTGCGGCCGGTTTCGACCAGCGTCCGGATCTGGTCCTTCTGCTGGTCGGTGAACTGCACCCCGACCCGTGACAGGGCGCCGAGGCCGGTGATCGGATCGTTGAGGGCTTTCCCGAGCTGTTTGGCAGCGTCCGAGGCGGATCCGCCGAACACGGCCGCCATGTCGGCCGTCAGTTTCGTGGCCCGGTCGAACACCTGATTGCCGTCACCGACGGTGTTGCGGATCTCTTTGAACGTCAGCAGGATGTTCTGGGCTTTGAGGACCGTTTCCTTCGGGATGCCGGTCGCCAACGCCATCTCGCGGGCCATCGTCTTGACGTGCTCGGCGGTGACCTGCGCTGCGCCGCCGGTGTCCTCGATGATCTTCGCGGTGGTCTGATACTGCGAGTCGAGGGCTTCGGCCAGGCGGACGCCTTGGACGATCTCTCGGGCCGCCAACGCCGGGCCCACAACAAGCGCGGCGCGGCGGATCCCACGGATCGCCGACGACGCTTTCGACGACACCTGTTCGACGCCGCCGAGGGACCGCTGCGCGGCGCGGGAGGCCTGCTGCAGCGACTTGGGGTCGCCCATGAACCGGAACAGCAGGTCTTTCCGGAAGCTACTGGCCATCGGTGCTCCAGGCGTTCAGGAGATCAGCGAGCCGGATCGTTCCTGCGTCGTCGGGGTTCTGGTCGTGGCGGGCCAGGTCGATGGCGACGAGCGCCAGCATGAACGCCGGCGGCTGGTTCAGGACCGATTCGGTGGTGTTGTCGAGCAGGTCGATGATGTCGGCGAGGGTGTGGCCAGTGACGTCACCGATGGTGGCGAGCTCCGCCAGGGTGACGGTGTCGAGGTTGACCCTGTGCGGGTTAGGCGAGAACGCGGCGTCTGATGGCATCGACCACTTCTCCCTCCCAGCGTTCCTCGAACCGGGCGAGGTTGTCGCGGATGGCGTCTTGGACGACGTAGCCGGTCGCCGATCCGGCGGCGACGGTGAACCGGTTCCCGCGCCACGGCCGGAACTGTCGGAACCGTTTCGATCCGAACTCGACGCCGTACGCGTACGGATGGACGGACGCTCTGAGCTTCAACCCGGCAGCGCGTTGTGTCGCTGACGCGGTGATCGCTGACGTCGCCTGCGACGGACGGATCGGCTGAGACGCCCATCGTCCTCGAGCCGCCGGCAACATGATCTCTTTCGTGAGTCGCCTCACGGTTCCGGTGACGATCCGAGGCAGATCGTCGGCGGCCTTCTTGAGGCCCCGGATCGATTCGGCGAGCCCGTCGACTTGGATCGCGTCGGCGGCGGTCAGCTTCGTGACGGCCATCAGGAGGTGGCGCGGGTGACGTCTCCGGTGATCTGCAACGACGTATCGTTCTTGCCGGTGTCGCCGACTGCCCCACCGACCGGTGTGAAGTCGGTCATGATGCACGACCCGGAGTAGGCGGGGTTGGTGGTCGACGTCACCGACCCGTTGGGTTTGACGACCCACGCCACCGGAGAAGTGGCCGTGTACACGGACCACAGCGTCGCTGACACGGCGCCAGCGGCGTCGTCTTCGTTGAACTCGACGGTGATGGTGCCGTTCTTGAGCCCCGACAGGAACGACCTCGAGGTGTCGCCCATGGCGGTGTCCTCGGGGGTGTCCTTGCCGGTCGTCAACGTCAGGCTACGCACGTAGGCGCTGAGGTCGACGCCGTTCAGCTGGAAGTAGGCGTCTTGGAGGACGATGGATGCCACGATGTTGCTCCTTTGCTAGTTGATTCCGAAGGTGACGACGAACAGGACCGATCCGGTGCCACCGAACGTCCACTTGGTTCTCCACCAGGTGTCGGTGATGGTCGGACCGATCGGCAGCCATTGGGCTCCGAGGCCGGTGGCTTGCGTGAACGATCCCCGCGACGTGGGGGCAGGGAACGTGTTGGACGTGTCGGATTCGATCTCGACGTCCAACGTTGGGGAACCGGTGACACCGATGACATGCAGCGCCGCGTAGCCTTGCTCACCGGCGGCGATGTCGCCGAGCTGATACCCGGTCGACTGTCCGGACGCGGACCTGGACGTCACGCCGTCTTCGAGGATCGTTGCCCGCACCGCGTCGCCGGTGGCTTCGCCGGCGATCTCGAGTTTCGCCATGTCGCCGATCTGGCCGCCGAAGGGGCCGTGGGTGGCGGAGACGGCTTGGAACGAGTAGGCGATGCCGCCGGCGGTGCCGTCGGGTGGGGCGATGGTCATGATCTTCGGGCTGGTGGCGTTGTGGAAGGTGCGGAGGATGTCGTCGACGGCTGATGCTCCGTCGGACTGGAAGTAGCCGGTGTGCCCGAAGGAGGCTTTGCGGAGGCCGGGTCGGTAGACGCGGGAGGTGTTGCCGAAGGTGGTGGCTTCGACGGCGTCGCGGGTGGCGTCGAGGCGCAGGGCGTTCATGTCTCCGGACAGGTCGTATCCGTCGAGCCAGAGTTTGCAGTCGATCAGGACGGTCATCGTTTGGTCCTCTTCTTCTTCTTGGCGGGCCGGACCGCGCCGGATCGGATCCAGGTGCGCGGTGGGGTGCCGGTGAAGGTGCCGCCGGGTTCGACGATGTGGCCGTCGAGGTGCAGGTGGCACGGTGAGACGTTGATCCAACGCATCGGTTGCTCCTAGTCGTTGGCGGCTTGGGCGGTGACGATGAACTCGATTTCGCATTCGCGGCCGCCGTCGGAGGCGTTGCCTTCTCGGCCTTTGTGGGAGGCGACGAAGGCGGTTTTGACGACACCGCCGACGGTGGGGTTGGTGAGGAGTTCGTCTTTGGCTTCGGTGAGGAGTTGGACGGCGCGGTCTCGGGCGGCTTTGGCGGTGTCGGGTTTGCGGACGACGATGTTGCAGGTGATGTTGATGACTTCGAGGCGGCGGCCGCCCATGGCGTGCCATTCGTCGTCGGTTTCCCAGTCGCCGATGATGATGCTTTCCCGGTCGACGTCGGAGGCGGTTTCGTCGGCGTCGTAGATGGTGACGCCGGCGAGGCCGGGCCGATTGCGGAGGGCAGCGACGTATGCGTCTTTGAAGACGTTGACGGTGATGGTGCTCATCCGATGGGTGCTCTCAGCGTGTAGCGGCGCAGGGCAACGTCGACGGGTGGGATGCCGAACCATCTGCCGGTTCGGTCGTTGGCGGCGAACGCGACGAACTGTCCGGTGCCGTCGTTCCATGACGACGCCTGGTCGGGGACACCGGCTCCGGTGACGTCCTTGATCAGTTGCCGGCGGGCGAGGATGAGGGCTGCCCGGCGGATCTCTTCGGGGGCGGTTTCCCAGCCGTGCCGGTAGGCGACGGTGATCGGCAGCGGGTCTGACGGTGTCGGGGCTGTCCAGGTGCCGTCGGTGTGGTAGATGACCGGCAGCAGCGGGTCGGGGGTGGCGTCGGCGGTGACGTCGACGGTCGAGTCGACGGCAGACAGGACGGTGGTGATCTTCGGTCGTTCCACGATCAGCTTCGACGTGCCGTCTCCGGCGTGTTGCCGGCGGCGGTAGCGGGGCACGAAACTGACGCCGCAGATCTGTTCGAAGCTGTCGACGATCCGGAGCCTGGCGGCGGCGATGTCGTCGTTGCTCCACACGGTCGTGTCCGCCAGGTCGTCGTCGTGGAACGCCCGCAGCTCGGTGATGGTGAACAGCAGATCACCGACGATCTCGACGGTGTCCTTCAGCTTCCCGCCGGTGTCGGCGCGGGTCCACGTGACCGTCAGGATGTCGACTTGCGTCAGCCAGGACGCCTGCAGCGTGTAGCTGAACGTCGCGGACGTCCCGGATCCGGACTTGCCGGCGGCGGCACCGGTGACCAGCGCCGTTCCGTCGGCTCGAGCGACGTCGACGGTCACCGACCCGGGGTCGGCTTGGACACCGTCGTCGTAGAACGTCTTGGTGATGGTGGTGTCGCCGGCGTCCTCGAGGACATCGATTCTCATGCGACGTCTCCTTCGCTCCGAGATACGCTCAGATGCCCCGACATCCACGCAGCCGTCGTTGCCGCTGCCGTCACCGCCGCGACGAGTTCGTCGTCGGTCAGGGACGATGTCGACGCCGCCCCGACGACCGGCGCTTCGACGGATCCTTCGACGAACCGGACGGACCCGAACCGGACCGTCACCTGCAACACCGACTCGGACTCAGACGCCGCCCCGACCGGGATCACCTGCGGCTGAAGGGCAACCACCGGGACCGCCTGGCCGGACTCGACGGCAGCGGCGACGGTCAGCACGATCGGTTTCACCGAGACCGCAGGCTGTGCCGTGTCGGTGTCGGCTGCGGGGGTG
>JALVQZ010000072.1:14055-17839 GCA_027036355.1 Acidimicrobiia bacterium | reverse complement strand
AGATCGTGGTCTGCGACCGCGGCGCCATCGCACGGGTGGCCAAGAGCGCCGAGGTGGCCCGCGCCGGCGGGATCGGGATGATCCACGCCAACACGGGACCCAACTCGATCAACGCCGACCTCCACGCCGTGCCGACGCTGCACGTCGACCATGTCGCCGGAGCGGCGATCCGGTCCTACGCCCAGACCGCCGGAGCGACGGCGACGATCGCCGGCGGTGTCCTCGAGTCGATCGAAGCACCGTCCGTGGCGGCGTTCTCGTCGCGGGGTCCGGCCCTCGCCAGCGGCGACCTGCTCAAGCCCGACATCATGGCCCCCGGGGTGGACGTCCTCGCCGCGGTGTCACCGGCCGGGTACGGCGGCAACGACTTCGACTTCCTCAGCGGAACGTCGATGTCGAGCCCCCACCTCGCCGGGATCGCCGCGCTCATGACGCAGGCTCATCCCGACTGGTCGCCGATGATGATCAAGTCGGCGCTCATGACCACGGCTTCGCAGACGACGAACCGAGGGAACCCGATCCCGGGCGATCCCTTCGGCTACGGAGCGGGCCAGGTCGTTCCGACCTCGGCCCTCGATCCGGGACTCGTCTATGACGCCGGCTGGATCGACTGGCTCGGGTTCCTCTGCGGCACCGGGCAGCTCCAGGCGAGCTACTGCCCGAGCATCTCGATCGATCCGAGCGACCTCAACTACCCGTCGATCAGCGTCGGTCAGCTCGCCGGCGAGCAGACCGTCACCCGCACGGTGACGAACGTCGGCCCCGCGGCCACGTACGAGGTCTCCGTGGAGGCACCGGCAGGCGTCGACGTCACGGTCGTTCCCGCGGAGCTGACCCTCGCCGAGGGCGAGTCGGCGAGCTATGCGGTCACGTTCACGGTGACCGAGGACGCGGTCCTCGACGAGGCCGCCTTCGGGTCGCTCACGTGGACCCATGGGCCGCACGCGGTCCGTAGTCCGCTCGTCGTCACACCCGTGGCGATCGCCGCTCCCGATGAGCTGCTCGGCACGGGCACCGAGGGGTCGGTGTCGTTCGACGTGACCTTCGGCTACGCCGGCGACTACGCACCGACGCCGAAGGGGCTCGTCCCCGCGGACATGCAGCCCGGCACGGTCGACGACGATCCGGCGAACGACATCAACACGGCCTTCGGAACCTGCGACTTCGGGACGTTCCCGTTCCAATGCACGGGGATCGCCTGGCACGCGGTGTCGGTGCCTGCAGGCTCGGACTACGCCCGCATCTCGTTGTTCGACGACTACACCGACGGCGACGACGACCTCGACCTGTACGTGTTCGACAGCACCTTCGGCTTCGTCGGAGGGAGCGGCTCGGGCACGTCCGCCGAGGAGGTGAACATCCCCGAGCCCGGGGACACCACGTACTTCGTGGCGGTCCATGGATGGCAGACCGACGGACCCGACGCCAACTACACGCTGTTCTCGTGGGCCTTCGGACCCGACGCGGGGAACACGACGATCACGGCGCCGTCGACGGCAACCCTCGGGGGGACCGGAACCGTCCAGGTGGATTGGAGCGGCTTGGCCGCCGACACCAAGTACCTCGGAGCGGTGTCGCATTCGGACGGCACGACCGAGGTCGGTATGACGATCCTGAGGGTCGACACCGACTGACCGAGCCCAGAGGGACTCGACGCGAGGGGGCGCCCCCGGGGCGCCCCCTCGCGCGTCAGCCCTTGCGGGCCACGAGGACCCGGAAATCCCCCAGTCCTCGGGGGTGGAGCAGGGTCTCGGCGTCGGTCACCTCCGCACGCACTCGGAGGCGGTCCATCGTGTCGCCCGAGGCAGCCAGCTCGCGCTCCCGCCGGCGGAGCCGCTCGATCTCTTCCCGCAAGCCGAGATCCTCGAGGAAGGCCGCCTGGGTGGTCAGCTCGGTCACCGCACCGGCGTCCTCGGCCACCGATACGAGAGCCCCGAAGTCGACGTCGACGGTGATGTCGTTGGCACCCGGCTCGAGCAACGGATCGGGACCCAGATGGTGGCCGCGATAGGTGCGGAGCGTCCCGTGTGCGCGCCTCCCGACGAGCTCGTCGGCGGTCCCTCCGTAGTCGATGACCACCACCGCACCCCGACCGAGCCGACCGAGAGCCGCGCGGAGCCACTCGCCGGCCGCGAGCTGGACCTCGACGATGCCGTCGACGGGAACCGCGCCCGCGTGCCGATCGCACCATCGAGCCACCTCCGGACGGCAGGGAGCGGCAACGAGATGGAACCCGCCGGCGTCGTGGCCGACCCACCGCTCCTCCCAGCCGCTGGCCGCCCGCACCGCGACGGCGACCGGGAGGTTGTCCAGCAGCTCGTTGGCGATCACGAGCCCATCGAACCGGGAGGGGAGGGTATCCATCCGGGCGTGCACGTGCTCGTCGCCGAGGAGGTCGCGGAGCGCCGCCCGCGCCGCGGCGGAGACCTCGATCGCGTCGATCTCGGTCCCCTCGGGGAGCTCTCGGCGCAGCGGGCGGAGCAGGGAGCCCGATCCCGCCGCGACCTCGACCACCCGGAACCGGTCGGGGTGGCCCGACCCACGTCTCAGCTCGAGGGCGAACCGACCCATCATCGTGCCGAACCACGAGCTCACCTCGGGGCTGGTCAGGAAGTCCCCGGCCGCGACCGAGCGGAGGGGACCGGCGGCGAAGTATCCCTCTTCTTCGTCGTACAGGCACACGGCCATGAACTCGTCGAACGGGATCGGGCCGTCACGGGCGATCCTGGCTGCGAGGCGGGAGGAGAGCACGAGGGAAGCCTACGGCGCCTCGACGCGCTCGATCGACTCCCTCGACGAGATGTGGGGGAGCGCCGGAACGCTCCCCCACATCGGGTGTCGAAGGCCGCTCAGACGAGATCGTCGCGGCGGCGGGTCACGGTCAGCATCACCGCGCCTCCGGCGAGGAGCACGGCGGCCATCAAGAGCAGCACGTCGGTGTCGATGCCCGTGTTGGGCAGCGCATCGGCGAGACCGAAGTCGTTCGTCAGGCTGGCCTCACCTTCGGCCAGCGTGGGGGTGAAGACCCCCGGTGTCGTGAGTTCGCCCGACACCGACGACTTGACCAGTTCGACGCGGTACCGGCCGGCAGGGAGCGCCGAGAACAGGTACTTGCCGTCCGAGTTCGTCGTCTGGAACGACTCCTCGTTCGTGTCCAGGTTCGTGAGCTTCACCTTGGCGCCGGCGATGCCCTTCTCCCCCGGGTCCTGCTTGCCGTTCTTGTTGACGTCATGCCACACCGTGTCACCGATGAGACCGCTGGCCGCCACGACGGTCACGGGCTCCGGATCGGTGTCGGTCACCTTCTCGCCCTGTGGCCCGGTACCGACCACGTCGGCGACGTTGGTGAACGAGGCGGTCACGTTCGTCGCGTCGCACGTGTAGGTGCTCGATGCACCGACGGCGAGGGCGCCGATGGACCGGTCGCAGGCGGGAGTGAGCGGATCGGTGACCGTCACGTCGGTCAGATCGACGTCACCGGTGTTCGTCACCACGATCTCGAAGGTGGCGGTGCCGCCGAGGGGCACGAACCCTCCCTCGTTCGTCAGCGTCTTGACGATGTCGATCGCCGGATTGGAGACGCCGACGTAGTGGGACGGGTCGGTCGCCGAGACGGGCTCCTGGTTGGGCCCGGTCGCCGTCACCTTGCCGACGTTGGCGTACTGGCCCGCGACCGCCGTCCCGGTCGCCGAGTAGGTCCACGCCTCGCCCGGCTCGAGCACACCGTCGCCGTCGTCACCGGACTGGTACACCGGCACGACACCCTGATCGTCGGTCACCGTGA